>JABURT010000096.1 GCA_014762495.1 Gammaproteobacteria bacterium | reverse complement strand
AAAACAAAAATCAGAATATTGGGAGTGTGCTCGTGTCGCAGCAAACCGGGATTCCGCCCGCGACCACCGTTAACCGGGAAATCACTCAATTCCTGGTCTCCTACGGACGCAAGAGCCAGTTCAGCAAGGGCACGACCTTCATCACAGAGGGTAAAATGGCGCGCACCATCTATGTGCTGCTGGAAGGAGAGGCGGCCATTATCAAGGACGGTGACGACGGTCAGGAGAACGTAGTGGCCCGTGTCGGCAGTGGAGCCATCCTCGGCGAGATTGGGGTGTTCATGGAGGAGACCCGCACCAGCTCGGTTCGCGCCGTGAGCGATGTCCTGGCGCTGGAATTCGACGCCGACAGTTTCTTTCGCGCCATCGAGAGTATCCCCGAACTTGGGGTACGGATAATCAAGTCCCTCTCACAGAAACTCAAATCATCCAATGACTTTATCCTGGGCCTACGCAAGGCCCACAACCTGATGGTGGTTGGGGCCAATATCCTCGCGGCCAGTCGCAGCGAAGGAGGCGATACGGCGCCGTTCAACCTGAATCTGGCAGAACTGGCGAAGGTCAGCGCCATCGGTCGTCATGCCGTCGCCTCGGCAGTGGAAACCCTGCAAGGGGTGGGTGTGATCACCAATGTGAGACGTTCCGAAGGTAGCATCGAAGGCTCGGCCAATGTGCAGGACCTGATCAAATACCTCAACGACAATACCTTCCCCCGTCCAACCAACAAATCAGGCTAAATCAATAAACTTGTCAACAAACCATTGCAGATTCTAGACATCTATCGATATTGTCGACACGCTGCCAATTCGACTGTTGATTTTGTGATGCAGCCCCGACTTTTTTGAGAACCTCGCACACTCAATTCCCGTTCCGCCTGACTAAGCTTTAATCGTACTTGGATGCATGGTGGAAAGGGCAATGTCTGGAATAAACAATTTACTGGATTACTCTCCTACCACTCTCAGTCGGAATATCACCGATTTTCTGACCAACTACGGCCGTAAGAAGAATTACAGCAAGGGACAGGTCCTGGCCAATGAAGGCGAAATGTCGAGTAATGTCTTTATACTCCTCGAAGGAGAGGCCGAGATCCTGAAACAGGATGGGAGTGGCAACTTTAACGTGATCGCTCGAGTCGGCCAGGGCACCATACTGGGCGAGATGGGTGTGTTCCTGGATCAAAAGCGTACCGGTACCATCCGCGCGGCATCGGAACTCATATGCCTCGAGTTTACCAATGAGAATTTTCTCAATGCCTTGAAGCGTATCCCGGAACTGTCGTTTCGCATGTTCAAGTCGCTCTCAACCAAGATCGCCAACTCCAATGAGACCATGGTGACACAGTGCAGCAATCAGAACCTGCTCACGGTGGGTATCGCCCTGCTGGATCTCAAACCGGCCAAGGTCACCAATAATCTTGGACAGGTTACCGTACACCCTTCACAGTTGAGCGATGAAACCGGTATCGAGCGAAAGATCATTCGCGCCGTGATCGAGCAATTCAAGAACAAGCGCATGGTCACCGCCTCCAGCGTGACCTACGATGGCAGCATGTTGCTGACCGTGGACTTCTCACGCCTGAGTAAATTCCTCAAGGCCCTGGTCAACAAGGATGGCAAGATACAGGAGGATGCGACGCCGACGGTAAAAAAGACGATAGATAAGCCTCAAGCCGGCAAGTCCCGCTCGCAATACGAGCTGGCACTCAAGAAGGGCCTGGCTTATCAATAGTCCCAGATTATTTTTCGGCCAGGAATAACCAGGTATCGACAACCGAGTCGGGGTTGAGTGAGACCGAATCGATCCCTTCCTGCATCAACCACTTGGCCAGATCGGGATGATCCGATGGTCCCTGGCCACAGATGCCGATATATTTGCCGCGTTCACGACAGGCCTGTATGGCCATATGCAACAGGGCCTTAACCGCATCATTGCGCTCGTCAAACAACTCCGCCACCAATCCCGAATCACGATCCAGGCCCAGGGTAAGCTGGGTTAGGTCATTGGAGCCGATGGAGAAGCCATCGAAGTGATCAAGGAACTGATCCGCCAGCAGGGCATTGGAGGGCAGTTCACACATCATGATGACCTTTAGCCCGTTCTCACCACGACGCAGACCGTTTTGTTCCAGTAGTTCGATGACTTTACTGCCTTCCTCCACGGTCCGAACGAAGGGGATCATGATCTCAACATTGTTCAATCCCATTTCGTCGCGCACCTTGATCAGACTTTTGCATTCAAGCTCGAAACAGTCACGAAAATCCTCAGAGATATAACGCGAGGCGCCGCGGAAACCGATCATGGGGTTTTCCTCTTCCGGCTCATAGCGCTCACCGCCGACTAGGTTGGCGTACTCATTGGATTTGAAGTCCGACATCCGCACAATCACGCGCTTGGGATAGAAGGCAGCGGCGATGGTCGCGATCCCTTCCGCCAGGCGATTGATATAAAAGGATACCGGGTCCTCATAACCGTGTAAGCGCTTGTCGATCTCCTTGCGTACCTCAGGGGACTGGTCCGCGTAGTTCAGCAGCGCCTTGGGGTGGATGCCGATATCGCGGTTGATGATGAACTCCAGTCTTGCCAGGCCCACACCTTCACTGGGAATGAACTGAAAGTCGAAGGCGCGCTCAGGGTTGGCGACGTTCATCATGATCTTGAAGGGCAGGGCGGGCATGTTGTCGATATTGGTTTCCAAGACCTCAAAATCGAGTAGTCCGGCGTAGACATTGCCAGTGTCACCTTCGGCGCAAGAGACGGTGACCTCCTGTCCGTCTTGGATGGCCGTGGTGGCATCCGCGGTCCCCACGACCGCCGGGATCCCCATCTCGCGGGCAATAATAGCGGCATGGCAGGTTCGTCCACCGCGATTGGTGACGATGGCCGAGGCGCGTTTCATGATCGGTTCCCAGTCCGGGTCGGTCATGTCGGTCACCAGCACATCGCCCGGCTTGACCTTGTTCATCTCCTTGGCGGACATGATGATGCGCGCCGGTCCGCTGGCGATACGCTGGCCGATGCTACGACCGCTAATGACGACATCGCCAGTTTGCTTGAGTTGATAGCGTTGCAGGGTGGTGCCACTGCGGCTCTTCACCGTCTCCGGGCGTGCCTGCAGGATATACAAGCGGCCGGTTTCACCGTCCAGTCCCCATTCGATATCCATGGGGCGACCGTAGTGAGATTCGATGGAGGCACCCATGCGCGCCAGTTCCAGGACCTGGTCGTCCTTCAGGCAGAAACGATCGCGCTCCCCGCTATCGGTATCGACAGTGCTCGTGGGCCGTTCCCCGGTGTCATCGTAGATCATCTTGATGAGTTTGCTGCCCAGGCTGCGGCGGATAATGGCCTGCTTGCCCTCGGCCAGGGTGGGTTTGTGGACATAGAATTCATCTGGGTTGACTGCACCCTGGACCACAGTCTCACCCAGGCCATAGGCAGCAGTGATGAAGACCACGTCGCGAAAGCCCGATTCGGTGTCGAGGGTGAACATGACACCACTGGCCCCGATATCGCTTCGCACCATACGCTGGATCCCGCAGGAGAGGGCCACCTGGCTGTGGTCGAAGTTCTGGTGCACGCGGTAGGCAATGGCGCGATCGTTGTATAGAGAGGCGAAGACCTCCTTGACCCCCGCGACAACGGCGTCGGCGCCGCGGATGTTGAGCAGGGTCTCCTGCTGTCCGGCAAAAGAGGCCTCGGGCAGGTCTTCGGCCGTGGCCGATGAGCGGATGGCAACGGATATCTCGGCGCCGGCCTCCTCGACCAGCTGCTGATAGGCAGTGCGCAGGGCGGCATCCAGGTCCTGCGGCAGGGATGCCTGCATCACCCACTCGCGAATTTGTGCCCCAACACGCCCCAGCTCGGTGACATCGTCGACGTCCAGCCTCTCAAGGGCCTCGTTGATGCGTTTAGTGAGCTTGTTCTCGTCGAGGAAGTTGCGATAGGCGTGGGCGGTGGTGGCAAAGCCATTGGGCACATCCACGCCTGTATTGGTCAGTTGTGTGTACATCTCACCGAGCGAGGCGTTCTTGCCGCCTACCGACTCCACATCGTTCATTCGGATGGTGTCAAACCACAAGATGTCTTCGGCATTACTCACATTAATCACCCTTTGCTTGCTGGACGGCGACTTACATAATCCACACAATAAGTAGAAGTGGGCATAACTGCAATGAACCGGACCTCCACGATATGAAACGCCAGATATATTTTGTTTCCGACCGCACCGGCATAACCGCCGAAACCCTGGGGCAGGGGCTGTTGACCCAGTTTCCCAGCGTCGAGTTTGAGCGCCATACCCTGCGCTATGTCGATACGGTAGAGAAGGCGCGTAAGATGCTAAACAGTATTCTGGAGAGTACCGGTTCGGGACAGCGGCCGATAGTCATGAGCACCCTCATAGAGGATGAGATACGCGAGGTGTTTGAACGCTCGGACCTATTGGTCATCGATCTGTTCGGGACCTTTATCGGTCCCCTGGAGGATGAACTCCGAATTGCCTCCTCTCACAAGGTGGGTCATACCCATGGCCGAGTGGATGATCTCGACTACACCCATCGTATCGAGGCCGTTAATTACACCATCAGTACCGACGATGGCCTGAATACCCGGCACTATGATGTCGCCGATGTCATCCTGGTGGGGGTATCACGCTGCGGTAAGACGCCAACCAGTCTCTATATGGCGATGCAGTTCGGGATCAAGGTGGCCAACTATCCCCTGACCGAAGATGATCTGATGAATGGCGAACTGCCCAAACCCCTGCAGCCCTATCGACGCAAACTGTTTGGCCTCACCATCGAGCCGCAGCGCCTGTCACAGATCCGAAGTGAGCGTCTCAATGATAGCCATTATGCCAGCCTGAGACAGTGCAGGGAGGAACTGGAGAACGCCGAGGCCATTTTCCGAAAATACGCCATGAAACACATCGATGTAACGCAGATGTCGGTGGAGGAGATCGCCACCACGCTTATCGATCGCCTCGGGCTTTAAACGTCAGGATCAGGTAATGACGGTCGGTTCGTCCATGCCCGTGTAGCCCGCCACGTCGGCGACCTCGCGTGCGATCTCAATGTAGTCGGCCAACGCCTGCTGGGTGTCCTGGTCCTGGCGAGTGACATCGGCTTCATAGGCCTCGATGTAGATGCGCAGGGTGGCACCCTGAGTCCCGGTGCCGGAGAGTCGGTAGACGATACGTGCACCGTTCTCAAATAGCAGGCGAATCCCCTGATTCGCGGAGACCGAACCGTCCACCGGGTCGGTATAGCTGAACTGGTCGGCTGCCTTGACCTTATACCCGGCGATCTCGCGATCGACCTGGTTGGGCAGGATAGAGCCGAGCATGGACATGAGGGTGCTGGCCGCCTCACTGTCGATGTCCTCATAGTCGTGGCGCGTGTAATAGTTGCGGCCATAGACCGACCAGTGGTGATGGACGATGTCCTTGATGGAGTCCCCCTTCACCGCAAGGATGTTGAGCCAGAACAGGACGGCCCACAGACCGTCCTTTTCGCGAATATGGGCCGAGCCGGTGCCGAAGCTCTCTTCGCCGCACAGGGTGATGCGATCGGCGTCCATGAGGTTGCCGAAGAATTTCCAGCCGGTGGGGGTTTCGTAGCAGTCAATACCCAGGCTCCTGGCCACCTGGTCGACGGCACAACTGGTGGGCATGGAGCGGGCGACGCCGCTCAGACCAGCGGCATACCCCGGCACCAGGGTGGCATTGGCGGCCAGCACCGCCAGGCTGTCGGAGGGCGTGACGAAGAAGTGGCGGCCCAGCACCATGTTTCGATCACCGTCGCCATCGGAGGCCGCACCCATATCCGGGGCATCGTCGGAATACATCTCATCCACCATTTCCCTGGCGTGGGCGAGATTGGGATCGGGGTGGCCGCCGCCGAAGTCGGGCTTGGGCTCGGCATTGATTACGGTGCCGGCCGCCGCACCCAGTTCCTGCTCCAGGATACGACGCGCATAGGGGCCGGTAATGGCGTGCATGGCATCAAAACGCAAACGGAAACCTGCCTTGAACATGCCGCGAATGGCATCGAAATCGAACAGTTCAGCCATTAGATTGGCGTAATCCTCTACCGGGTCGATGACCTCGACCTGCATCGCCTCAATTTGATACGTGCCAGCCTCACCCAGGGGAATATCCTCACAAGAGACCGAGAGATAGTGCTCCAGCCTTTTGCTGGCCTCGAAGATTGCCTCGGTGAGGGATTCCACCGCGGGTCCGCCGTTGGCGGCGTTGAATTTAATGCCAAAGTCCCCCTTGGGACCGCCGGGGTTGTGACTGGCCGAGAGGATGATGCCGCCGGCCGCACCGTGTTTGCGTATCACCGCCGAGGCCGCCGGCGTGGAGAGGTAGCCGTGCTGTCCCACCAGGACCCGGGCGATGCCGTTGGCGGCGGCCATGCGCAGGATGGTCTGGATGGCATCGTCATTGTAGTAGCGTCCGTCACCGCCCACGACCAGGGTGTTGCCCTCAAGCTCCGGGACACTGTTGAAGATGGACTGGACGAAATTCTCCAGATAGTGCGGTTGCTGGAAGACCGGGACCTTTTTTCTCAGGCCCGAGGTTCCGGGTTTTTGATCATCGAAGGGGGTGGTGGAGACGGTCTGAATGCTCATTGTTGTCTTATTATGTGGTTATGTACACGGGATTAGCTGACAGTATCGGGGGAGCTGGAGGGGGGGTCAAGGGCTTGAAAAATGACCGGCCGGTCCCCATACAGCAAGGAGCTTACTTAATCGGTATTGAAAGGAGAACCCCGCACATGAGCGTGACAGAGCAAAAAGAGACGTTGGGATTCCAGACGGAGGTCAAGCAACTCCTGCACCTGATGATCCATTCCTTGTATTCCAACAAGGAGATCTTCCTGCGTGAACTGATTTCAAATGCCTCCGATGCCTGTGACAAGCTGCGCTTCGAGGCCATTGCCGACGACGGCCTGTATGAGGGCGACAGTGAACTGGCTATCCACCTGGCTTACGACAAGGATGCCCGTACCCTCAGTATCCGTGACAACGGTATTGGCATGAGTCGCCAGGAGGTGATCGATAACATCGGCACCATCGCCAAGTCGGGCACGCGCCAGTTCCTCGACGCCCTCACCGGCGACCAGGCCAAGGACGCCCACCTCATCGGCCAGTTTGGCGTCGGTTTCTATTCATCCTTTATCGTTGCCGACAAGGTGAGCCTCACCACTCGTCGAGCCGGTGAGAGTGAGGCCACACGTTGGGAGTCCGACGGTGAGGGCGAGTTCACCCTGGAGACTGTGGAGAAGGATGGGCGAGGTACCGAGGTGGTCCTTCACCTGCGCGAGGACGCCGACGAATTCCTCGATGCCTGGCGCCTGAAGAACATCGTCCACAAGTATTCCGACCACATCACTTTCCCCATCATGATGGCCAAGGAGGCGATGGGGGAGGAGGAAGAAGCCGAGGGTGACGAGCAGGTCAACAAGGCCTCGGCCCTGTGGACCCGTTCCAAGTCCGATATCTCCGAGGAGGAGTACAACGAGTTTTACAAGCACGTGGCCCATGATTTCGAAGACCCTCTGGTACACGTCCACGCGCGTGTCGAGGGCAAGCACGAATACACCACACTGCTCTATATCCCCCAGCGTGCGCCCTTCGATCTGTGGGACCGTGAGCGCAAACACGGCATCAAGCTCTACGTGAAACGTGTCTTCATCATGGATGACGCCGAACACCTCATGCCGACCTACCTTCGCTTTGTGCGCGGGGTTATCGATTCCAGCGACCTGCCGCTCAACGTCTCGCGCGAGATCTTGCAGAGCAACAAGGTTATCGACTCCATGCGCGCCGGCTCGGTCAAGAAGGTGCTGGACATGCTGGAGAAACTGGCCAAAGACGATGCCGAACAGTACCAGAAGTTCTGGGACGAGTTCGGCAAGGTGATGAAGGAGGGCCCCGGCGAGGACCCGAGCAATCGAGAGAAGATCGCCAAGTTGTTGCGTTTCGCCTCCACCCATAGCGACAGCCCCGAGCAGACCGTGTCGCTGGACGACTACATCGGCCGCATGAAGGACGGTCAGGACAAGGTCTTCTACATCACTGCCGACTCCTTTAACGCCGCCAAGAACAGTCCGCACCTGGAAGTATTCCGCAAGAAGGGGATTGAAGTCTTGCTGCTCTCCGATCGCGTTGACGAGTGGCTGGTCTCTTCCCTGTTTGAATACGACGGCAAATCACTGGTTTCCGTCACCAAGGGCGAACTCGACCTGGGCGACCTGGAAGACGAGGAAGAGAAGAAGCAGCACGAAGAGGTCGACAAGCAGTTCGAAGACCTGGTGAAAAAGGTTCAGGAGACCCTGGGCGATAAGGTCAAGGAGGTGCGTCTCACTCACCGCCTGACTGACTCTCCCTCCTGTCTGGTAGTGGACAGCAATGACATGAGTGCCAACCTCGAGCGCATCCTCAAGGAGGCCGGTCATGATATCGCCGGCAACAAACCCATCCTCGAAATCAATCCCGAGCACACCCTGGTGGCGCGGCTCAAGGATGAGGCCGAGACCGAGCGTTTCGATGACTGGACCAATCTGCTGTTCGAGCAGGCCCTGCTGGCAGAGGGCGGGCAACTGGACGACCCGGCCTCCTTTGTGGCGAGGATGAACAGCATGTTGCTGGAACTTACCAAGTAAAGAATCAAGCGGCTTTCGGGCCGCTTTTTCTTTATTGACAGTAGGTATTCACATTCCCTGAGCATGCGCTATTTTTAAGATATGACCATTTATGAACATAGGAGTAGGGGATGACAAATAATTTTAAGAAAGTACTTGTAGTGGTGGGTGCCGGTCTAGTATTAAGTGTCGGCCTCTCCGGCTGTGAAGAAGAAGATTGTCTTGTTCGATACGAAAATTGTTCTAGTAGTTACCTGCAGGACAATTACGGAACAACAAGCGTACCGTGTTGCAACTCCGGCGAATCATGTGACTACCTGTTCTCTTCTAGTACGATCCCAACATGCAATTGATATTCGCTATTGAATAAAATAGGTGAAGTTTATTGTTTGACCGTTTCGGTATAAGTGCAGTGATATCTGCTCTTCATTCTTAATGTTTTCATATGCACTGTATAGTTCGGCATAATTGTGAGTGTCGAAACCATTTATACCTGTAACTTTATCGCCAGGCAGTATGCCTATGCGATCGAAAATGCCTCCTGGCACGACTTCGGTGACGGTTATGGGGCCGTCGGATGTGTCATCGAACCTGGCGTGGCTTAACAGATCGTTTAATTGTGACTGTTCCTGTAGCCGCTGTTTATTGATGGCATATACATTATCCGAGTATTGCTCCACGCCCTGATAGTCCAGTCCCATAGGGTATTGCACTGTCGCAAGAGGACGACCGTTAATATACATCTCCATCTTTTTCTCCCGGCTAAAGCGTGGGTATAAGATGACTTCCTCGTATCTTTCATTTGAAGCATGGTCTGTATTTTTTATGTCACTATTTGATGGCGAGGCAGTCTCATCTTCAGAAGGCCGTTGTGACAAATCACTGGATTTTGTTTGTAGGTCATTCCGTTCGCGAGGGTGCTGCATAGATTCTTCTTGTAAGATCGGATGGTTGGTGTGTGATGCCTGGGCTGGTAGTGTTACTTCTGAGTCGAGCTTCAAGTAAATGAGCAGTGCAAGCCCTAGAATAGTAATAATGGCAGTCGTGAACTTGAATAGGGTCATACGATAATTTGGTATATGCGAATGATATGGAGAACCAGTATGCCGATTCTCCATATCCAATGTTACAGATAGTTGGAGCCTTCGCTCAATCCACGATCCGAGCAGGTTTGACCCGAATAGAAATACCAGTTAGTGGCCCCATTGATCTGTTGATTGTCGTAGGCAGAGCATTCAGCCGCATCAAAATTGCTATAGCAATATGTCACACTGAAGCTTGAAAATGACACGAGTGAGCTCTGACAGACTCCCACTCCACCGCCACATTCGGCAGCTGTGAGTAGCAAGGAAAGCAGTGCAATAGATGTCGCCCTTTTTGTATTCATATTAGATCCCTGTCTGTGTTAAATCCCACATAATTTATATAGACTAGAATCTATGCGCCTGCCTGTGATGCAGTTAACAAAGCGATCGTAATATTTAGGAAATTTCGGGATATTTTATGGTTTATTATCTCGCATACGGTTCAAATCTCCACCCACTCAGACTTCTGGAGCGGGTACCATCCAGTCGACCTGTGGGACGGGTGGAGTTGGAGGGGTTTCGTCTCGCCTTTCACAAGTTGGGCCAGGACGGCTCGGGAAAGTGTAATATCGTTGAAAGCGATAATCCAGAAGACCGGGTCCACGCCGCGCTCTATACCTTGGCCAGAGAGGAAAAACCTCTCCTGGACGGTTTCGAGGGCGCCGGCTATTCCGTCGAGTATCTGGAGGTGCCTTGGCAGGGCCGTAGGATACAAGCGTTTGTCTATATTGCTGAAGCACCCTATATCGATGACAAGCTCGCACCCTATCACTGGTATAAGGAGATCGTCAGGCTGGGAGCCAGTCACCTCGACCTACCCGGTCATTATATTCAGTATATTGAAGAGCATGAATCGATCCAGGACCCTGATTTAGAGCGTGATTCAAAGCACGCACGTCTTATCGAGCGAATTCTCGACTGGCCACCGATTATGGGCTGAGCCATGACGCCGTTTCAATTTGTTTACAGTTCTTGTAATACCGGTCACTTTCAGTAGGACTATCACGGGTTATCTTTCGTACGACAATCAACGAAAGGGATATCAAAGGATGATGGTAGATAAGAAACGGGATTCGGGACAGCTCAACTGTTTTCAGAAGTTGGAGTTATTAAGTGAACGACTCAAGGATTTGGCCAGAATTATGACGGAGATGAAAGAGGGGTTGCAGCGCAAGCGTGCGGCAGGCGAATAAAAAAGGGCGCTGAGGCGCCCTTTTTCATGATGGCTAGTGCTCGTGACCACCCGGTCCATGTACATGGCCGTGTTCAAGCTCCTCGTCGCTGGCATCACGGATCTCGGTGACCTCAACATCGAAAGTCAGCTGCTCACCGGCCAGGGGATGATTGGCATCAATGGTGACCTCATCACCTTCGACTCCGGTCACGGTGACCACGGTCATTCCCTGTCCTGTCTGAGCGTGGAACTGCATACCGGGCTCGACTTTCTCGACACCTTGGAACATGTTCATGGGAACCTTCTCCACCAGCGCATCGTTGCGTTCCCCGTATCCTTCGTCAGGGGCAACGGTGACCTTGAGCTTGTCGCCCACCGCCTTACCTTCCAGCTCTTTTTCGAGGCCGGGAATAATATTCATGTGACCGTGCAGGTAGGGCATTGGCTCGCCACCATTGGAGCTGTCCAATACCTCGCCCTGATCATTGGTCAGCGTGTAGTGGATGCTCACCACCTTGTTTTTGCTTGCTTGCATCGTGAAGACCTTTGTTGATTGGCAAACCCCGATCCTAACAGTCCGGGGGCGGGAGCACAAAACTGCTTCAGTTTTGTTGTCTGTAATTTACATCTTGTGCTGATAACGCTACACGAGATGCACCCGCTCTAATTACAGGCAAAGCTGGTTAGAATTAGTAAATAATGATTATCGAATTGCATGTGAGGATGTGCCACCGTCGTGCTTTTTTTCGTGACGGAGTTCGCATGAATGAGGGGCAATTAAGTAGTCCTGTTGAATGTATGTGAAATCATCGATTTTCGTATAGGAAAATGTGTATGGGTTTTCTACTCTTTGGTTTGTGTACAACATAATCCAGCAGGGGAATGGCAATGCAACAGGAAGCAACAAAAAATGATGTGGGTTTGTTTGACGCTTTAAAATCCGTGAGTGATCGTTTGCGAACACTGGCGGAAGTCATGAATACCATGAATGGATTTGAGCCGGGTGCCAAGATTACGCTCAGCCAACAGCAGGTGGATATTCTGTTCACAAAAGTGCCCGTCCACTGACTGCTATTCAAACTCCGATGTTTGAAGGATTTTCCGCCTCATTCCAAGGGCTCTTTGTCTTTCCATAAAAAAGGGTGGCCATTCCGGCCACCCTTGATTCACTTCAATATGCAGATGAGCTTATTTACGCTTATCCAGGCTATAGGCGCCAGGACCATGTTGGGCCAGTATCAGCAGACCACCAACGATGGCGAGGTTCTTGAGGAACATGATCATCTGGGTCTGGTCTCCAAAGTTGTTATGGAAGATAAGACCGGCGATAAGAGTGAATGCCGCCAGGGCCCATGAAACGTAACGGGTCTGCCAACCGATGATCAGGGCAATACCGCCGCCAATTTCCAGGATAATGACCAGGGGCAGGAGCATGCCAGGCACGCCCATGGACTCCATATAGCCCTGTGTTCCGGCATAACCTGCGCCGAGTTTGCCCAGGCCGGCGAGAAGGAAGATGATGGCCAGCAGGATGCGGCCCACGACGGGTGAAAATTTCTCCATGACGTCACTCCAGTTTGGTTAGTTGTTGGTTTGTCTCTTATACCCATCTCCGAGCCCACGCGAC
>JABURT010000154.1 GCA_014762495.1 Gammaproteobacteria bacterium | reverse complement strand
CGCGCCTGCTTTGGGAGCAGGATGTCGGGGGTTCGAATCCCTCTACCCCGACCATTTCATGGTCAAAGCTATTTGGTAGAGGAAATCGAACCCCCGATGTATAGACAGGAGGTTCGCTCACTACCCCGACCAGATACATGGTCAGGCAAGTAGGTAGATGGAGCCACTCCCGACGTGTCATGTCGATGCGACCGCTTAGCAAAACAAAGCGATACCGCCGCTGACAAGCACGATGGCTAGGGACACAGCCCGTGTCATCCTTTCGCCCGACCATGAATGTGTTACCGGAACGCGTACTGTGGTACGATTCCCACCCGGCGGCGCAATGCGAACGCTGCGCCCGTAGCTCAGTTGGATAGAGCAACGGCCTTCTAAGCCGTGGGTCGCAGGTTCGACTCCTGCCGGGCGCGCCATATTACAAAAGTTCTACGGTGGCTGTAGCTCAGTTGGTAGAGTCCCGGATTGTGATTCCGGTTGTCGTGGGTTCGAGCCCCATCAGCCACCCCATATAAATCAAAGACTTAGCCATGTCGCTTGCTGTGACATGGCTATTTTTTTGCTTGTTCTGAGCAAAAAATAGCCAACTTTTCATAATATTTTTCCATTGTTTTCATCTTCATAGCTCTCTAACACCTTGATTAATAAGAAAGATATCTCGGAGTAGTGTTCATAATATTGGTACATAAGTTATTGTTTTGTATGAAATATCAATGCAAATCACCTATACCTGAAATTATGAAGCTGTTATCCAGTTGAAGAACACAGTTCTACAACGGGTACAATCGGATGGATCGTGATAGTTTTTAGTTGACTAGTATTTAAGTAAATCAAAATGGAATTTGGGCATGACCGAAAATATATTTCAGTCAATTTTGTTTGAGCATGTTGAGAATTTTAAGTATTCATTTAAGAAAGCTTCACGAGAACGGTTTTATGATCCTGATAGAAAATTATTGCGGCATGCCGGTGAATTTGGGCGGTTACGAGAAAATGTGACCAAAGAATTTATCCGATATTGTATTCCTCATTATTTAGAGATTGGTACAGGATTTGTAATAAATCATGAGGGTGATATATCAACTCAGATTGATTTAGTTGTGTATGAACGAAACGAAACCCCATTAATTCAAGATAGTGAAAAACAATTCTTTTATCCCGCTGAAACGGTATGTGCAATCGGAGAGGTCAAGTCAGTTCTAAAAAAAGAGGAGCTTAAAGTTGCACTAAACAAGATGGCAAAAAATAAAGTGATAAGGGAAAAAGTTTCGAATACAGATTGTGAGATAGTAAGAGCACACGGAAAGAGAGAGTTGAATTTTGATCCGGTTAAGAATGACTCGGATAGGATTTTATCATTTCTGATTTGTGAAAGATTCGATTTTAATACTCAAAACCTAGTCAACGAAATCAATAATTACTATGAATGTGAAGTAGAAAATCGAAATAAACATAACATGATTTTAAGCATTAGTGATGGGCTAGTTTTATACAATTTTCCTGGAACGGAGCCAACTGAAGTCAAATACTCACCAGTTCCGGAAGTGAATGGGGAGGCTATGAAAAACATATTTTTACAGCCAACTGAATCACTCCCAAATATCCATTTTTCTATTTTCGCAACGTATCTTTTCTCAAGAACTAAATCGATTTCTATAATAAGTCCTGATTTAGCACATTACTTTGATAGGAATGTACTAGGATCTGTAATAATTGAAGGGTAGCAATTTTCATAATATTGAGCCGTATCTTATTGATTTTAAATGAGCGGAAACAGGTGGTTTTATTATGAAATTGCTTATAACTGACTGATTTATAGAACAAATGAGCATAATTGTGATTCCGGTTGTCGTGGGTTCGAGCCCCATCAGCCACCCCATCTTCAAGACAAGGGTCGACATCCGTCGGCCCTTTTCTTTTTCAGCGTATCTCTTCGATGGAAAAGCGCTTCTCCATGACAATGGGCCGAAGCAGGGCATAGCCCTGTAACTGCCAGTGCGCCAGTTCGGTAATGGCGGAAGGCACCACCTGCACGAAGTCGTGGAAGTCGTCATGGCTGTAACCGTAATCCTCTGCGGCCAGGCCACAGACTTTAAATTCCACACCCAGTTGTGAGTAGTATTTCATGCGCTCCACCACGGTTTCGTACTGGGTGTAGTTTTTCTTTGCCAGGGTCACGATCTCGGTGCCGTGGATCACCACTACCAGTTCAAGGAATTCCGGCGCATAGCCATACGGCTCCTCCATCAGGGGGTTGAGCAATGAACGTATCCAGAACAGTGCCGGACCGGTTTTATCGGGGTCATCCAGGTAGAAGTCGAACACCACCTTCTGTTCACCATAGGGTGTTTCCACGTACTCGGCAGCGGAGAGGGGCATCGACCAAAACAGGCAGGAGAGGCATGTCACCATAAATAGCTTCATGGTTCTGTCCTCAGGTTGAAGGGCTTACTTTTGAGTATAGACCAGTGAGATTATGATGCTTCGGGCAGGGTCAACCTGGAAAGATGTTTTAGGTGCCTGCGTAGCTTGATGCCACTGGTTTTTTCCAGTCGCTTGCAGTGGCGCAGCAGGGATTTCTGAGTGCTTGCTGCCTGGGTGGCTATCAGGACAATATTTTCGGGATCCTCTGTCAGTGGGACATCGTAGAGGTCACAGGCCATGGCGGACTGGACCCGATGGCAGACCTCGGCATAGTCTCGTGCATCGGTCTGCCACATGTTGAAGACGCAGACACCATCCGGTGCCAGGGCCTGGTTGAGGGCCTGCAGGAAGGTTTCATCGAACACCGAGACGACCGGTCCGTTGTGATCAAAGGCATCGGCCAGGATCAGATCGTAACTCTCTTTCAAATGACCAGACTGCATGAATGCCTCCGCCTCCATGTGATACACCGTGAGGCGATCGGTATCAGGAAGTGAGAAGAACTCCCTGGCCAGTTCGGTGACCCTGGGTAGCACTTCTATGGCATCGAGCTGGCACTCGGGAAAGTGGCGCAACAGGTAACGCGCCTGGGACCCCCCGCCCAGACCGAGTAAGAGCACTCGTTTGGGCTCGGGCTGCCAGGCGAGGGCCAGCATCATCGCTTCGGTGTACTCGAGTACAAGGCGGTCGGGATCGCTTAGCAGCATGCGGCTCTGAATTGAGCGGCTATTGAAATGGAGCGAGCGGTAGTCGGCATAATCGACCACGTCGAGATAGTCTTCGCCTGTGTGAACGCGATGAATTAGAATACCCTGATATTTGCCCATTCACTTACTCAAGGAATGTCATGAAGTTTATCGATAATATCTCGCTGGGAACCTGGCTTGTCATTGCCCTGACGCTTGGCCTGGCCCCGTTTGTGCCGGAACCGCATGTATGGGAGAAATTGAAGATGCTAAGTGCCGGTACCCTGTCACGACCCATTGATATCTTCGACATCCTGCTCCATGGCACCCCCTGGATCATGCTGGCGCTGAAACTCGTTCGCATGGGACTCCTGCAACGCCGAGCCTGATGGCTCGATGCACCCGGTCGGTTCATATGTAGTAAGCGTTGTTCACAGATGATGAACAGGCGATATGGCGCATCGAT
Organism: Gammaproteobacteria bacterium; assembly: GCA_014762495.1. Lineage (GTDB taxonomy): Bacteria > Pseudomonadota > Gammaproteobacteria > Thiohalospirales > Thiohalospiraceae > JABURT01. The sequence goes on along the minus strand of JABURT010000154.1, from coordinate 9,048 downwards.
CAATTAGTGTTGTACTTGAAGATGGCGTAAAGCGGGCAAAAGCTCACCAGGCCGGTAATCAACGGGATCAGGCCGACCCAGCCCCAGGGCGTTTGCGGGCCGACAAAGACCAGGGCCAGCAGCAGTATCCCGAGTACGATACGAATGATCCGATCAATATTACCAATGTTTTGCATGGTCTCTCCTAAACGCTTGTGTCAGCGGTCTTTAGTCTCGATAGCGTAACGTCAATTCCTCATAGGCATCGATTCGCCGGTCACGCAGATAGGGCCATATACGGCGCACGTCTTCGCTGTGCGCCAGGTCGAGATCGGCGATCAGGATCGCCTCCTCCTGTGCGGCGGTGGCGAGGATTTCGCCCTGCGCCCCGCAGGCGAAGCTATTGCCCCAGAACTCTATGCCCTCAGTATGCCCGCTCGGGTCCGACTCATGGCCGCATCGGTTTGCGGCCAGCACCGGGATGCCGTTGGCGATGGCATGGCTGCGCTGTATCGTCACCCATGCCTCTCGCTGGCGAGCCTGCTCATCGCGGTCATCGCGGGGGTCCCAACCAATGGCCGTGGGGTAGAGCAGGAGATCGGCACCGGCCAGGGCCATGAGCCGCGCCGCTTCCGGGTACCATTGATCCCAGCAGACCAGTACACCCAGGCGGCCGACCGAGGTATCGATGGGGGTAAATCCCAGGTCACCGGGGGTAAAATAGAATTTTTCATAAAAGCCGGGATCATCGGGTATGTGCATCTTGCGGTAGATCCCGGCCAGGGCGCCGTCTCGTTCCAGCACCGCCGCGGTATTGTGATAGAGGCCGGCGGCGCGACGTTCGAATAACGAGGCGACGATGACAAGGTCGAGTTCACGCGCGAGTTGCCCAAGCCGGTCGGTGGTGGGGCCGGGGATGGACTCGGCGAGGTCAAATTGTCCCGTGTCCTCACACTGGCAGAAATAGAGGGAGGTGTGCAGTTCCTGCAGCAGCACCAGCCGGGCGCCCTGTGCCGAGGCCTCGCGTATGGCCTGGATGCTGCGTTCGAGATTGTCTTCGCGATTGTCGCCACAGCCCTGCTGGATGAGTGCGACGCGTAGGGTCTTGTCAGTCATGCCTGTTTTGGTCCGGGTCAGGAGTGTCCATGGTTACAGGATACCGTCTATGTACTGCATCGTCACACAGTGAAGACTGCCGTATTGCCATATCAGGGGCAGGCAGTCTATGCCGATGACTTCACGATCCGTAAAACACTTTCCAATTACTTCAAGTGCCTCGGCATCGGCCGCATCGCGATAGGTCGGCACCAGTACGGCCTCATTGAGGATGAGGAAGTTGGCATAGCTTGCCGGCAGGCGCTGGCCCTCATCGTCATGGATTGCAGCGGGCCAGGGTAGGGCAACGAGACGGTAGGGCTCGCCATTGGCCTGGCGCAGGGCGCCGAGCTCCGCCTCCATGGCCTTGAGCGACGAATAATGGGGGTCTGTGGGGACATCACAGGCGACGTAGATGATGGTGCCGGGATCGGCGAAGCGGGCCAGGGTGTCGATATGGCTATCGGTGTCATCCCCCTCGAGATGACCGTGTCCTAACCAGAGGATACGCTCTACCCCAAGGGCCTGGCGAAGGGCCTGCTCGATGTCGACCTGATCCAGATCGGGATTGCGCCCCGAGGAGAGTTGGCAGGCGCTTGTGGTGAGTAGGCTACCGGCGCCGTCGGACTCAATGCCGCCGCCCTCGAGCACCATGTCGATATGCTGAAGCTGGGTATCTTTGAAGGCGCCGGCCTCATGCAGGTGTCGCGTGATACCGTTATCCAGTTCGGCCTCGAATTTCCCCCCCCAGCCGTTGAAGCGGAAGTCCAGCAGCCTCGGTATACCGTCTTCGAGTATGGAGATGGGACCGTGGTCCCGTGCCCAGGTATCGTTGCTGGGGACCTGGTAAAAACTGGCGGCATCGAGACCTAGCCCTGCCTGTGAAAGGCGTTGCCTGATGTGCGCCTCATGGTCCTGGTCATAGCAAACCAGGATCAATCTTTCGCGCTCGCAGACATGGCGCGCAATGTCGACAAAGACCGGTTCCACCTGGTCCAGCCAGGGTGCCCAGTCGCCATGGCCATGGGGCCAGGTCAATTGAATCCCGCTTTGTCTTTCCCATTCGGCTGGGAGTCTTTTCATCCTGATTGTTGTCCTAGTAGCATGAACGTGTGCCCGGATCGGCCGAGATGGTCATAAATCCGGGCTTGTAGTTTGTTGTGAGGTACATTACATAGATAAAGAGTGGTCTATGTCATGACGGCCATATCTCGATCAAAGCGCAGACTATACTTGTTTAACAAGACATGGCAACAAGGCTCGGAGACGAAACCTAAGACATGGTGTATGTAGAGCAAAAGGTCAATCTGCCGCAGGATGACAGCCTCAACATTGAAAAGTGGCTGACGGTTCTGGAGCGCGACGGACGCAGCGAAGAAGAGATCGTCTATCTGCGTCGTGCCGCAGAATATGCCCAGCGCGCCCACAAGGGCCAGGTGCGGGCCTCGGGCGAGCCTTATTTCAGCCATGTGATTGCCGTGGCCGCCATCCTCTCCGAACTCAACCTCGATATCGAGACCCTGGCCGCGGCCATCCTGCACGACGTTGTCGAAGATACCCAGTCCACCATCCTGGAGATCGACCAGCAGTTCGGCGCCGGCGTGGCCAGTCTCGTAGAAGGCGTGACCAAGATGGACTGGATCACCGTAATCAGTAGCGGTGATGAAGAGGCGCGCCAGAAGAAGCCCAGTCATGCCGAAAATCAACGCAAGTTGTTACTGGCCATGGCCAAGGATGTGCGTGTTGTACTTATCAAGCTGGCCGATCGCCTGCATAACATGCGGACGCTAAAGCATTTGTCGGAAGAGAAACAGAAGCGTATCGCCCGTGAGACCATGGATATTTTCGCACCGCTGGCCAACCGGCTAGGCATATGGCAGCTCAAATGGGAACTGGAAGACCTTGCCTTTCGTTATCTCGAGCCCTTGCGTTATAAACAGATCGCCAAGAGCCTGGATGAACGACGTGTCGCGCGCGAACGCTTCATCAACGATGTCATGCAAACACTGCGTGTGGAACTGGAGAAGGCCTCCATTCCCGCCGACGTCGCCGGACGCCCCAAGCATATCTATAGCATCTGGCGGAAGATGAAACGCAAGGGTGTTGGTATTCATGAAATATTCGATACCCGTGCCGTGCGCATCCTTGTGGATACGGTGCCCCAGTGCTATCACGCCCTGGGAATCGTCCACACCCTTTGGCCGCACATCCATCGTGAGTTCGATGATTACATCGCCACGCCCAAGGAAAACCGTTATCAGTCCATTCATACTGCTGTGATCGGTCCTCAGGGGCGTACCCTGGAGATCCAGATCCGTACCCACGACATGCACAAGCACGCCGAGCTGGGTGTTGCCGCGCATTGGCGTTATAAGGAGGGCGGTAAGGGCGATAGCGATTATGAACAGAAGATCGCCTGGTTGCGACAGGTGGTCGAGTGGAAGGACGAGGAGGCGAGCGCGAGTGACTTCATCGACCGCTTCAAGTCCGAGGTATTCCAGGATCGAATCTATACCCTCACTCCAAGTGGTGACATTATCGACTTGCCGCAGGGCTCGACACCCCTCGACTTTGCCTATCACATCCACAGCGAGGTGGGTCACCGGTGCCGTGGCGCCAAGGTGGACGGGCGCATGGTGCCGTTGGGTTATGAGTTAAAGAACGGCGAGCAGGTGGAGATACTCACGGCCAAACACGGTGGCCCAAGCCGGGACTGGCTCAATCCCCACCTCGCCTACATCACCACCCCGCGGGCGCGCTCCCATGTGCGACAGTGGTTCAAGCAACAGGACTACGAAAATCACGTCATGGACGGTCGCACCATCCTCGATCGCGAATTGAACCGCCTGGGAACCAGCGGCATTAGCTTTGATAAACTCGCCTCGCATTTTCACTTCGCCTCGGCCGAGGAAATGATGGCCGCTATCGGTCGCAGCGACCTTAACTCGGCACAAATCGCCGGGGCCATACAACATCTGTGGAAACCTGAGCCCAGCAGCCTGGTGCCCAAGGGGCCCGGGCGCAAGCGCAAAGAGCGTGAACCCGGTGACGTCTATATCCACGGCGTGGGTAACCTGTTGACGCACATGGCCCGCTGTTGCAAACCGGCGCCCGGTGATCCGATCGTCGGCTTCATCACCCAGGGCCGCGGGGTGACCATTCATCGCCGCGATTGCACCAATGTCCTCAAGTTCGATGCCGGCAAGCGCAAACGTCTGATCGAGGTTGAGTGGTCCGACCGACAGGAAGAGGAGGCCTACCCGGTGGATATCCGTTTACAGGCGGTGGACCGCGAGGGCCTGTTGCGAGATGTCAGCTCACTGCTGGCGGCGGATCGGGTGAACGTGCTCCGAGTCAGCACCTATACCGACAAAAAAGACTATGTTGCCCACATGGAGTTGACCATTGAGATCAGCAACACTCAGCAACTCAGCCGCATCCTGAGCCGTATCGAGCAGTTGCCCAATGTCTTGCAGGTGAAACGCCAGTCTCATTGAGGCATAATCGACGCATGGACCCCGGCTCTGCCGGGGTTTTGTCGTACAGACCGTCGAGGTTCCATGGACTACAGCAACACGCTTATCCCCGTTACCCTGATACGCCGCTACAAACGCTTTCTCGCCGATGTCGAGATGGACGATGGTAGAGTCATCACCGTGCACTCGCCCAATACCGGCTCCATGATGGGCTGCGCCGATCCGGGTATGAGGATCTGGATCCGCGACACGCAAAACCCCAAGCGCAAGTATCGTTATGCCTGGGAGCAGTCCGAGACCGATAGTGGGACCCGCATCAATATCAATACCCATCTCAGCAATCGTCTTGTACAGGAGGCCATCGAGAACGGTACCGTGCAGGAACTTCAGGGCTACGAGGGCATACGCAGCGAGGTCAATTATGGCGCCCAGCGCAGTCGCATCGACCTGTTGCTGGAGCGGCAGGGACAGCGCTGCTATGTCGAGGTGAAGAACGTCACCGCACGTCGAGAACGAGACGGAGAAGGGGTTGCCGTGTTTCCCGATGCCGTCACCGCGCGAGGGACCAAGCACCTTGAGGAATTGATGCACATGGTGGAGCAGGGTGAACGCGCGGTCATCTTTTATTGCCTGTCGCGTGACGATGCCAGCACCATGCAACCCGCCGATGACATCGATCCGCTATATGGACGGACATTGCGTGAGGCCATAACACGAGGAGTCGAGGCGCTGGCCTATCGGGTGCGTGTCGACACGACATCCATCCAGCTTGTCGAACCCGTCCCCGTTGTGTGTCCCTGATGTCCTGATGCCTGCTTTTATGGTTTAATGCTTGCCATGTTCAAACCCGTCGAACTCTTTATCGGTCTGCGCTATACCCGTGCCAAACGGCGCAACCATTTCATATCCTTCATCTCACTGGCTTCGATGCTGGGCATTGCCATCGGCGTATGGGCATTGATCGTCGTGCTGTCGGTGGTGAACGGGTTTCAGAAAGAAGTGCGCGATCGCATGCTCGGCATGAGCTCCCACATCACGGTTCAGGATTTCGGTGCCGATCTGCGCGATTATCACCCCATCATCGATGCTCTCAGTCAACACTCGCGGGTTATCGGCGCGGCGCCCTATATAAATGGCGAGGGTATGGTGACCATGAACCAGGAGGTACAGGGGGTGATGGTGCGCGGCATCGTGCCCAACATGGAACCCCAGGTCTCCGACGTCTCGCGGAAAATGGTCAAGGGCAGTTATGAATCCCTGGAGCCAGGCGCCTTCCGTGTTCTCATCGGTATCGAAATGGCCCATAGCCTGTCGGTGGACGTGGGTGACAAGCTTACCCTGGTAACTCCCAATGCCATGGTCGGACCGGCCGGTATATTACCGCGCATGAAACGTTTCACCGTCGGCGGTGTGTTTGAGGTGGGCATGCACGAGTACGACAGCAGTCTCATGTTTATGCACATCGAGGATGCCGCGCGCCTATACCGAATGGGCGACAGTGTTAGTGGTATTCGTCTAAAGGTGGATGATGTCTATGCCGCCCCCGGTCTGACCAAGGGTTTGTCGGAATTGCTGGACAACGAATACTGGGTCAGCGACTGGAGTTACCGGCATGCCAATTACTTCCGCGCCCTCAAGATAGAAAAGATGATGTTATTCATTATCCTGTCACTGATCGTGGCGGTGGCTGCGTTTAACATCGTCTCGACTCTGGTGATGGTGGTCACCGACAAGCAGAGTGACATTGCCATCCTGCGTACCCTGGGCCTGTCGCCACGCGGTGTGATGGGGGTCTTTATCGTGCAGGGGACTATCAACGGTCTCATTGGTACCATCGTGGGCGCGGTCACCGGCGTTATTACCGCACTCAATATCGATACCTGGGTACCTGCGCTGGAGCAGGCCATGGGGATCGATTTTCTGCCCTCCAGTGTGTACTACATCAGCGAATTGCCATCTGACCTGCACTGGAACGAAGTAGGCTATGTCACCCTGGTGGCCTTTATTCTGAGTGTACTCTCGACTCTTTACCCGGCCTGGCGAGGCTCCCGTACACAACCGGCGGAGGCACTGCGTTATGAGTAATCAACAAGCCGTGGTCGCCTGCGAAGGACTATACAAAAGTTTCGATGAAGGCAAGCTGGCGGTGGATGTCCTCAAGGGCATTAATCTCTCCATTGCTGCCGGTGAACGTGTCGCCATTGTCGGGTCCTCCGGTTCGGGCAAAAGTACCTTGCTGCATCTGTTGGGAGGGCTGGATCGACCCAAGACGGGACGAGTCTGGGTCAACGGTCAGGATCTGGTTACCCTGGATGAGGCCGAGCGGGGCGTATTACGCAATCAATCCTTGGGGTTCGTCTACCAGTTCCATCACCTGTTGCCCGAATTCACGGCGCTGGAAAACGTCGCCATGCCGTTGTTGATTCGGCGCGAGTCGGTGGCCGAGGCCTCGCATCAGGCTGCGCAGATGCTAGAGAAAGTGGGACTGGGCCATCGTCTGGATCACAAGCCCGGCGAGATGTCCGGCGGTGAGCGTCAGCGCGCCGCCATCGCACGGGCCCTGGTGACACAACCGCAATGCGTTCTCGCCGATGAGCCCACCGGTAACCTGGATCGCAATACGGCTGAAGCCATCTATGCGCTAATGTTGGAGTTAAATCGTTCCATGAATACCAGTTTCGTGGTCGTCACCCATGACACCAGCCTGGCCGAACGCATGGACCGTGTATTGCACCTCGACGATGGTGTTCTGAGCTCGAACTGAGGCTGACTAGCCTTCACTGTCACTACGTTGATAACGCAGCCTGCGCTCCTTGACGGCCTGAATGATGTGCAGACGCCACATGATCCTGACCGTGGTATAGCCGATGATGGCGGCCACCAGCCCGGTGACGAAACAGCCAAGCAGGAAGGGTTCCCAGATGGCGATCAACTCTTCCATCAACCAGTCATAAGAAAGCTCGAAATGAAACGGCCTGGCCGGAACGCCCAGGATCCATGTCCCCACCAGGTAGGTGAAGTAAAACATGGGCGGGATGGTAAATGGTTTAGTGATCCACACCGTGCCCACCGCGATGGGCAGGTTGACACGTAAAAAGATGGCACCGAAGCCCGACAGGATCATCTGCGAGGGCAGTGGGACGAAGGCGTTAAACAGGCCCAGGGCGAATCCGCCCGAAACCGAACGGCGGTTAAAGTGCCATAGATTGGGATCATGCAAGAGCTTGCCGAAGACCTTCAGGTACTTGCTTTCGCGGATCCTGTGGTGATCCGGCATATACTTTCTAAAAAATTTCTTTGGCATTGCGTCTATACAATACTAATGGCACTACAGGGAAGTGTAACCTAACGACCAGGGAAGATGCGTCTTTCGGTATTGTCCTTTCTCGCGGGAGTGGTGCTCCTGCAGAGCTTCACTATCTTACCAGAAGCCAAATGGTTCTGGCTGCTTTTCTTGTGCCTGCCGATGTTATTTTTTTCAAAACTTCGGCCCCTGGTCTTTATCGCTTTGGGCATGGCCTGGGCGGCTTTCAGGGCCGATCTGCTGCTGCAACAGACACTCCCCGAAAGCTTGGAAAAGAAGGATGTGGTCATACAGGGCCATATTCTTGATATCCCGATCGAGCGTGGGCGCGTCACGCGCTTCGAATTCCAGATCGACTCTCTGCACTACGAGGGCAGCGACTATCCAGGGCCGGGCCGTGTTCGTTTGAACTGGTATGGCGCCAAACGGTCATTTCAGGCCGGAGAGCGCTGGCTTTTGACGGTGCGCCTGAAACGCCCCAATGGCTTTATGAATCCCGGCGGCTTCGATTACGAGTCCTGGCTATTTCAGCAGGGGATTGGTGCGACGGGCTATGTGCGCGCGGGAGACAAACGGCAATTCCTCGGCCTTTCCATGGATCCCATGAGCCGTTTGCATCGCCTGCGTCAGCAGCTAATGACCCGTATCGAGGAGATGGCCCGACCCGGGGTCGGAAAAGGCTTGCTGTTGGCGCTGAGTATCGGCGAGCGAAGCCAAATTCAGCCCCAGCAGTGGGATGTGCTGCGCGCCACGGGCACCAATCACTTGCTCGCCATCTCCGGCCTGCATATCGGCCTGGTGGCCGTCATCGCCTTCTGGCTGGGGCGCTGGCTATGGTCGCTATCGGTCTCGACGCTGATGCGGATGCCGGCGCAACTGGCCGGGGCGCTAGTCGCCGCATGCGCGGCGCTGGCCTATGCTGCCCTGGCGGGGTTCTCGATCCCGACCCAGCGTGCCCTGATCATGGTGCTTGCGGTGATGTTGGGTTGGTTGTTGCGACATCGCGTCGAGCCCGGGGACAGCTTGTCCCTGGCCTTATTACTGGTCCTGCTGTGGGACCCCATTGCGGTGCTGGCGCCGGGGTTCTGGCTCTCATTCGCGGCCGTCGCATTGATCTTTCTGGTATTGTCCAAACCCCATGCGCCGGGGCTGTGGCAGCGATGGGGACGCATTCCGTGGGCGGTGTTCGTGGGC
>JABURT010000037.1 GCA_014762495.1 Gammaproteobacteria bacterium | reverse complement strand
CAGTTGAGGATCACCCGATCGCCCCCTACCGAACATACCCCCATGGGCAGGTCGGGCAGGACCGGGCGGTGGTAGCGGCGTAGGGTATCCAGTTCCACCGCAAGGCCCTTGAGTTCGCTTTGCGAGGCCTCTAGCCGTTGCTCGACAAAGCGCATGGAGTCCGCCAGGGCGAGACGGGCATGGGGGTCCAGTTGCAGTCGCTCATCCACGATCATGTGGGCCAGTACCGGGCCAATTAGCCCCGACAGGTTGCGCTCGATGCGCTCGCGCAGGTGACGCAGCTCGGTGGGACGCGTCTCGGACGCGGTCAAACCGAGATCGTCCAGCGCCTGGGAGACCTCCTGTTGTGCCATATCGGGCCCCATGATGCGCGCCAGCAGTTCGGTGAACTGGTCCACCGACTTGGCCTGCACGATACCGGTGGGTGGGGTGAAGGTATCCATGCAGCAGGCCTCAGCCGCCTCGATCTCCTCCTCACTGCGGCGGGTGAGCAGGGAGACACTGAAGAACAACAGGGCATTGAGGCTCAGGCTCCAGAAGGTGGAGACGGCCCAGGTATTACCGTCCTCGCCGCCAAGCAGGCGTGCCAGATCGGGCGCGTGAGTAATAAGCCCCGAGCGTTCCAGTAGGGGCAGTAATAGTAGCAATGCCCACATGGCGGCACCGCCACTGAGCCCGGCGAGGAAACCGGCACGCGTGGCGCGGCGCCAGTAAAGCAGGCCGAAGATGCCGGGGAGGAACTGGGCCACGGCAACGAAGGAGATGAGGCCCAACTGGACCAGGCCCTGGTTCCGTTCCAGCAGCAGATAAAAGCCATATCCGGCGAGGATGATCACGGCAATGAGGCTGCGCCGACCCCACAGCAGCCAGCGGTAGATGTTGGTCCCGGTGACGAAGCGCCGATGCAGGCTGGCCGGCAGCACCAGATGGTTCATGCTCATCGCCGCCAGGGCCAGGGTGGTGACGATCATCATGGCGCTGGCGGCGGAGACGCCGCCGATAAAGACCAGTAGCGTCAGAACACCGTTGCCCTGGGCCAGCGGCAATCCGAGCACGAAATAGTCGGCGCCGGTGCCGAGCTCCAGTTCCAGACCGCCCCACAGGATCACCGGGATGAAGAGATTGAGCAGTAACAGGAACAGGGGAAAGGCCCAGCTCGCCGTCGCCAGCGAAGATTCCTGCATGTTCTCGGTAAAGGTCATGTGAAACTGGCGCGGCAACAGGAAGGCGGCGGCGAAGGCGAGCAGCAGCAGGGTGCCCCATGGGCCCTCGCGCATGGGACGATACAGCGACTCGATGGCCTCGGGGTGTGTGCTCAGCCACTGCTCGAGGCCCGACGGTCCCGAAAAGATCCCGAACAGGGCAAACAGGCCGACCGCCAGCAGCGCCAGCAGCTTGATCACCGACTCGAAGGCGATGGCCACCACCAGCCCTTCGTGTCGCTCACGTGCCGAAATGTGGCGGGCCCCGAACAGCACCGCGAACAGGATCAGGGTGACACAAAAACCCAGCGCCAGCGGCACCGGGGTATCCTGCTGGGTCAAAACCTGGGCCGATTCGCTGACCGCGCGGATCTGCAGGGCGATATAGGGCAGGGTCCCGAGTAACATAAACAGGGTGACGAAGACGCCGGCGGCCTGGCTGTGATAGCGAAACGCGAACACATCGGCCAGCGACGATAACTGGAACTCACGAGTCAGGCGTAATATCGGTTTGAGCAATATCGGCGCGAGGATGAAGGCGAGTGTGACACCAAGGTAGATGGTCAGGAAGTTGTAGCCCTGTTCCTGGGCGAAGCCGACGCTACCGTAGAAACTCCAGGAGGTGGCAAAGACCCCCAGTGACAGGGTATAGACGGCGGGGTGTCGAATGATGCGCGCGGGAATCAGTCCACGCTCGGCAGCATAGGCAATAAAGAATAGTACCAACAGGTAGACCACACCGGCGGCGAACAGTGTCCCGAGGCCGAACATCATGGTTTTCTACGCCTTGTCTGCAGCCAGGCGGTGAGACCGATGAGCAGCGCCCAGAACAGGTAGGGCAGATACCAGGGCGCCGTATCGCGAGCCCACCACAGCATGAATGGCGAGATCAGAAGAAACAGGGCGAGCGCCAGCAGCAGGATGACCCGGTCGAGTGGGATATCGGAATCGGAAGGCAGGCGCATCGGGGAGCTCCGGTTTATTTGTTACGAAAAGTAACACGAAGTGCCGTGAGCGA
>JABURT010000156.1 GCA_014762495.1 Gammaproteobacteria bacterium | reverse complement strand
ATTTTTGACGATCTCTGAACGACCCTGTGCCAGGAACACCATTGCCGAGGGGACAAAGTCGCGTATGAAACATTCTTCATAGTTGGCTGCGGCCAGGGAACCGGATGGTAATGCCGCCAGGGTGCCAATGGGCTTGCCCTTGTAATACATTATTGATTGTTCAAGAATGTCTGCAGCAGAGTTTAGAACGTCTTTTTCCATAAATAATGATGCCAGATCTATTTTATGCGTAAGTAAGAATGCCAACTTAGCTAACTATGGGACGGAACGGGGCGGTCGCCATGTATTAGCCCTTACCAATATAACATCTAGTCATAAAAATAATCGACGATTAATTTTGATGACAGGTCCTGACATGAATATAACAATCAAAGTTGACAATGAGTAAACAACGGCCACTGATATTTGGTGAAGTACTGTTCGACGTGTTTGAAGATGGTGGTGCGGTCCTCGGTGGCGCCCCATTCAATGTTGCATGGCATCTGCATGGTTTTGGTGCGAATCCATTATTCGTGAGTCGAGTTGGTGATGATGATCTGGGGCGCCAGGTCATCGATGCCATGCAAAAATGGGGAATGGATTGTTCAGCGCTTCAAACCGATCCTGTGCACGCCACGGGGCAGGTGAAAGTGGAACTTGAACAAGGTCAACCCACTTACACCATCGAACAAGATGTTGCCTATGATCATATAGACGTCGATCTGCTTATTCCACAGCTAATCAACTCTCCACCTTCACTGACCTATCACGGTTCATTAATTACACGTGAACATGATTCTCGCGCAGGACTGATTTACCTGCGTTCACGGCTCGACTCGCCGGTATTCATCGATATCAATCTACGTGCGCCCTGGCATAGTCGTGAACAGGCTGAGGCCTTGGTGGAGGATGCCACCTGGCTCAAACTGAATGATGAAGAGCTGGAAATTTTTGCGGGACGGACCCTAAATGGCCTGGATGAAGCCAGGCAGGCAGCACAGGATCTGATGTTGCTATATGGCCTCAATGCCATCATAGTCACACTGGGGCATGAAGGTGCATTCGTGCTAAGTGATGCGGGCTCCTACCTGACACCACCAGCCCCGGCAGAGGATCTAATTGATACAGTCGGTGCCGGTGATGCATTGAGCTCCGTGATCCTGTTCGGTCTTGCGAAGGACTGGCCACTACAGCTGGCATTGCAACGTGCCGTGGAATTTGCCTCAGCAATATGTGAGCAAAAGGGGGCAACTTCTTTTGACAAGGATCTTTACAATCGTTTCTTGGAAAAATGGAAGACTTAGATTGAATGGGTGAGAAGGAAGAAGGTCTCTACATTGTCCTCATCAGCGTACATGGCCTGATGCGGGCCGAAAGTCCGGAGCTGGGTCGAGATGCCGATACCGGCGGTCAAATACTCTATGTGCTCGAGCTTGCGAGGGAGCTTGCAAGGCACCCCAATGTGGAGCGGGTGGATGTCCTGACACGTAGGGTGATAGACGGCAAGGTAGATGAAATCTATCAACAGCCCTTTGAAGAGTTGGCTCCAGGCGCCAATATCGTGCGACTGGAATGTGGTCCAAAACGTTATTTGCGCAAAGAAGTGCTGTGGCCACATCTCAACCAGTTTATCGATAAGGCGTTGCTACACTTACGTGAGCTTGGGCAGGTCCCCGACGTGATACACAGCCACTATGCGGATGCCGGCATGGTCGCAAGCCGCATGGCTTCACTGCTTGGTGTGACTCACGTGCATACAGGTCACTCACTCGGGCGTGTAAAGAAGAAACAGCTTCTTGCAAAGGGTTCCGAAGAAGAGACCATCGAACGGCGTTATAACATCAGTCAACGCATCGAGGCCGAGGAGATGACCCTAGATACCGCATCTCTGGTGGTGGCTTCAACCTCGCAGGAGGTGGAAGAGCAATATGCGCTGTACGATAATTATCATCCCCAGCGTATGCGTGTCTTACCTCCGGGTGTTGACCTCAGTCGCTTCATGCCACCCGCTCACTACGATCCACAACCCGAATACTATTCGCAAATTCAACGCTTCCTGGCCGAGCCTAGAAAACCTATGATCCTTGCTATGTCGCGCGCCGATGAACGCAAAAATATTCGTTCTCTGGTCCAGGCCTATGGCGAGAGTGAGAGTTTAAGAGAGTTGGCAAACCTGGTATTGATCATGGGGAATCGCGAGAAGATTGCGGATCTTGATCGTGGCGCACGTAATGTCTTGAATGAAGTCATTCTGATGATCGATGAGTATGACCTGCACGGCAAGGTGGCCTACCCGAAGCACCATGGTAGTAACGAGGTGCCCGACATCTATCGTATTGCAGCTAAATCCAGAGGCGTTTTTGTCAACCCCGCCCTTACCGAACCATTCGGTCTTACTTTGATTGAGGCCTCGGCCACTGGGTTACCGATTGTGAGCACCCATGACGGGGGACCGCGTGACATCATCGCACATTGTAAGAACGGCATTCTCGTGGATCCACTCGATATCGCAGGAATACAGCAAGCCCTGCTTCATGTGCTGTCTGACAAGCGGCAATGGAAAAAATGGTCCAATGCGGGCATCAAGGGAACGCGTACTTACTATTCCTGGTCGGGACATGTTGAAAATTACCTCAAGGAATTGAGCAAAATCCACAAGGGCAAGCATCATCGCCGACACATGGCGGAGAAAAACCGTCTGCCAACAGTTGATCGTCTCGCCATTGCATCTATTGATAACTGTCTCATCGGTGATCGTCAGGCATTGAAAAAACTACTGGTGGCACTCAATAAGGCACGCAATCTCAAAATCGGATTCGGCATAGCCACAGGGCGGAGTCTGGACAGTACCTTGAAGGAATTAAAGCAGTGGGACATTCCCATGCCCGATATCATCATCAGCTCGGTCGGTACCGAAATCTATTATCCCCATCACGGTCGTCACATGGCGGCTGATCATTCATGGGAGAAGCATATCGATCACCGTTGGGATGCCGATGAAATTTCCAAGGTGCTAAAGAAAATTCCTGGCCTTCGTAAGCGTGGCAAACAGGAGCAATCCCGTTTCAAGATCAGTTATTTCGTCAATCCTTCAACTGCACCTCCAATCCCCGAAATTAAAAAACTTTTACGGACCAAAGATCTACACTGTAACCTGATCTATTCAAATGAGGTCAACCTCGATGTCGTGCCAATCCGTGCAGCCAAGGGGCTTGCCTTGCGTTATGTCTCCTTAAAGTGGGGTATACCGCTGGAAAGTGTTTTCGTGGCAGGCGATTCAGGTAATGACATTGGTATGCTTCAGGGTGAAACACTGGCCACGGTTGTGGCTAATCACAGCGTGGAGCTGGACAAATATCACGGTAAATATCGTATCTATTTTGCCGAACAGGAATATGCACTAGGCGTTCTGGAAGGGCTGGAGCACTATAATTTCCTGAATAACAATATTGATTACACAGCGCTCGATAGCTACGAAGAAGAGTAGCCTTCAGTCTTGGCCAGTAGCTCGTCTATCCAATTACGGGTGTCTGGGAAATAATGATAAATACCCTCCAGGATTCCGCTGGCATAGTTGCCGTTCATATGCCCCAGTGTTCCCTTAGCAAAATAGAGCTGATCTGTTGTATTGCTCTTTTGGGTCATCTCTTTGGCTTGTCGGACTACCTCTGGTGCGGCATTGGCTACGAGTGTTGCCTTAAGCTCACTGGTTAAAACACTGAGGTCATTACCACTGTCACCAGAAAAAATGACACGCTCAGAGTCGACGGGTAATTTATCTGCCAGGAAGCGAATTGCCGTTAACTTGTCGGCACTGCGCGGTAATATATCGAGCAGTCCAATCCGGTTGGGCTCATCAATGCTCCATATAATGTTAGACTCTATCTGGTTTTCCTGAAGCCTTGAGTCGATTTGTTCGATAAGGCGTTTCGGATCATTTTCAAGCTCGACATAGTAACTGAGCTTATAATTATTCTGTTTTTCTGGTTCCTGTAGCCTTAATCCGGTAATTGGAGCCAGCAACTGAGACAGGTCTTGCTGGCGCCTCCCACCCCAGTCATTCCCTATCAAATTTAACCATTGCTCATCAATTGCCCACTGTTTATCGATTACTTTATAAATCGACGTGCCAACATCGCCGATGGCGTAATCGGGCACAGGAAGATCATATTGACTTATAGCGTCTAGTAGCAATGATTTATCGCGCCCACTGACATACACAAGTTCGATATTGGGATGTGAGCAAAAGCGCTTGAAGAGGCCGCGGGCCCCATCTGACTCCGGTTGTGAACCATTGGGTAGCAGAGTGCGATCGAGATCAGTACAGACGAGTAAGGATTTATTCATTAATACGAAACAGCCTTTTTCCTTCAAGAGATTGATGAGCGATTATTGTGGCTGCGGCACTCCAGCCCTGTTCCGCGGTACCACCAGGTGTGTAATCCTGACCATGAATGAACTCGGCAAATCCATATTCGTGATCCTTATAGGGCATGGCATTGGCGGTGTTGATACCTTGACTGTAGGCACGTGCCGTTTGTGTCTGTCCCCGGTTACATAGATCGCTTACATAGAATCCTGTCAACATTGGCCAGCGTCCGCCATTATGGAATTCGAAAGGACGGTTCTTAAATGTGAATGAGAACGTCATCTGTAAATCCTTCCAGTCTTCGTCCACGGGCTGGATAACCGGGTCAAAGGCTGGAATTAGCTTGATCTCATGCGCACATATATTGTCTATATAAGTATCCACCAGCTCGACTTGTTTATCGTCGGCTAGATTAAACAATGATGCAAGGATGTTAGCAAATGCATCGAAACGATATCCATAACCCGTCGGTGAAAAGAACGGCATCCAGTATTTATTGCGACAGCTGGCTTCTGATTTCAGTCCCTTTTCATAAAGTATTTCATGATAGATGTCGTCACCAGAACCTTGATCACTCAGCCAGTAATTTGCCTTTATCAGGTGTTTGAGATGGTCCGCCTTGGCCAGTAGATCATGATCAGGGCTGCCATGTACGTGTGCGTGTATTTGACATATGGCACGCTGCGCCTGCAAATAGAGTAGTTGATCATAGAGTACATATCCGGCATGAAGATACTCGTCAGCCCAGTCTCCGGCCTGTGGTACATAGAGCAATCCTCGATTATTAAACTCCCAGGCCCCGAGCAGGAAACGTACCTTCTCGATGGCGGGTATCACATGTTCTAGAAAATCATCATCACCGGTGGCTAGCCAGTATTCAACACAGCCGATAATGAACCATAGATCTGCATCGACACGCCCCGTGGTACCGCCGAAACTGATACGGCCTGAAATAGGATCAACGTTGCTCGGTATCTCGCCATGAGGCCCCTGGTATTCCTTTAGTGTCAGCAGGGTCTGACGCATGGTATGTATAAGATCGCGCTCTTCGCTCAACAGAGATGCCAATCCGATGATGACACCATCTCGCGCCCAGATGCGTCGATAGTTGGTATTCTCTGTGGGAGTTGCCAGAAAGCCGTCCGATGTTGAGCAGCGGTACAGCAAGTCTATGGACTGTTGATAGATATCTGAGGGCGTTTCCATTTGCATAGGTCCCATGTTACAAAAGAAATGCACAAAACCCTACCGAATCATAATATAGTTGTACTGAAGGGATAACAATGAAGGGTGCGTATAAAATATATACCGATATGGATACCCTGAGCCATGCTGCGGCGGATCGATTTGTCATGCTTGCGTCACGATATCTCGAAACTACAGGAAAGTTTAATGTTGCCTTGGCAGGAGGCGGTACGCCCAGGTCACTCTATCAGCTACTGGCTTCGGTTGAATATCGGGGCAGAATTGACTGGTCAGGTGTCAGTTTCTATTTTGGGGATGAGCGCTCGGTGCCACAGGAACACGCCGATAGTAACTATAGAATGGCAAGAGAGTCACTGCTGGATCGGATTCCCATTACGCGAGAACAGGTATTTCCCTTCGAGACTCGACTCGATGTGCGTAAGGCCGCTGCAGAATATGCGCGACTGCTGCAGAGAAATTTACCGAAAGCGGATGGCTTGCCGAAGTTTGACCTCGTCCTGCTTGGCATGGGGGATGATGGCCACACCGCTTCCCTGTTTCCTGGCACATGCATCTTGCATGATGATCGGTTGGCCGCTGCGGTATATGTAGAGAAACTGAAAACCTGGCGCCTCAGCCTCACTTATCCAGTAATTAACAATGCCGATCACATTATGTTTTTGATAAGCGGAGAGAGTAAGGCGCAGGTGATGCAGCAGTTGAGTCAGAATACTGAGAGTCATTTCCCGGTCAGTCGAATCGATGCGCGTGATGAATTGCTATGGTTACTGGACGAGGCTGCCGCATCGACAATGGAGACAACCCGATGAAATTGATCGGTGGCGATATTGGCGGGACGCATTCACGACTCGAACTTTTTGAAGCCCGTGGTGATGTCCTAGAAAGCATAGTGGCCGTTAAATATGACAACAAAGACTATGTTGATCTTGATCAGCTACTCGAGGCATTTCTGTCTAAATATGTCAAAGAAGATTTGACGGCTATTGGTCTGGCAGTGGCGGGCCCCATCGAGCAGGACACATGTCGCCTGACGAACCTGGACTGGCATATCGATGCCAATGAAATGCGTCATCGATTCGGAATGGAACAGGTTTATTTGTTAAATGATTTCGAGGCCATTCCGTATGGTGTGGGACACCTGGGTGAACAGGATCTTGTTGTACTGCAAATGGGTCAGCCCCAGCCCGAGGCGGTACGCAGTTTTATCGGGGCGGGGACGGGTCTGGGCCAGGCGATAGCCATTCAAACGAAGCAGTCACTGAGAGTATTGGCGAGTGAGGCGGGTCATGCGGATTTTGCCCCGGGCTCACGGCAACAATTGGATATTCTGGGTGCTATGTTGCCACACGGGTCCGTTTCCAACGAGATGCTGATGTCGGGTGTCGGACTGGTTAACATTCATACGGCGCTGAATAGCCTGGGGGTACGTGAAGGACAGGCACTTGTACCTGCAACGGAGGATGCACCGAGACAGATAAGTGATCTGGCACGAACCGGTGATCCACTCGCCCGTCATGCCATTAACATGTTCTTTGAAATACTGGGAAGTTATGCCGGTAATGTTGCGCTTCAGACCTTGCCTCGTGGCGGTCTCTATCTGGCCGGGGGGATAGTGCCCAAGCTACTTGACCTGATGGATCGGGATACTTTCCTCGATGCCTTTATGCACAAATCAAAAATGGGATCCTTGCTGGGTGCAATACCTGTATACATCATTATCAATGAAGGTGTTGCGAGACTGGGAGCGGCACATTATGCCTGTCGCGGGCTTGCCCCATGATTAGCGGACATTGAGTAGATCCATTGTCTGTAGATAGATCGTATCCGCTTCGCGTGATAGCTGCGGTAGGAGCGATGAGTCGAGTCCAAGCAAATCCAAAGACTTCTGATTGGGTTCATCGGGTGGGTCGGTGAGTGAGATATCATGCCAGTACGTATACTGCATAGTGTGGGCGATGTTTAGAATCGCTGCATCGATGGCATGCGCTTCTGGTGCGTTGTGTGGCTCATATAGAAACTTGATGGGCGTAGATATGCTGTCGGGTATCAGCCATTTCTGCAATAAAGCAGCACCGACCTCGGCGTGATCATGCCCCACCATATCCTGTTCGGCCTGGTACTGGGGGATTGCCTCGTCCTTACATATCAGCAGAACCTTTTGTGCAACTGAAGGTATCCCGATATATAGAACCAGTTTGCCAATATAGGCAAGGATGCCGCTAGTAAAGATGCGCATGGGCTGCTTGTGATGTTCACATTTTTCAGCCAGTACACGAGCCGCTGACGCAAGTCTTATTGACTGCTTCCAGAAGCTTTGCATATTGACCAGGGTTGAGTCGACGCCGGCAAATATTTTGATCACACTGGTGACAATGATAAGTCGGTGGATATCAAAAAAACCGATGGTATTAACGGCTTCACGAACACTATCGACAGCATCCTGGCCGTGATGATACCACGCGCTGTTGGCGAGATGCAGGACTCTGGCGGTGATGACGGGGTCAGAGAGAATGATCGTCTCGATGACCTCAATCGGGTCATCGTTGGCCATGGCCTCGTTGAGGCGTGTCACGGCTTCGGGGAGTGCCGGCAAATTTGCTCTACCGAGCAGGTAGGCCAGATCATAATGGTTTGCCGGTCTCATCGGAGGGAGTCGCTCACCCAATACTGCCTGATCCATCGGATCATCTCTGTTATGTCAAGAATAACAGGATATAGTCATTTCGCAATTTTTACTCGATAGAATTGTGTCAGATATCGGTCGAATTGCGCCAGTCGTGGGAGTCGCTATCAAACAAACGAGTGTCTTCACTGGGTCCCCAGCTGCCGGCTGGATAGGTATGGATGAAGTCGTTTTCCCTGGACCATGCCTTGAGTACAGGATCGATGACTTCCCAGGCATAACGGATTTCATCATAGCGAAGGAACAGCGAGTTATCGCCTTCGATGACATCCAGCAGCAGGGCCTCGTAGGCATCCAGCTTAAGATTTTCGTTTGGATTATAACTTGCGTCGAGTTGTATGGTGTGGGTATCCAGCTCCAGTCCGGGTTCCTTGGCCTGTAACTCAATGCGCAGGCATTCGTGGGGCTGGATACCGAGAATGATCCAGTTGGGCTGAACCTGTTCGATATGGGTCTTGCGGAACAGGTGCTGGGGAGGTTTTTTAAAGCGAATGCTGATCATGGAACTGTTTTCCGCCAGGCGTTTACCGGTGCGCAGATAGAAGGGGACACCGCGCCAACGCCAGTTATCGATATAGAGCTTGAGCGAGGCATAGGTGTCTGTGGTGCTGTTATCGGCCACACCGTCTTCTTCCATGTAACTGTTGACCTTCTGGCCCTTGAGACTACCGTGGCCATACTGTGCTCTAAAGGCATGTGCGTTGACTGCCTGCTTGGATATCGGTCGAATCGATTTCAATACCTTTACTTTTTCATCTCGCAGCGATTCCGGGTCCATGGTGGCGGGGGGTTCCATCGCCACCAGGGTCAGCATCTGTAATAGATGACTCTGGATCATGTCGCGCAGGGCACCGACGTTGTCATAGAACTCGGCGCGGCCGGAAATGCCCTGAGTCTCGGAATGGGTGATCTGTACGTGGTCGATATAGTTGCGATTCCAGAGGGGCTCGAGCAACAGATTGGCAAAGCGAAAGACCAGCACATTCTGTACAGTGCCCTTGCCAAGGTAGTGATCAATTCGGTAAATCTGCTGTTCGCGAAAGTTTTTGTGCAGGCGCTCTTCCAGGATGGTGGCACTCTCGATGTCGTAGCCGAAGGGCTTCTCGATCACCAGGCGCACCCAGCCTCGGTCTTCTTCGTTCAGCCCGGCCCTGGCCATGGCTTCGCTGACCTTGCCGTAGAGCGCAGGGGGGATGGCCATATAAAAGATGAGGTTATTGGGCATCTCCGGATCGCCCTCAATCTTCTGTTTGAGCGACATCAGTGACTCGGGATCGGTCATGTCGCCGCTAAACAGCTCAATGCGCTCGCATAATTGATCGCAGACTTTATCTTTCAAGCCTCCACGTGCCTTCTCATGCAACTCGTCAGAGACCTGTTCGCGGAATCGTTCGGTGTCCCATTCCTGGCGACTGAAACCGATGATACGCATCTGCTCGGGCAGGCGCCCGGCCTCTTCCAGGTGATAGATGGCGGGGAGCAACTTGTTGCGCGAAAGGTTACCCGTGGCGCCGAAGACGATAAAGGTGCAGGGTTCTATCATAATCACTTGTCCTTGAGGGCGTGGCCACCGAAGGCGTTGCGCATCATGGCCAGTACGCGGTTGCCATAGGCCTCCTCGTTCTGGCTGGCAAAGCGCATTTGCAGGGCGAGGGCAAGTACGGGCGCGGCGACACCCTGTTCTATCGACTCGTTGACGGTCCAGCGGCCCTCACCGGAGTCGGCCACGTACGGGGCGATGTCCTTGAGTTGCTGATCGTGCTTGAGAAACTCGGCGGTGAGATCCAGCAACCAACTGCGTACCACCGAACCGTGGCGCCAGATCTCGGCGATCTCCGCGAGATCGAGGTCAAACTCTTCTTTTCCGCGCAAGAGTTCGAAGCCCTCGGACATGGCCTGCATCATGCCGTATTCGATGCCGTTGTGGATCATCTTGGTGAAGTGACCTGAACCGGCGGGACCCACATGCGCCCAGCCGGCATCCTCGGCCGGGGCCAGGGCCTTAATGGCCGGAGTCAGCCGTTCGATGTCGGTCTTTTCTCCCCCCACCATCATGCAGTAGCCGTTATCCAGTCCCCAGACACCTCCGGAGGTGCCGGCATCGGCGAAGCCGATCCCATGTTCGGTCAGCATCCTGGCGCGGCGCTGGCTGTCCTTGTAATTGGAGTTGCCGCCGTCAATGATGAGGTCGCCTGCGTCGAGTCTGGGGATGAGATCCTGGATCATCGACTCGGTCACCTCGCCGCTGGGCAGCATCAACCAGACCATGCGCGGGGCCTTGAGGCCGGTGATGAGTCCATCCACGTCCTCACAGGCCACCATTCCTTCCTCGGTGGCGAGTTGCTGGGTGATTTCATGCGTACGGTTGAGACCGTGTACCTCGATCCCCTTGCGACAGAGGCGTCGGGCCATGTTGGCCCCCATCTTTCCCAGTCCGATTAGTCCAAGCTGCATGATAATTCCCTGCTCCTCGATTGATTTCGTTTCATTATAGGTACAAAAACTTATGAAAAAACAATGCCATCTTTTAAGTACCGGTGTACAGGCCTCTACGCTCGAAAGCGTCTGGAAGATGTTAGAATGGGGCGCAAACCCATCATGAATGCACCAAAAGGGTGAACTATGCCCAGACCCGAGACCCCCGCCGTCGCCGTCGACATTATCATCGAAATGCAGGATCGCCCGGGAAGCCCGATTGTCCTCATCGAGCGCCGTTTCGAGCCCTTCGGCTGGGCCCTGCCGGGAGGGTTTGTCGATGTTGGCGAACGACTTGAGGTCGCCGCGGTTCGAGAGGCCCGGGAAGAGACCTCGCTGGATGTCGAGCTCGTTACCCTGCTGGGGTGTTACTCCGATCCGGCTCGGGACCCACGCGGTCATACCGTGAGCCCGGTCTACGTGGCCCATGCGCAGGGTGAGCCCCGCGCCATGGACGATGCGAGGAACCTCGCCCTGCATTCGTTGCAGGATCTGCCGCCGCTGGCCTTTGATCACGACCAGATCCTGGCGGATTACGCCGAATACAGGGCAAATGGTCGGCTGACCCCCTTGCGATTCCAGTAATCGCCACCATCATAGTAGGCAAGACTTGAAAAACTATTATTCAATAATATAATTGAATATAACCGAGGTCCGTTCCCATGGGGTGCCGGGCAAAATTCGCAAATTTAGGAGATGCTGCCATGGCTGCCATCGATTTGACCAAAGACAATTTTGAAGACGTCATTAACAACAATGACATCGTACTGCTGGACTTCTGGGCCGAGTGGTGTGGACCCTGCAAGTTTTTCAAGCCTATCTTCGAGGAAATGGCGGAGAAATATCCCGATATCGTCTTCGCCAAGGTCAACACCGAGGAAGAGCAGGAACTGTCCGCCATGTTTCAGGTGCGTTCCATCCCCACACTGACCGTATTCCGCGAGAAGGTGATTATCTTCTCCCAGCCCGGTGCCCTGCAGAAGCAGCAGCTCGAAGACCTCATCAAGCAGGTCCAGGAGCTCGACATGGACCAGGTACGCAAGGAAATCGAAGAGCAACAGGCCAAGGCCGAAGCCGAATCGTAAGTCGGACGATTCGCTGTCTCTTGAAAAAGCCGCGCCTCATGCGCGGCTTTTTTGTGCACGCTTATAAATGAGTCCACTGCCGGGTATACTCGTGCGACAGTAGAATAACGGACGGCAAGCCATGCTCAATTACCGCGGAGAGAAAGACTTTCGCCATGACACACCGGAGACCATTGGTGTGCTCATCACCAACCTCGGCACACCCGATGCCCCCACCACGTCTGGTCTACGCAAGTACCTGTCCCAGTTCCTGTCCGACCCCCGAGTGGTGGAGATCCCGCGCCTGATATGGATGCTGATACTGCACGGGATCATCCTGCGCGTTCGCCCTAAGAAGTCCGCCCGAAACTATCAATCCGTGTGGACAGAGGAAGGTTCACCCTTACTGGTTATCAGCCGCAAACAACAGCAGGCATTGCAAGCGGTACTCGATGACCAGCTCGATGCCCCGGTCAGGGTGGCGCTGGGCATGCGATACGGCACGCCCTCTATCGAGTCGGCCCTGGAAGAACTTAAGGCCGCCAATGCCCGTCGTATCCTGGTACTGCCACTCTATCCTCAGTATGCCTCATCAACCACCGGTTCCACCTTCGAGGCGATGAGCCAGGCCATCAGCCGATGGCGCTGGGTGCCCGAGCTACGCTTTATCAACCAGTACTGCGATCAGCCCCAGTATATCGATGCATTGGTCAATAGCATTCGCGAACACTTCGAGGCCAAGGGTCGTCCCGAGAAGTTATTGATGTCTTTTCATGGCATTCCGCGCATGACCCAGGAAGATGGTGATCCCTATCTTTGCCATTGCCATAAGACTGCACGTCTGTTGGCGGATAAATTGGGTCTGGAAGCCGGGAAATATGAGGTGACGTTCCAGTCGCGCTTTGGCAAGGCCGAATGGTTACAGCCCTATACCGACGCTACTTTGAAGCAATGGGGTCGTGATGGAGTTCAGTCTGTAGCGGTGGTCGCACCCGGCTTCTCCGCAGACTGTCTGGAGACGCTGGAAGAGATCGGCGAGGAGAATCGTGAGTACTACCTCGAGGCCGGTGGTGGTAACTATGAATATATCCCTTGCCTAAATGATCGAAATGATCACATAGAAGCCTTGGCTTCCATTGTTCGAGACAATCTTCATGGTTGGAGTGAGGCCGTGAATGAACGCAACCAGACACTCAATCAAACTCGTGACTTGTCGATATCGGCAGGTGCAAACACCTGAACAGTCACAACGATCATTCACTTTGTGTTCAATATTTAATTGTCACTACTCCTGTCTCTTATAACCATCT
>JABURT010000158.1 GCA_014762495.1 Gammaproteobacteria bacterium | reverse complement strand
GTCGGCGGCCGGGCCCTGCATGGGGGCGTTGATGGCGGTGCGCTCGGCGTACTGACGACGCTGGCCGTTGGCGGCGTTGATCTCGGGCAGGTAGAGCCGTCGGCCGTAGACGGTCTCCACGTATCCCTGGTCCTTGGCGGTGGCGCGGGTGTCGTCCATATACTGCTTCACACCGGGGTAGCGCTCGAAGTAGAGGTTCACATACTCCTGCGCGGCGCCGCGCTCGATCCCCAGCTGGCGCGCCAGGCCGAAGGCGGACATGCCGTAGATGAGACCGAAGTTGATGGCCTTGGCCGAGCGGCGCTGCTCCGAGCTGACCTTGTCCAGCGCCACGTCGAAGACCTCGGCGGCGGTCGCGCGGTGAATATCCTCGCCGGCCTGGAAGGCGTCCAGCAGCCCCTTGTCGCCGGAGAGGTGGGCCATGATGCGCAGCTCGATTTGTGAGTAGTCGGCGGAGACGATCTTATAGCCCTTGGGCGCGATGAAGGCCTTGCGAATACGGCGCCCCTCCTCACTGCGCACCGGGATGTTCTGCAGGTTGGGGTCGGACGAGGAGAGCCGACCGGTTGCCGCCACCGCCTGATGATAGGAGGTGTGGATGCGGCCGGTGCTCTGCACCAACTCCGGCAGCTTGTCGGTGTAGGTGGACTTGAGCTTGGAGACGCCACGGTAATCGATGATGATCTGCGGCAGTTCATATCCCTCTTCGGCCAGTTCCACCAGTACACTTTCCGCCGTTGAGGGCTGACCCTTGGGGGTCTTTGCCTTGACCGGCAGGCCGAGCTTGTCGAACAGGATCTCCTGCAACTGTTTGGGCGAGCCCAGATTAAATTCCTGGCCGGCGGCCTCGTGGGCGGCGGCCTCCAACTCGACCATGCGCTTGGCCAGCTCGCCGCTCTGTTTTTTCAGTTGCTTGCAATCCACCAGCACGCCGGTGAGTTCCATACGCGATAGCACCGGCACCAGCGGGATCTCGATGGTCTCGTAAACCCGCTTCAGGGACGGCGTGTCCTCCAGCCTCGGCCACAGGTTTTCATGCAGGCGCAGGGTGATGTCGGCATCCTCGGCGGCATAGGGTCCGGCCTGCTCCAGCTCCACCTGGTTGAAGCCGATCTGCTTGGCGCCCTTGCCGGCCACCTCTTCGTATTTGATGGTCTTGAGGCCCAGGTACTTGAGCGCAAGGGAGTCCATGTCGTGTCGAGAGGCAGTCGAGTCGAGCACGTAGGACTCGAGCATGGTGTCGTGCGCCACCCCTTGCATATGGATGCCGTAGTGGGAGAGCACGTTCATATCGTACTTCAGGTGCTGGCCCAGCTTGGCCAGCTTCGGATCTTCCAGTAAGGGTTTCAGCGCCTTGAGTACATCGTCACGATCCAGCTGCGTGGGGGCGCCGGGGTAGTCGTGGGCCAGCGGGACATAGGCCGCCTCGCCGCTCTCGATGGCGAAGGAGACGCCGACGATCTCGGCCTTCATATAATCCAGATCGGTGGTCTCGGTGTCGAAGGCAAACAACTTGGCCTTTTCGAGACGCTTTAGCCAGGCGTCGAAGTCCTTTTGCGTCAGGATCACCTGGTAGTGGTTTTCACTCGGCTTGTCCTCCACTTCGGCGGCCGATTCGCCCTCACTCAGTAACTGTGAAAGCCAGGTCTTGAACTCCAGCTCCGAATAGAGCGCCTTGAGCCGTTCTACGTCCGGCTCGCCCTTGTGCAAGTCATTGGGACCCATGCCCAGATCCACATCAAGCTTGATCTTCACCAGCTCATGGGAAAGGGGCAGATAGTCCAGCGCCTCGCGCAGGTATTCGCCCACCTTGCCCTTGATCTCATCGGCGTGCTCCATCACTCCTTCCAGGCTGCCGTACTGCTCCAGCCACTTGACTGCCGTCTTGGGACCGCACTTATTGACGCCGGGGACGTTGTCCACCTTGTCACCGATGAGGGCAAGGTAATCGGTGATCAGCTCCGGCGGTACGCCGAACTTCTCCTTGACCCCCTCGATGTCGGAGACCGTCTCGGTCATGGTGTTGACCAGGGTGATGTGCTTGTTGACGAGCTGGGCCATGTCCTTGTCGCCGGTGGAGATGACCGTGTCGATGCCCTGTTCGGTGGCCTCGCGCGCCAGGGTGCCGATGACATCGTCGGCCTCCACCCCCTCCACCACCAGCATGGGCAGGCCCATGGCCTCGACGATCTGATGAATGGGTTCGATCTGCCCACGCAGTTCCTCCGGCATGGGCGGGCGATTGGCCTTGTAGTCGGCATACATGTCGTTACGAAAGGTCTTGCCCTTGGCATCGAAGACCACGGCGATGTGTTCCGACTCGTAGTCGGCCAGCAGTTTCTTGAGCATATTGGTGACACCGTAGACGGCACCCGTCGGATCGCCCTTGGAGTTGGTCAGGGCCGGCATGGCGTGAAAGGCGCGAAAGATGTAGGAAGAGCCGTCCACCAGTATGAAGGGGGGAGTCGCTTTTTTCTGTGTGCTCATGGGAGAAATTCGATGCCTGTCTTGTCTGTTGTGCCCGAAATGGAACGACAATTATGTCGTAGTCACGTGGTTTATGCTAAAAGTTGCACTCTTTGAATCTAGCAAGTGCAGAACAACCCATGGACAAGAAATCCGACCATCCGGGCATGAGCCCCATCGATGACTCCATGCTCACCCGCGAGTCGTGGAAGATCTTTCAAATCATGGCCGAGTTCGTCGAGGGCTTCGAGCGTCTGGCCCGTATCCATCCCTCGGTCAGTATCTTCGGCTCGGCCCGCACCGGTCCCGACCATCCCTATTATCAGCGCACCGAGGCCATTGCGCGCGCGCTCTCCGACGCCGGCTTCTCCGTGGTCAGCGGCGGCGGGCCTGGCATCATGGAGGCGGCCAACAAGGGCGCCTTTGAAGGCAAGTCACCCTCGGTCGGGCTCAATATCCAGCTACCTCATGAGCAGTCCGGCAATGCCTACCAGGACATCCGTCTGTCGTTTCGTCACTTCTTCTCGCGCAAGGTGATGTTCGTGAAGTACGCCGCCGCCTACGTGGTCATGCCCGGCGGCTTTGGCACCCTCGATGAACTGGCCGAGATCCTGACCCTGGTACAGACCGGCAAGACGCGGCGCATCCCGATCATCCTCGTGCACCGCCCCTTCTGGGAAGGGCTGATAGAATGGTTGCGCGCCAGTTTG
Source organism: Gammaproteobacteria bacterium (assembly GCA_014762495.1). Classification (GTDB taxonomy): domain Bacteria; phylum Pseudomonadota; class Gammaproteobacteria; order Thiohalospirales; family Thiohalospiraceae; genus JABURT01. The sequence continues at coordinate 10,042 of JABURT010000158.1, read as the reverse complement.
CAGGAAGAGGGCATGATCAACCCCGAGGACATGAATCTCATCCAGATCATCGACGAGCCCGACGAGGTGGTCGCCGCCATCTTCCGCCACTATGAAACCAAGGGATTCGAACCCTCCGCCGAAGAGGCCGAGATCCTGCTAGACCTATGAGAATCGAACCATGAAGAAAATCCTTTTACTGCTGACCCTGACATTAGGCCTGGGCAACGTCCAGGCCGAAGCGCCATCGCCTGACACAAACCAGGCACGGCCCGAGGTCAGCGAAGGCAACATTCCCCAGGGTGAGGTGCTCATTGAGGGCGGCGGCTCCATGCAGCTGGAGGAAGTTCGTGAGAATGGCCAGGTCACCCGGGTTAAGGTGGTGCCCAAAAAGGGCCGCCCCTATTACCTGGTGGACAGCGATGGTAATGGTTCCCTGGACCAGATCCAGTGGATTCTAGTGACCTGGTAGCCCCACGTAGGAATTGTGCAAAAATGGTGCTTGTCGACCCGATTTATCCTCTATGGACAATAATTGGACATTTAGACTAAGAATAAATCGTTCTTTTTAGTCGCTCGTATGATTTTTTCCCCCTGATCGGTTATCCACAATTACTGTGGATAAGTCTGTGGATGAAGCCGCTAAACCCCCCTCCAGGGCCGCAAGAGTCTTACCTTGGCGTTAAACTGCTCAGAAATTGCTCTATCTATAATTTTGCTTTAATATCAATATGTTACGTTATTTTTACAGCATAAACCACGAACCGTGCATTGCCCGCTTACGCTAACTGTTTGATTTATATATGGCTGTGTATAAGACGCCGATGACGCCCGTGTTTGTTGCATTGATCAGGGCAATTTCTGTCATGTGGGCCGTTTTGTAGGACATTCCTGACAAGACGTTATGTTGTTACAGACAAATCGACAAATCTTGCCCTGAATCGTCATTCTCAGTAGGCTTTTCCACTCTTCGGTATTGATTTCCAACAAGGCTAGACACATGGCGCCCGACTCCCCCATCCGTCACCGATTGCAGGCCCTGGCCCATGCCTGTGATCACCTCAATGAACGCGTCGGACGCGCCATCTCCTGGCTCACCCTGGTGATGGTGGTTACGACGTTCCTGATTGTTGTGCTTCGCTACCTGTTCGACCTCGGCTGGATAGCCATGCAGGAGTCGGTCACCTATATGCATGCCCTGGTGTTCATGCTGGGCGCCGCCTATACCCTTAAGCACGACGGCCATGTGCGCGTGGACATCTTTTATCTCAAGGCCTCACCCCGCCGCCGTGCCCTGGTCGACCTGCTGGGCTCCCTGCTGCTACTGATGCCCATGATGCTTTATATCTTTTTTATCAGCTGGGACTACGTCGCCGTCTCCTGGAGTCTGTGGGAGGACTCGCCCGAAACGGGGGGGCTGCCCGGTGTCTTCCTGCTCAAGACCGCGATTCTTGCCCTCGGTGTGTTAATGAGCCTGCAGGGACTGGCCATGGCCATCCATAACGGTCTTTTCCTCGCCGGCATCGATACCAAGCCGGAACAGCACAGTGTCGAGGAGTTGAAGTAATGGAATTACTCGCCCTGTTGATGTTCCTCGCCATCGGCCTGGTCCTGCTGGCGGGTTTTCCAGTGGCATTTGCCCTCGGCGGAACCGGCCTATTGTTCGCCGGCCTGGGCATGCTCATCGGCGGTTTCGATGCCAGCCTGCTGGCCGCCATGCCCAATCGCCTCTACGGCATCATGACCAACTCCACCTTAATCGCCGTGCCCCTGTTCGTGTTCATGGGCGTCATGCTGGAGCGTTCACGGGTGGCGGAACAGTTGCTGGATACCATGGCCCAGCTATTTGGGCCCATGCGCGGGGGGCTCGGCATCTCGGTGACCGTGGTGGGCATGCTGCTGGCCGCCTCCACCGGCATCGTTGGCGCCACCGTCGTCACCATGGGCCTGTTGTCCCTGCCCACCATGCTGCGACGGGGATATGACCCATCGGTGGCCACCGGCACCATTTGCGCCTCCGGCACACTCGGACAGATCATCCCGCCATCCATTGTTCTCGTGCTGCTGGGCGACGTTCTGTCCTCGGCCTATCAGCAGGCACAACTCAACCAGGGGATCTTCTCACCGGATACGGTATCCGTGGGTGACTTGTTTGCTGGTGCACTGTTTCCCGGCCTGTTACTGGTGGGACTGTATATTCTCTATTTATTGATCCTGGCCTGGTGGCGACCACAGACGGTCCCGGCCATCCCCGCGGAGGACCGACGTGCAAGCCTGGGTACACTGCTGCGTAAGATCGTTCTGGTTCTGCTGCCGCCCCTGCTCTTGATCGTGGCGGTGCTGGGTTCCATTCTCAGCGGCCTGGCCACCCCCACCGAGGCAGCCTCGGTGGGGGCCATGGGCGCCATACTACTGGCCGTCGGTCAACGCCAGTTCACCTTAGAGATCCTGCGCGAGGTCGTGACCTCCACCACCCGAGTCACCAGTATGGTGTTCCTGATTTTCATCGGCGCATCCATCTTTTCACTGGTGTTCCGTGGCTTTGGCGGCGACGAGGCCGTGGAAGAGATCCTGACCAGTCTTCCAGGTGGCGTTTTCGGTGCCATGTTGGTGGTGATGCTGATTATGTTCCTGCTTGGCTTCATCCTCGACTTCATCGAGATCACCTTTGTGGTCGTGCCCATCGTCGCCCCGATTCTGCTGATGATGGGTCTGGATCCGGTCTGGCTGGGCGTCATGATTGCCATCAATCTGCAGACCTCCTTCCTCACACCGCCCTTCGGTTTTGCCCTCTTCTATCTGCGCGGGGTGGCGCCGAAGGAGGTGAGTACCGCCCAGATCTATCGCGGCGTGATCCCCTTTATCGGCATACAGCTCATCGCCCTGGTGACTTTGGCCCTGTGGCCGGAACTGGCGACCTGGCTGCCCGGTGTGGTATTCGGCAAGTAATAAGGCTCACCGAGGCCCGAGTGTGCTGGACGCACACTCAATGGCAGTAACATCTCCCTTGCCTGAAAAGATCAAAGTCTTCTGTTACTCTGGTCGACACAATTACGACACAATTAAGGTTTGGGGAGTAATAATAATGACAAGCGGGGCAGACTATATAGAACGCTATACCACCGCCAGCAAGCTCAATGATGTCCACGGTACCATCACACTCAAGGACCGCATCGGTGTGACATCCACCGGTCATGAAATACGTCTGGTTGCCATTCCCGAGGACAGCCTGGTCGAGCAGCTTAAATACTATGTCAGCGGACTGTTCATGGTCATGGACGAACAGGAATGGAAGATCGAGCAACAGTTCGGCAATGTCATACCGTTGGTCGATGAAGATGAATTTAACGCAGAGTCATCCTAGGCGTCGGACAAGAGCTGCGTGATCAAGGCTCTAATATTCCCGGGTTCAAAAGGCTTGTCTGATAGCGCGGAAACGCCGGACTGTTGCGCCAGCGCCAACCTCACATCATTCTGTTCACTGGTAACCATCAGGATCGGCACACTGGATTGATTGCTGTGCTGTCGGATATGACTGACCAGCTCATCGCCTGCCATTTGCGGCATGTTGTAATCCGTCACCACCAGATCATAAAACTCTTTCTGCAACATTGGCACGGCTTCACTACCGTCGGCGGCTTCCTGGATGTTTTCGATCCCCATACTCTCAAGCACTCTGCGTATATGCTTTCGCGCCATCTTGCTGTCATCCACCACCAGTATCTTCAGGTCTTCGGCGGAGAAGTTCTCCAGTTGAAGCTCGTGGGGATCGATCATATCAACCGTTGAGAAGAGCGCGGCCCGCAACTGCTCCTCGGCAAAGGGCTTGGGCAAAATGGCGACGGCACCGGCCTGGCGAATAGGATCCAGCGCTTGGAAACGGGTCTCACTGGAAATCAGCATAAAGATGATGTTTTGCGTCTCCGGTTCCAGGCGGATGGAGTGGAGCAGGTCGGTACCGGTCATATCGGGCAGATACATGGCACTGATTACCAGATCGGGTTGATCTGTGGTGATACTCATAAGTGCGTTAATACCACTATCGTAGTAACGAATCGAGCTGACCCCTTGCTGCTCGAGATATCGGGTAATTAGCTTTTGTTGCGTGGTGGAGGGCTCCACCAGCACTACGGTAAGCTGTTCCAGTGAGACATGCATTTGCGTTGTATCTCTATCACTTGTCTATGGCAATCATACTAGTAAAGCCTGGCACTGAAAATGTGAAACTGCCACGTTCAAGCATTGCGATACACATAAAGTCGATGATTTGTTATCACAATGTCACAAGCCGATTCGTCATCAGCTTGTGGAAATCGTTGTGGATAATGCATGCCTGTCATCATAATCGTTGCTACGGCTTTGCTCAGAGCAAGTGTGAGTATCTACTGACTTGCATCCATACGCATTATGTAACCGTCAATGCAAAACAATGCTCGAGTGACGCGCCTTAATACTGTTGTCCCGTGAAACCAATCACACCACCACTGGACCGTTCTTAGCACTCAAGGGGCGGCTAGTCGTACATAAGGAGATGGGCACGCATCGGAGCAGAGGGATCTCAACTCCTGGTTGGTAAGCTAGTTGATATCGGTAAGGGGTAGACTTATCTCGACCTGCAATCCTCCCAACGATGCGGACTCTTTAAATTGCAGTGTGCCGTGATAGGCCTCGACAATGTCACTGCTTATGGCCAGCCCCAGGCCGTGGCCGCTTACCTGCTCATCAAGTCGAGAGCCTCGCTTTGATAGGAGCTCTTGGGGGACCTCCACGCCCGGCCCGTCATCCTCGATCTCGATTCGGATGGCACCCTCATCCGATAGCACCTGGCAATGCACCTGCTGGTTGGCCCACTTCACGGCATTGTCGAGCAGGTTGCCAAATAGCTCCATCATGTCGTCGCGGCTCAATGCAGGACATAACTGATCCACCGCATCGCAGCCTATCGCCACCGGCTTGTCCCGGTGGACCTGCCTGACCGTCTCCACCAGTGCAGGCAGATCGACCGCCGGATTGAATCCCTGCGCCGGGTGACTGCCGCCAACGATACGGGCCCGCCGTAGCTCTTCATCGACGCGGCGGCGGACCTGCTGGAGCTGCTGCTGCATGAGTTCATGTTCCCTCGGGTAGTGCCGCCAGATATCCTGCTCCGCCAGTTGCTGCAACAGGGTCAGGGGTGTCTTGAGGGCGTGGCTGAGATTCCCCAGGGCATGATGCGAGCGCTCTATCCGTTGCTGTAGCAGGGCGGTGAGGTGATTGACCTCGCGCACCAGCGGACCGATCTCATCGGGTACCGCTTCGTCCATGTTCTGCAATTCACCGCGTTTGAAACGCGCCAGGGCACGGGTTACGACCGCCAACGGCTTCAGGCCGTTAGCGATAATGCGGGTCTGCCAGGCCCACAACAGCAACAGCGCCAGCAGGCTCACCAATGCGAAGATCAGATAATAGGTCTTGAGTGGGGCGTAGTGAGGGTTCATGTCCTCGGCCAGCCACAGTGAGATGTCGCGCCCCTGTTTGCGATAGGTCCTGTGCTGGATCAGCAGGTACTGTTGCAGGGGGCCTTCTATTTCATAGGCCGCGTCACTGGGCTTCAGGGCCAGTTTGCCCTCCCACAATGAACGCGATGCCACGCGCTGCTCGCCGGACTGGATCACATAGTAATGTCCCGAGTAGGGACGCTGATACAAGGACCCAATCTTGTTGCCATCCACCGACAATCGGCCCTGTGCATCCCAGGCAAGGGCACTTAGCAGGGACTCGCTTTCGTCCTGCAGGCGGGTGGTGATCAGGTCGTGCATCAGGCGCTCCACCAGTATCGCCTGGCCAATGCCGAACAGTAGCAACACCAGCAGGATGCTGGTGGTCAGGGAGAGTTGAAGTCGACGGCGTATGGAAGTCATCTGGTTATGGGAAAACAGTAGCCCTGTCCGCGCCGGGTCTCGATGCGTTCGCTACCCAGCTTGTCGCGCAGGCGACGGATATAGACCTCGATGATATTGATGTCCCGATCCTCGTCCCATTCATAGATCGCCTCATAGAGTTTCTGCTTGGAGAGGACCTCGCCGGCATGACGCATGAGATAGCGCAGCAACTTGTACTCGGTGGCGGTAAGGGAGACGGGCCTCTCTTCCAGGCGGACCTCCTTGGCCTGTTCGTCGAGGTTGACGCCGTTGATCGAAAGCATAACCTGCTCCTGCGTGCCACTTCGCCTGAGCAAGGCCTGCAGACGCGCCAGCAACTCCTCCTGGTGGAAGGGCTTGCCCAGGTAGTCGTCGGCACCTGCCTGCAGGCCTTCGACCCGCTCCTGCCAGCTGTCACGCGCGGTGAGGATGAGCACGGGCACCGCCAGTCCCTGCCCACGCCAGTGACGCAGGACCTCAAGGCCCGAACGGCCCGGCAAGCCCAGGTCGAGGACAACGCCATCGTAGAGAGACTCCTCGCCGCGGTACTGCGCCTCGATGCCATCGGCCGCCAGGTCCACACTATAGCCCTCGGTACGCAGTGACGCGGCCAGGCCCTCGGCCAGCTGGATATCATCCTCCACCAGCAAGATACGCACCCTCAGTCGTCCTCTTTTACTTTAATCTGCTCACCGCTTACCGCATCAATCAGGATCTCCCACACCTTTCCCTGTGGGTCCAGCCACTCGACCTCGTACACAAGACGGCCGTCCTCTTGCTCCAGCTCCACCTCGATGGCATGGCCCGCACGGACCTTTTGCAACTCGGCAAGGATCCCCTGCAGGGGTTGGATCTCACCACGTTCGGTCAGCGATCGCACCTCATCGATGGAGAGGTCGGCCATCACCGGCGAAGTGATCAGCAGCATCAGGAACGCCACGATGGGCCAGGCTTTCATTCGCTTATCCTTCAATCATCCCAGCGGCCGACACCGGGGATGTTAACGTCGTGTTCATCGTAAACCCCTTGCTCCGCCGAGCGATGACAGGCCACGCAGTTGCTGAAGGATCCGATCTTCTCATGTTTGAGAAAACGCTTTGGAACCTCATCGTGCTTGCGCAGAAAATAGGGGCTCTCGGTGATCCTCATCCTACCCGCCTTGCCACCGCGGGCAAAGGCACCGCTGCGTCCAAACGAGGTGGTGTCTGCGGCGCCCGCCTGTAGGTACTCCGAAATCAGTTTCATGTCCTCGGGCAAGAGCTCGGCATTTTCACCGAAGTGATTGTCGAGACTGTTCATGACCCGCTTCCAGCTCTGGGCGGGCAACAGGCCCGGCTGATAGGCCATATGGCAGCTGGCGCACTCCTGCCGATAGCGCTCATTGCGTACCGGCTTGATGTCCGCGGCCGCCCCCTTGAACCAGCCGTGCCAACCCTCGTGTTCGTGTTCATCCTCATCGCCCTGGACCGCCTGTGCCGTCAGGACCAGGCCGGTCAGCAGACTTAATAACAACAACCACTTCTTCATCATTTCACCCCCGATAACAGATAGGTCAACAGATCGCCCTTCTCCTGGGCCGTGCACCGGCGCCCGTAGGTCCATTTACAGTTACGCAAAAACCACTTCTTCATATGCCTGACGTCGCTAAAGGCATCGGCCCTGACCGCGCGCGACATAGGCGCGATGGCCTTGCCGGTGCGCAGGTGCTTGCCCGCCTGGTTACGATCGCGGCTATGGCAACTTTGGCATCTGCGCGGTGACCTGCCCTTTGCGTGGACCACCTCGCGCTGCCACAGGGCCTGACCCCGCTCAAGGCTAAACGCCCCGGCCCCTTGCTGCCGGTATTGCGACAGCAACTCCTCGGCCCCACCGGCCCAGGCCATGGCGGGGAAGATCAGAACCAGTAGGAACAATGACTTGGTATTCATCACTCGACCTCCTTGCGCTTGAGTCCGTTGACCATGGAGGCCACCAGGTTTTCGCGGTGCTGGAGGCTGGCAATGATGACGCCGGCAACGTGCAGGACCACCAGGGCCAGGGTCGCATTGGCAAGGAACTCGTGGATCTCCTCCAGCCAGTGACCGTTCAGACTTGCCGCCATGGCGACCAGGGGCCCGGCCCGTTCCTCGGCCCCATAGGTAAGCAGTCCGGTGAAGCTGGTCAGGACCAGCATCAACAACAGGGCGATGACCATGGCGCCGCCGGCGGGGTTATGGCCGAGATAACGACGAGCACGAAAACGGGCCACGTCTTTCAGGTAGCCCTTCACCGTCGCCGGCCGATAGACGAAGTTTGTGAAACGGGCATAGCGGGTACCCACCAGTCCCCAGACGAGACGCACGGCCAACAGACCGACGATGGTATATCCGACCAGTACATGCAGGCTGAGAAAATCATCCTCGGTGACGAAGGCGATGGCAAAGGCAGTTACCAGGGTCCAGTGAAAGACCCGCACCAACGGGTCCCACACCTTGATACGTGATTGGGTTTGCATGGTCCAACTCCTATTGTTCGGATTGGGCACATGCTATCGGGGGCAAGCTGAACGGAAGCTGAAAAAAGAAAAGGCGGTGTCGCCACCGCCTTGTTTGACTCGGATCTGTCGACGCTAGAGGGCGCGGGCGTTGAGATAGGCCCGTTCGGAGACATCGTGCCAGGCCATGGCCTGCTCGCGGAACTGGATGTAGGAGTCGTAGACCTTTTTCGACATGGGGTCGTTTTCCGCCACCTCGGCCACCACCTGTTCGGAGACCTCGCGGATTTGCTTGAGGACCTCGTCGGGGAACTTCAGCACCTGCACGCCGTGCTTATTCACCAGGTCATCCAGCGCCGCGTTGTTACGCGCGGTCAACTCGGAGAGGCCGTCGAGGTTGGCCACCTTGGCGGCATTGGTGACGATGCTCTGAAGGTCCGCCGGCAGGGCCTCGAAGGCCTCCTTGTTGACGAAGCACTCAAGCGTGGTGCCCGGTTCGTGCCAGCCGGGGTAGTAGTAGTACTTGGCCGCCTTGTAGAGGCCGAAGGCGAGATCGTTATAAGGGCCGACCCACTCGGTGGCATCGATGGCACCGGACTGCAGGGAGGTGAAGATCTCGCCGCCGGGCAGGGAGACGGCGGTACCGCCGAGGCGGTTGAGTACCTCGCCGCCCAGGCCCGGGATGCGCATCTTCAGCCCTTCCAGGTCTGTGAGGGAGTCGATGCGCTTGTTGAACCAGCCACCCATCTGTACCCCGGTGTTGAGCGCCGCCATGGGCACCAGATTGAAATCGGCGTAGATCTCCTGCCACAGCTCCATGCCACCACCGTGGTAGATCCAGGCATTCATCTCCTGCGCGGTGAGCCCGAAGGGAACGGCGGCGAAGAACTGCGCGGCCTGGCTCTTGCCCTTCCAGTAGTAGGCGGCACCGTGGCCGAGCTGGGCGGTATTGCGGGAGACGGCATCGAAGATCTCAAAGGCCGGGACCAACTCCTTGGCACCATAGACCTTCACGTTGATGCGGCCGCCGGACATCTCGGTGATGAGGCGGGCGAGATTGTTGGCACCGGTGCCGAGACCGGGGAAGTTCTTGGGCCAGGTGGTGACCATCTTCCACTCGATGGTCTTGCCCGAGCCTATGATGGCGGGCCCGGCCTGTTCACTGGACCTGGAACAACCGGCCAGGGCGGTACCGGCCAGGGCACCGGCGCCAAGCTTGCTGACAAATTCGCGTCGTTTCATATAAAGCATCCCCTCATGTTTTGATTGTTGTTAAACCTGTGAAGACCTTGCGTCCTCAAGAATGCGTGGTTTGTTCAGTATAGACAGTCGAAACTGCCACAAATGCCGACTCAGGCCAACTCCAGGTTGGCATAGGCCAGTACCAGCCACTTGCTGCCGGCCTCCTCGAAGTTGACCTGCACCCGCGCCGCGTTGCCGGCCCCCTCGTAGTTGAGCACCACGCCGCGGCCGAACTTGGGGTGATTGACCATCTGTCCCAGCGCGATACCCTCGGGGGCCTCGTTGAGCGAGCCATACCCACCCTGGCTCGAGGCCAGACCATAGCCCCCGCTGCTGCGTACCTCTTCCAGGGTCTCGGGCGGGATCTCGCTGAGAAATCGCGAGGGGGTGGGGTAGGTATCACTGCCGTGCAGGCGGCGTGCCTCGGCACAGCTCAAGTACAACACCT
>JABURT010000205.1 GCA_014762495.1 Gammaproteobacteria bacterium | reverse complement strand
GCGGTGCCATTGAAGTTCTGGACAATCAATGTCTGAGCCAGTATGCCGACAAGGGGATTCAGGCCAATCAGATAATGTAATAACCGTTACAGACAATTGACCCATCGCGGGTCATAGTCGAACGGTCAACGAAGGGGATCGCATCGCTGGTATCCCGGAACCGGTATTACACCAGATCCTTTCCATCGTGATGTCGCGTTTCACTATGTCGCGGCACTCGACTGTGTCTCCAGAACAGGACAGCGTCTCTGGATGACGGTCGGGCTGCCCGGCCGTAGTGCGAGTACGCTTCCTCCACACCCACCGGGAACTTGTGGGATGGGCACGGTTCCTGGTGAATTAAGATCCCGCGTGCCCATTCCGTTTTTTTTCCTCTCCGTCCTCGCGCGAGGAAATGGTAGTATTTCCCTGGTTCATCACAAACAAACGTAAAGCCATGTCCGATATACCCGTTGTGCTCTGCCTCGCCGGACTGGACCCGAGTGGCGGCGCCGGCCTACAGGCCGATATCGAATCGCTGGCCTCCATGGGTTGCCATGCCACATCCGTCATCACCGCCATCACGGTTCAGGACACTCGAAATGTCATCAGCTTCCAGCCCGTGGAGGCCGAACTGGTCATGGAACAGGCGAGAGCGATACTGGAAGATATCCCGATTGACGCCATCAAGATCGGCATGCTCGGCTCAATAGACAACGCCGAGGTCATACACAGCCTGCTGCAGGACTATCCCGACATCCCGGTGGTCCTGGATCCCATCCTCAAGGCCGGCGGCGGCAGTCTGCTGGCGGCCGAGGAACTCATTGCCGCCCTGCGCAGCCTGTTACTTCCCCTCGCGACCCTAATCACGCCCAATAGCGAGGAGGCACGCCAGTTGGCCCACGAGGCCGACAATCTCCCCGCTTGCGCCGAGGCACTGCAGGACCTGGGCAGCCGCTATGTCCTCATCACCGGCAGCCACGAGCCCACTGCCGAGGTCATCAATACCCTCTACGGCGACCATCGCCTGCTCAAACGGTATCCCTGCAAGCGTCTGGAAGGGGAGTATCACGGCTCGGGCTGCACCCTCAGCGCCGCCATCACCGGCCTACTGGCACAGGGCATCGACATCATCGATGCCTGCCGCCACGCCCAGGAATATACCTGGGCCTCGTTGCAACATGGCTATCGCATCGGCAACGGCCAGTGGATCCCGGATCGCTTTTCCTGGTCCGACCACGACGAGGAGCCCTGAATGACCCAGGGCTCCCGGGTGCATGGCCTCTATGCCATCACCGATCCCTGCGCCGGGCAGGGTCAGGCACTCCTGAACAATGTTCATGCGGCATTGCAGGGCGGTGCCCGAGTGCTTCAGTACCGCGACAAGAGCGAAGATAGACACCGCCGATCCTCAGAGGCCGAGGCCCTGCGTGCCTTGTGTGCCGATCATGGGGCGCTGTTTATTATCAACGACGATATCGAGCTGGCCCATCAGGTGAAGGCCGACGGTGTCCACCTCGGCCAGGACGACGCCGATTATGACACCGCCCGCACCCGTCTCGGACCCGACGCCATCATCGGCATCTCCTGCTATAACCGACTGCCCGCGGCACAACAGGCGGTTGCCCGAGGGGCCGATTACGTCGCCTTTGGACGCTTCTTCGCCTCCGCCAGTAAACCCGAGGCAGTGCAGGCTGACACCGACCTGGTGATTCAGGCCCGTGCACGCCTCTCGGTGCCCATAGTTGCCATCGGTGGCATCACACCGGAAAATGGCGGCTTACTGATTGAACGCGGCGCCGACGCCCTGGCCGTGATCCGGGGCGTATTCGGTGCCGACGATATTGAAAAGACAGCGCGACGCTTTGCGTCCCTGTTTGACGAGTCATAACAAAGGGAGACCCATGGCCCATTCTCACGAACTGTTCGAAGCCGCCCAGAAACACATCCCCGGCGGGGTCAATTCACCGGTACGCGCCTTCAAGGGCGTCGGCGGTGAACCCATTTTCTTCAAGCGCGGCGAAGGCGCCTACCTGTGGTCGGAGAGCGACAAGAAATACATCGACTACGTCGCCTCCTGGGGCCCGGCCATCGTCGGCCACGCCCATCCCGAGGTGATTAAGGCGGTGCAGGAGACCGCTGCCAACGGCCTCTCCTTCGGCGCCCCCACCGTGGCCGAAACCGAGATGGCCGATCGCCTCTGCGAACTGGTCCCCTCCATGGACATGGTTCGCATGGTCAATTCCGGCACCGAGGCCACAATGAGTGCCATCCGCCTTGCCCGCGGCTACACCGGCCGCGACAAGATCGTGAAGTTCGAG
>JABURT010000206.1 GCA_014762495.1 Gammaproteobacteria bacterium | reverse complement strand
GCTACACCGGGCGCGACAAGATCGTGAAGTTCGAGGGCTGCTACCACGGCCACGCCGACTCCTTGCTGGTCAAGGCCGGCTCCGGTGCGCTGACCCTGGGAACCCCCAGCTCGCCAGGCGTGCCCGCGGCCCTGGCCGAGCATACCCTGACCCTGACCTTCAACGACCTCGATTCGGTGAAGCAGGCTTTCTCCAAGATGGGCGGGCAGATCGCCTGCATCATCGTCGAACCGGTGGCCGGCAACATGAACTGCATCCCGCCCGTGCCCGGCTTCCTCGAAGGCCTGCGTGAGATTTGTGACGAATACGGTACGGTGCTCATTTTCGACGAGGTCATGACCGGCTTTCGCGTCTCCCTCGGCGGCGCCCAGGGCCATTTCGGTGTCAAACCCGACATGACCGCGCTGGGCAAAGTGGTCGGTGGCGGCATGCCCGTGGGTGCCTTCGGCGGCAAGCGCGAGATCATGAACCACCTGGCCCCGCTGGGACCGGTCTACCAGGCCGGCACGCTCGCCGGCAATCCCGTGGCCATGGCCGCCGGCCTGGCCAATCTCAAGCTCATCAGCCAGGACGGTTTCTATGAAGGCATCTCCGCCAAGGTAGAAAAACTCGTCACCGGCATCGTCGAAAAGGCCCGTGCCCATGGCATCCCCATGACCGAGAACCACGCCGGCGGCATGTTCGGTCTGTTCTTCTCCGAGGAAGAAAAGGTAAGTCGCTATAGCCAGGTGGTTGCCGCCAATGCCGATCGCTTCGGCCTCTTCTTCCACGGCATGCTGGAACAAGGGATCTACCTGGCGCCTTCGGCCTTCGAAGCGGGCTTTGTCTCCTCCGCCCACACCGACGCCGACATCGAGGCTACCATCGAGGCGGCCGATCGAGTTCTGGCCGGACTGGCAAGCGGTAACACCGTGGGCAACGATGGCGGCTAGGTCCTGCATACGGCCGGCCCTACTCACTCTGGCCGGCCTTTGGCTGATACTCACTGGAACCCCGCTGTTGGCGGCCACGACAACCATTGCCGTGGCCGCCAATTTTACCGACGCCACAGGCGATCTCATTGCCCTGTTTGAGCGTCAGACCCAGCACCGGGTCAAGGCCAGTTTCGGTTCCACCGGCAAGCTCTACGCCCAGATTGCACACGGCGCGCCCTTCGATGTCTTTCTCGCTGCCGACCGGGCGCGACCGCAAAAGGCCGAAGTCGATGGGCTCGCCGTCCAGGGCAGTCGCTTTACCTATGCCCAGGGCCAGTTGGTGTTATGGAGCCCTCATGCCGAGACCTTCGATGATGGCGAGGCCTTTCTGAAGGCCATGGCATACAGACGCATCGCCATGGCCAATCCCCGAACCGCACCCTATGGTCAGGCCGCGCAAGAGGTCATGCAGCATTTGGGGGTATGGCCACAGGTACAGGGCAAGTTGGTACGAGGAGACTCCATCGCCCAGGCCTTTCAGTTCGTCGCCACAGCGAACACCGATGCCGGGTTTGTCGCCGCCTCTCAGATCAGGGCCTGGAGTCAACCCGGCAGCCTGTGGCAAGTGCCCGCTGCTTATTACACCCCCATCGCGCAACAGGCGGTCCTGCTTCAGCATGGTGCGGACAATCCCGCGGCACGGGCCTTCCTGAGCTTTTTGCGTTCACCCGAGGCCCGGGGGATCATTGCATCCCACGGTTACCGCCTGGAATAGGGGGTCGCATTCAGCATGGAGTTTGACTGGCAACCGGTGTGGTTGACCCTGAAACTGGCGAGCCTGACCACCGTCTTCCTGCTGCTGGTCGGTACGCCCATCGCCTGGTGGCTGTCGCAGACCCGCTCCTGGCTCAAGCAGCCGATCAGCGCCGTGGTCGCCCTGCCCATCGTGTTACCGCCGACGGTAATGGGCTTTTATCTATTGATCATGCTTGGACCCAACGGACCCGTCGGCGAGCTGACCCAGGCCCTGGGCCTCGGCACACTGGCATTTACCTTCACCGGGCTGGTTGTGGGTTCGGTGTTCTATTCCCTGCCCTTCGTAGTGCAACCGCTGCAAAACGCCTTCGAGGCCCTCGGCCAGCGACCGCTTGAGGTGGCCGCAACCCTGCGCGCCTCGCCCTGGGATCGCTTTCTACACGTCGCCATCCCCCTCGCACGTCCCGGTTTTCTCACCGCCATGGTGCTGGGTTTTGCGCATACCGTGGGGGAATTCGGTGTGGTGCTCATGATCGGCGGCAATATCCCCGGCGAGACCAAGGTCCTCTCGGTGGCCATCTACGACCATGTCGAGACCCTCGAATACGGCCAGGCCCATCTGCTTTCGGCCGGCATGATTGCCTTCTCCTTCCTGATCCTGCTCAGTCTCTATCTGATAAACGGTCGCTTTGGCCGGAACGGTCACGTCACATGAGCACGATTACAGCACACGTCAGGGCAAGACTCGGAGACTTCGCGCTGGACGTGGAACTGGAGCTGCCGGGCCGCGGGGTCACCGCCCTGTTCGGTCACTCGGGCTCCGGCAAGACCACCCTGCTTCGGGCCATCGCCGGGCTGGAACGGTTTGAAGGCCACCTCAAGGTAAATGGCGAGTCCTGGCAAAACACCGATAAAACCCTGGCGGTACACAAGCGGCCCATCGGCTATGTGTTCCAGGAGGCGAGCCTGTTTGCCCACCTCAACGTGGAACAGAACCTGGCCTTTGGCCTGCGCCGAGTCCCAGCCGCCAGTCGACGTATCGAGATGCAACAGGCCGTCGAGTGGTTGGGACTCACTCACCTGCTCAGGCGCGCGCCGGCGCGGCTTTCGGGCGGCGAACGACAGCGCGTGGCGATAGCCCGCGCCCTGCTCACCACGCCCGAACTGCTGCTGATGGACGAACCCCTCGCGGCGCTGGACGAGCAGAGCAAGCAGGAGATCCTGCCCTATCTGGAACGGCTGCACGAACACCTGGCCATCCCCGTGCTCTATGTCAGCCATTCATTGAGTGAGGTCGCGCGCCTGGCCGATCACATGGTCTGGCTGGAATCAGGACGGGTGAGACAGCAGGGTCCTCTGCAGGAGGTTCTGGGCAATATGAAGCTGGCTACCCAGCATGGTGAGGAGGCGGTATCGGTAATGGACACCACGGTGGCGGAACACGACAAACACTATCACCTTACTGCACTGGACAGCCGCTTCGGCCGACTCTGGGTGCGGCAACTCGAACGCGTCATCGGCACAGCGGTACGCGTCAGCATCCCCGCCCGCGATGTCAGCCTGAGCCTGGAACGGGAACAGAACAGCAGCATTCTCAATGTCTGGGAGGCAGAGGTAGTGGAGATCTCATCACTGGAGCACGGCCAGGTCCTGCTCAAGTTGTGTTGTCCACAACAACAGGCGGGCAAAGAGCCCCTGCTTTGCCGTATTACCCAACGTTCCTGTGATCAACTGGGGCTGGTGCCGGGTAGCCGTGTCTTCGCACGCATTAAGAGTGTCGGACTGCTGGAGTGAGGCGCCGTCACTCTCTATCCACATAGATAACTGACCTGCCCTTATCGTTTCGAGTTTTTCTGCTGGTACATCAGCGCATCACCCTCATCGAGCAAATCATTGATGCTGTCATGCTTGTCCGGGTCGAACTCCACAATGCCGCAGGAAAAACCCAGTACATACTCATGTCCCGACTCTTGATTATATTGCTCCACCGCCTCGCTCAGTCGTAACACGGTATTTTCCGCATCGACCTTTGCCGCATTGGTCAGTAACAGGACGAACTCATCGCCACCCAGGCGCGCGCAGATATCCGAGCTTCGACATACATGTGTGAGCAATTCGGTAAATGCACTGAGGGCACTATCACCCTCTACGTGACCATGTGTATCGTTGATGTCTTTAAAATTATCCAGGTCTATGAAGACCAGTGTCGTCTTACTGTTCTGTCGCCGGCTAAGATGTAGGCTGTGCTGGGCCAACAGTAGAAATCCACTGCGGTTTGAAATATTGGTCAGGTCATCGAGCGTTGCCATTTCAACCAGTGCCAGTTCACGTTCTACGGTCAGGGCAAGGTCCCTGAGCGCCTGGATATCTCGCGCGGAAAAGTCCCTTGGCTTACGGTCGATGATACACAGGGTACCGAGTTTTTGACCGTTTGGGGCACGCAGCAGGTACCCGGCATAGAACCGGATCTTCATGTCACCCGTCACATAGGGGTTGTCGACAAAACGATCATCTTCCAGGGCATTGGGGACGATCAGAATGTCATCATTGAGCAAGGCATGGCCGCAGAAGGACACATCACGAGGGGTTTCACTGGTATCCACGCCAATCCGGGATTTAAACCACTGGCGGTCCTCATCAACAAAGTTGATCAGGGCAATCGGGACATCAAACATTCGCTGTGCGATGCGCGTGAGGCGATCAAATCTTTCCTCAGCCGGGCTGTCCAGGATTTTGAGTGAGCGCAGCGTTTCAAGGCGGTCTTGCTCATCATGTGGGAGCTCAGGTTTTTTCATCCGTCTCCTGAAGTGCAGAGCGAGTGTCCTGTGCCGGACACAGCCAGGGCGTTGTGGTGGGTCACTTAAGACACTATACACCTACACTAGCCGCTTGCGATAACAATATCACGATAGCAACTGTACCCACTTACAAGGTGTTCTCAGGTCAAATATCCACTCTATCTCTACAGGGCAAGTCATCCATATCGGATGATATTTAGGCCCCCGCCCAGTCAAGTAATGGCGCTAGCCATAACTGGATGAACTTATCCTTTGGTATACGAAACAGCTTGTGCCCCTTGCCGGACTCCAGCGCGATCTCTTCAAAGACCAATCTATCCGATGTCTTTAGCACACCCTCACAACTTCCGAAGTTTTCATCGTCCAGGTCGTAGATGGAAAGTATCCTGCCCACCGCCTGGCTAGCCGCGACATTGTATTTGTCGTTCAAATCCTCCGCGCAACCGGCAAGTAAGACGTAGTTCACGTCGGGCCTGTTGATTACGCCCGCAGCGGCCAGCGCGATAATCGCGCCCTTTGAAAATCCACTAATGGTGATACTCGATGCCGGTACGCCACTGGCGAGCAGGACTTTGACCTGAGCATGGAGTTTCTCGGCATAGGTATTGGGATCCGTATCACCTCGCACTTCACTGATCACCGTCGCCGAGTCGCTGGCAATGGACTCAATCGTTGTCTGGTATTTAGCGCTTGCGCCGCTAATCTCTTCGGCCGAGCCATGCAGGTAAAAAATGTATTTCGTCCCCGCATCCGGTTTCGCCGGGATCTCCTTAACAATCCCGCCACCACACGCCTGAAGTCCAAGCAGGGCGGTAAGGACCAACTGAATTGCTTTATATCGCTTCATATCACCGCCACTGTTTTTATGTAACGAGTTTGCAACTAGCCTGTCACCTCGACATCTGCACTGGTGACAGCCCCCAACACGTCCAATATCTGTCCACGTGTGGCCGTTGGAAAACAGGCATCAAGCAGGATCGCCACGCTCCGATTCCAGCCGTACTCCATGGAGCCGTCGCGAGCCAGTAATAAAAACAGGTTATGTATCGTATCGCTGAGGCGTTGTACCTGGCTCAACTCTTCATTCGCAAGACGATGTTGAAGGGCCTGGTATAACATTTGTTGTTCCATTTGCTCGGCATCGAGTTCGCTGGCCGAGACCGATTTGCGCAGCTGGGTAAATTCTTCGCCGCCAACCTTGGAGAGATCTTTCAGGCGTCGCCGAACCTGGCGCATGGGCTGTATGATTTCCTCTTGCCAGAAGGCAACCTGTTGCGTCAGGTCATTGAGTTCCGCCTCATTCAGCCGACCACGGCCGCTCACCCCAAGCCATAGGCATGTCAGCAGCATATTGATGTCTATGTCGAGCTTGTCCTGCATCAACAGGCAGGCGTTCTCCACCTCGGGTTCCTGATAGACCTTGAGCGAGAATTCCCATAACGCGTTTCCCGCACCCTTTGCCTGTCTCATGCCCCCACCCTGACCCCTGCAGGGCCTTTCAAACTGGCTTCGGCCACACGATAGAGATCGCGCAGAATGATCTTTGACACCGCCATAAAGGGAATGGCCAGCAACATCCCCCAAAACCCGAACAGGGATCCGGCAATGATGACCCCCAGGATGACGAGTAAGGGATGCAGATCGACCGTGCTGGCGATGAGTGAGGGCACCACCAACAGGTTATCGACGGCCTGGGCAATCAGGACCACCGACACCACGCTGAGCAGTAGATAGGGTTCGGGCGAGGCAGAGCTCAGGATCAACAGCAGGGGCGGGATGGCCGAAAGCAGGGGACCGAGATAGGGAATGAGATTAAACAGGCCACTTAAGATACCGAATAACAGTGCCATCTCCAGGCCGATAAAACCAAAGCCGATACTGGCCACGGCGGCGATGATCCCACTTTGGATCAAGACCCCGCGCATGTACTTATGCAGTTGCCGCGTCACACGAAAATAGATGAGGCAACCCTTCTCAAAACTACGGTTAGGCAACAGAGACAGCAGACCATTGCGCGCGGCGCGATAATCGCGCAGTAGAAAAAAGGTGATAATCGGAACCAGGATAAAACCGAACACCGCCTGTGCCAGACCGCTGGCGATGTCCACCACCAGGTCGCTGAGCCATACATTGATCTCGGCCAGTACCCCCTCAAGGGCCTTCACCAGGTCGATCTCGAGCCCGGTATGGGCCATGACCCAACTGTTTAACGCCGTCAGGCTGGTGTTAAAGCCCTCCAGCATTTGCGGGAAACGCGACTTCATGGCCAGTAGCTGATCCATCAGCGCCGGCCCGGCCCAAAAGCCGGACCCCACCAGCAGGGCCAGGGTCACGCTCAACAGGGCAAAGGTGGCCCAGGAATCGGTCAGTCCCATGCGCACCAGGCGATTCACCTGTGGCTCAAGCAGGGATGCCAACAGCAAGGAGAGGATGATGGGCAGCAGGATGGGACGCAGCAGGAACAGCAGGGCAAACAGGATCAGGACAATGATGGCATAGCCCCACAGAGCCTGGATCACCGGTGGCCGTTGCGCCACGGTGCTCATGAGCCGGCCTTGTCCGCCAGCGCCGCGTTGGCGGTGATCAGACGTTGGGCGAGGATATTGGCCAGGTTCTTGCTCAGGCGTCCGGCATAATACGGACGACGGTTGAGCCACTCTTCCAGTCCCGCCTGTAGAAAAAACAGCAATCGGGTATCGGCGCTGGCCACGGCATCGGCGGTACGCGGGACATCGAGCACCAGGGCCACCTCACCGAAAAAGTCACCGGTATTAAGCCGGGTCAGGGTCACATCACCGGCTCGGATCTCGACCTCGCCTTCGACGATCAGGGCGGCACCGGCGCCCTCCTCGCCACGGCTAAAGATGGTTTCGCCCTCGCTATAATCCCGCGGCACCATATCTCGAACCAGACGCGCGATCTCGTTATAGGGGATGTCATTGAACAGGGGGGTTTGGGCCCAGAGCGCGGCGACCTGTTTGTCCCATGTCTTGTTACGGCTAAAGAGGTTGCCCCACAGGCTGTCGCTCATGTCTCACCTTCTTGTTATAAGGCCCGGATCCACAACGGAAACATCGATTTACAAGGGTATCCATTCTTGCCATCATAAATCAAACTTGGTCACTCCCGCCCACCATGGACAGCTCACTGATTCAGGCCTTGCTCGAATTCATCGCCGCGCATCCCATCCTTGCGGGGCTTGTCGTATTTGTCGTCGCCTTTGCCGAATCCCTGGCCATTATCGGCCTGTTCATGCCCGGTGCGGTGTTGATGTTCGGCTTCGGCATGCTCATCGGCAACGGCCAGATGGATTTTCTCGCCACCGTTATCTGGGCCATGCTCGGCGCCATCGCCGGCGATGGCCTCAGCTTCTGGCTGGGGCGCCACTATCATCAGCAACTTAAGGTGATCTGGCCATTTCGCCGCTACCCCGCCCTCATCGCCCGTGGCACCGATTTTTTCAACCGGCACGGCGGGAAGAGTATCCTCTTCGGCCGCTTTGTCGGCCCCGTGCGGCCCATCATTCCCGCCGTGGCCGGCATGCTCGACATGCCGTGGTCCAGCTTTCTGCTGGTAAACGTGTTCTCGGCCCTGCTCTGGGCCCCTGCCTACCTGCTACCGGGCATGGCCTTTGGCGCCTCCCTTGGCGTGGCGGCGGAAGTGGCCGGGCGCCTGGTCATTGCGCTATTGCTGCTCCTGGCCCTGCTCATGATCAGTGTCTGGCTGGTACGGCGTATTGTTTACTATATGCAGCCACGCACCAACCCACTGATCGAACGCAGTCTCCGCCTGACCCAGAATGTCCCGTACCTGCGCGCCATTACCGAGGCCCTGCTGGACCCGGAGCACCCCGAAGCGCGTGTCTTGTCCGGGCTGTATGTCCTGCTTCTCGTCGCCATCATCGTCTTCGTGGTGCTGCTGACCATTAGCGCGGAGGGCGGCGCGGGCCAAATCGACATGGCGGTGCATTCATTGCTACAGGGCTTGCGAACTGACTGGATGGATGAGCTCATGCTGTGGCTGACCCAATTCGGCAGCCTCTATTTCATCCTGCCCTTCAGCGCGGCGATGTTACTTATGCTGGGCTACAGACGCGACTTCGCCAGCGCTGTCTACCTCACCGCCCTGATCGCCTTCTCCCAGCTCAGCGTCATCCTGCTCAAGGGCCTCACCGCCAGTCCACGACCGGGGGGAGGCTTTGACTGGGCCCATCAATACAGTTTCCCCAGCAGCCATACGCTGATGGCGACGGTTCTGTTCGGGTTTACCGCGGTCATGATGGCCGGTCGACTCCAGCTTGCCTGGCGCTGGCTGCCGTATAGTGTCGCGGCCGTGCTGGTCAGCCTGGTGGGCTTTAGCCGACTCTATCTTGGCGTGCACTGGCTGAGCGATGTCATCGCCGGTATCTCGTTGGGACTGGTGTGGACCGCCCTCGCCGGTATCGCCTACCGCCGTCACCACCAAAGCCATTACCGCGCCGGGCGCCTGTTCGGTGTCATGCTGGCATCGGCATTGCTCGCACTTGTCGTCTATGCACTGGTGGCACCACGCCCATCTCATCTCGATGCCAGTCAGCAGCCGCCGACGCGTCATGTCAGCCAGGCACAGTGGCACGACACGGCCTGGCAAGACCTGCCGACCTATCGCCATGACCTACGCGGCTTTAACGATCATCCCTTCAACCTGCAGCTGGAGGGCGACCGCGATTCCATCACGGCCTTGTTGAAGCGGGATGACTGGCAGCCAGAACAGCCGGTGGGCCCTGCCACGGCCCTGCGCTATCTGCGCGCCGATAGCCCCGCCGATGAGTTGCCCGTTCCCTCGCATGTCCACAATGCCGACAGTCAGGACCTGTTGTACGTACATCCAATGAATGATCGCGATCGCATCGCCGTGATCCGGCTCTGGCGTTCACACCTTCAAACCAATCAGGACCGATGGATCTGGTATGGCAATATCTCCCTCATGCGCCGACACCAGGTGATCGGGTACGTACAGATCCTTCGCACCTCGGATGAGTTTCATGACGCGAGACGGCTGATGTCAGACTATCGAGATTCGGGCCACTGCCTGGAGCGGCAAAGGCAAGGGAATCAGGTGGTGCTGCTGTGTTCGACACCGCGACTTTAGGTGCGGGAGAGGATCGCCAGCATGCGCTCCAGCCGCTGAGAAGGCTCATCGAGTTGCAGGAAGTATTGCTTGAGTTCCGGATCGAAGGGGAGGAGCTCGGTCAGACGCTGGCTGACCCAGGCGGCGTCGTCGTAGGAGGCCGGGAGCGTAGAATAAGGCGGGCCCAGACGATCGATGATCTGGTGCAGTAGCTCGGAAAGAGGCTGATGTTCGGGGGCCAGGGCCTGTGATACCTCGTCGGGCAGCAGGCTCACCTCGCCCATGAGTAGCGAATTGCTCTCTACCCAGGTGCGCTGGATTCGAAACCGTGTCTCACCGCGCATGGTGATCCCCAGCAGCCCATTGTCCAGTTGCTCGAAGTAGCCTATGCGGGCATAGGTACCGTAGTCGTAGACATCGGCCGCCTCGCCCACCTCCTGGCCCTGGCGAATCATGCATATGCCAAAACCGCTCTCCTCGCGCAGGCAACGGCTGACCAGGTCGATATATCGCGACTCAAAGATACGCAGGGGCAGTGCACCACCGGGAAACAGGATGCTATGCAGGGGAAAAAGTGGGATCTCCATGAGACGACTCTATCATTCGCGCCCGTATGTCAAAAGCGGGATCAAATTATAGAACGAGATTGCGGCCGCTGGACTTGGCTTCGTAAAGTTTTTTATCCGCGGTATTGAGCAGTTCATCGTAATCAATATTGCTGCCATCCGTGGTGGCAAGGCCGATGGACAGCGTGATGTGAATGGTCTTGTCGCCAAAGGGAAAGATGGTGCGCTCCACCGCCTGGCGGACTCGTTCGGCCACGATCATGGCCGCTTCCCGGTCGGTATCCGGACAAATGATCATGAATTCCTCGCCGCCCATGCGACAGGCCACGTCATGGGTGCGCAAAAGACCCTTGATGATCTTGGACAGGTTGCGCAGCACCAGGTCACCGCCACCGTGGCCGTAGGTATCGTTGATGACCTTGAAGTAGTCGATGTCCAGCATCATGCAGGTAAGCGGGCGTTGATTGCGCTTGGCGGCGGACCACTCCTGTTCCAGCCGTTTCATGGCGTAACGGCGGTTGGGCAATTTGGTCAGCGGATCGGTGAGTGACGAAAGGCTCAGTTTACGGTTGACGATGGCCAGCTCATTGGCCAGCTTCTCGATCTTCTTCTTGGATTGGGCCGCCTGCTTGCCCATTTTGGCCAGACGCACACCCGGACGCAATCTCGCCTCCAGCAACTCCTGCCCGAAGGGCTTGGTAATGTAGTCGTCGACCCCGGTGTTAAAGGCCTTGATCAGCGCCTCCTTGGTGTCATCGCCGGTCATGACGATGAAGTAGACGCTATTAAACTCACTGCTCTGGCGCACCACGCGGCACAGTCCCAGGCCATCGAGTTCGGGCATCACCCAGTCGCTGATGATGATATCGGGCGAGACATCCACCATGCGGGCCAGCGCATCCTCGCCGTTTTCGGCGGTAAATACCTGGTAGTCGGGTGTCGACAGGCTCATCAGCACAAAGTCGCGCATCTCGGCATCGTCCTCGACCACGAGCACCGTCACCCGGCTGTCGTCTTCATCTTCGACCGCCGGCATAAAAGTCGGAATGCTCTCATCCTGATGGTTCTCCAGGGGCATCTTGTCGAAGGAGATACGGACCTTATCGAGCCCAAAGGTCTGACTCCATTCATTCCACTCGGAGAGGATATTCTCCACCAGGTCGTCCATTCCCACCTCGGTCAAGCCCGCCGCGGTGAGTTTGGCATCGAGCGCGAGCTGGAATTCGCCGCTCTTGGAGTCGGCCATGCCCAGGCGTGCAATGTCCTTGGCGACCTCGAAGGTCATGGCCAGTTGGTACTGGCGAGAGTCCTTCGCGTCCTTATTCTGTACACCCCGTAACTGGGTTTCCACCAGGATATCGGGCAGGCCCCAGTCGCGCAGGATGTAGCGGGTCAGCTCATCGTGTTCGATGTAGAAAAATTGCTGCTCCAGATCCCCCAGGGGGACCTCGCCATCTTCCCGTGCATAGCGATCGAGTACGTGACTGTACTCTTCCGGATAGATGCTGGCGAAAGCGAGGCGACCGATCTCACCGAGCAGGGCGGAGGAAAAGATATCTTCGGATGGGGCAATACGTGAACGGATCGCGATTTCGCGTACGGCAATCGCACGCAACAGCTGCTCGGCCCAGTACTGGACATAATCGAACTTCTGACAGCGCCCCTTGCGATAGGAATCAATCAACGAAAAGCCAAGTGCCAGGCCTTTTACCGTCGAGATCCCCAAACGCTGCACGGCCACCTGTACCGAGGCAATGGGGCGGGAATAGAAGGAGCGCTCACTGTTGGCGGCCTTGATGATGTTGCCGCTTAGGGAGGGATCGGTTTTAACGACGTTGGCGATCTCGTCGATGGTGATCTCGGGTTTGCGCACCAGGCGCAAAATGGCCAGGGCGACACCCTTGGGCGAGGGCATCTTTCCCGATGCCTTCAGCTCATCGAACTTGGCCTCTATATACTCACCCATGACGTTGACTGACTCTGAATACTGCTTTAATTGGGGACAGGGACTCAACGGGCGGTAGAAAAATAGCGGCCGTTTCTGTGTATTAAAAGGCTCGTGCTGCCTTCAAGCAAGTAAATCGGTTGCAAAAACAGAATCTTAACAAAATTATCACAGTTACTTCGTGACTGTGTCAGACAAACTGTGACGCGATTCAACTTCCCCAGGGCCGGATCATATCCTGACCAATGCCGAGCTGGTTGAGCACCCTCGCCACCACATGGTCCACCAATTCATTGATTGTTTGGGGCTTGTGGTAGAAGCCGGGGCTGGCAGGCATGACCACCACACCCAGACGCGCCAGCTTGAGCATGTTCTCCAGATGGATGGCGGACAGTGGGCTCTCACGCACCACCAGGATCAACTTGCGCTGTTCCTTCATTGCCACATCGGCGGCGCGCTCAATGAGGTTATCGCTGGCGCCCTGGGCGATGGCCGACAGGGTACCGGTGGAACAGGGGCAGACCACCATGGCCTTGAGCGGGGCCGAACCGCTGGCCACCGGTGCCATCCATTGCTCGCGGCCAAACACCTTGAGCTGGCCCTCGGCGCAGCCGAAGTGCTGGCTCAAATAGGCCTGTGCCTGATCGGGCGCCGCCGGTACCTTCAACTCGGTCTCGGTGGCCAGCACCACCTGCGCCGCCTTGGAGATCATGAGGTAGACCGGTTCACCGGCCGCCAGGAGTTTTTCCAGCAGACGCAGGCCGTAGATCGCACCGGAGGCACCGGTCATGGCCAGGGCGATCGGGGCCGCAATGTCAGTGCTGTCCTGGTTCATGCTGTCTCCCTGAGACTGTGCAAAAGCTTGTCGTGAATGCCGCCGAAGGCGCCATTGCTCATGACCAGTATATGGTCACCGGCGCCCGCCTGCCCAACCACCTCGTCCACCAGGGCATCGATGTCATCGAACACCCGCGCATTGGCCTCGGCCGCCACCGCCTCCAGGTCCCAGTCGAGATCGGCCGGGCGAAAAAGGTAGATCGCATCGGCGGCGGCCACCGATGCGGCCAGTTCCTGCTGGTGCACGCCCATGCGCATGGTATTGGAGCGCGGCTCCAGCAGGGCGATGATGCGCGCCTGCCCCACCTGCTTGCGCAGCCCCGCCAGGGTGGTGGTGATGGCGGTGGGGTGATGGGCGAAGTCATCGTAGACGGTCACGCCGCCCACCTCACCGCGCACCTCCATGCGCCGCTTGACGTTCACAAAATGCGACAGCCCCTCGACGGCATGGGTCGTCGGCACCCCGGCATGACGCGCCGCGGCGATGGCCGCCAGGGCGTTGTTGACGTTGTGATCACCGATGAGCGGCCAGCTCACCTCGCCCTGGACCTCGCCGTTCAGCACCTGTCTCTTATACAAAACT
>JABURT010000105.1 GCA_014762495.1 Gammaproteobacteria bacterium | reverse complement strand
TGCTCACCGAGGCCCTGCCTCAGCTTAAGGTGGGGCTGGTGCACGGGCGCATGAAGGCGGCGGAGAAGGAAGCGGTAATGGCCGCCTTCAAGGCAGGCGAGCTCGACCTGCTGGTGGCCACCACGGTGATCGAGGTGGGGGTGGACGTGCCCAACGCCAGCCTCATGATTATCGAAAACGCCGAGCGCCTGGGCCTGGCCCAGCTGCACCAGCTTCGAGGCCGCGTCGGCCGCGGCAGTGCCGCCAGTACCTGCCTGTTGATGTATCACGCGCCCTTGAGCCAGCTGGCCAAGGAGCGCCTGGCGGTGATGCGGGCGACCAATGATGGTTTTGAGGTGGCACGCAAGGACCTGGAGATTCGGGGCCCCGGCGAGGTGCTGGGGACACGCCAGACCGGTCTTACGCAGATGCGCATCGCCGACCTCGAGCGTGATCAGGCGCTGTTGCCGGTGGTGGCGGAGGTGGCCGAGCAGATGCTGCGCCACCATCCCGAGACGGTGGATGCCCTGGTGCGGCGCTGGGTGGGCGAACAGCGCTCTTTATATCGAGATGTGTAAGGGTCCAAATTCAGTGCCGAATCCAGTACCCTATCGCCTTTTCCCGCAGGGTGGGGCATGAGGCAGATCACAACAAGACATCGAGACGGGCGCTGGCGCGAGCCGGCCTGCCTGCCGCGTGGCGAGATCCCGTCCGACATCGCCTGCTGGCTGCTCGACCGTGGTTCCCTGACCCGTCGCCTGCAACTCTCCTGTGATGGCCGCTTCAGCGTCGAGGTCCTTGCGCAGTCGTGGCAGCGACCCTTGCTGGAAGAGGCGCGCCTGCTTGGGCTGCGCCCGGAACAATGGGTCCTGGTGCGTGAGGTCCGGCTGCTGTGTGATGGAACGCCCTGGGTCTATGCCCGTACCGTTATGCCCCGCCTCACTCTGACCGGCAGACACCGTACGCTTGCCCGCCTGGGGACTCGACCCCTGGGGGCGGTGCTATTTGCCGATCCCACCATGCGCCGCGGGCCGATGCAGGTGTCGCGCCTGCTGCCCGGGCAGCGGCTCTACGCCAAGGTCGAACGAGCCGGAAACTGCCAGGGCCGGGAGGTGTGGGGCCGGCGTTCAGTGTTTCACCTGGCTGACAAACCGCTACTGGTTTACGAGATGTTTCTGCCGCAAATAGGGCCATGTCGTGGATAAGACCTATATAAAAGATCGACTCAAGCAGTACGCCCAGCTGATGCGGCTACACCGTCCCATCGGCATCTATCTGCTGCTCTGGCCGACCTTGTGGGCCTTGTGGATGGCCGCGGAGGGACTGCCCAATGTCCTGGTGCTGATTGTCTTCGTGCTGGGCGTACTATTGATGCGTTCGGCCGGTTGCGTCATCAACGATTATGCCGATCGCGATTTCGATCCTCATGTGAGGCGTACGCGCGATCGCCCCATCGCATCGGGCCAGGTCAGTCCCGCTGAGGCGCTGAAGTTGTTTGCCGGGCTCGTCCTGGCCGCCTTCCTGCTGGTGTTGTTGATGAATTCCCTGACCATCCTGCTCTCCCTCGGCGCCGTGGCCCTGGCCGCGCTCTACCCCTTTATGAAGCGCTATACTTATCTCCCGCAGGTGGTCCTGGGGGCGGCCTTCGCCTGGGCCATTCCCATGGCCTATGCCGCGCAAACCGGCGCGGTGCCAAAAGAGGCGTGGTTGCTCTACATGATTACGGTGGTCTGGACCACGGCCTATGACACCATGTACGGCATGGTGGATCGCGAAGACGACCTCAAGATCGGCGTCAAATCCACCGCCATCCTGTTCGGCGAGGCGGATCGCCTGATGATCGGTATTTTGCAGACAATTGTCATTCTCGGGCTGTTTATGCTCGGTACCCAGCTCATGATGGGGGCGTTTTACTACATGGGAGTGACGGTGGCGGCCGGGCTGTCGTTCTACCAGCAATACTTGATACGCAGGCGTGAGCCCGCGGCCTGTTTTCAGGCATTTCTTAACAACCATTGGTTAGGATTGGCTGTATTTCTCGGCATAGCGGCCGATTACTTATTACGTGTGTAATGAACTGTGAACCAATAGATAGTGTTTATATAAGCAGAGCTGTATACACTGTATGCATTGCCCGATAGACAAAGAGGAATTGAAATAATGAAGAAGTACCTAGTTTCGATACTGGCCGCGGTCGCATTGGTGCCCATGAACGCACAGGCCCTGGTCGGATTTGGCCTCGAGGCCGGTTATGCCTCCTGGTCCCAGTCTGCTACCGGTTCTATGGGTGGTACCAATGTCGGTCCGACCAGCAGTAGCCCGGGTATGTTGTGGCTGGAAGCAGAGCATCCCGTTCCCCTTCTGCCCAACCTCCGTTATGGCTCTGCAAACATGAGTGTCGGTGATGCCACCAACGGTCTGAATCTTGCGACCACGGATACCGTCGTTTACTGGAATCCCTGGGATACCCTGTTTACCATCGATTTCGGTCTGGGCGTGCGCAGTTTTGTCGGTGACGTGACCATTGCCGGTCTGTCCAGTACTCTGCCCGGCGCTATTCCGGTGACCTATTACAATCTTGCCGGCAAGATTCCCGGTCTCGATCTGACCGTGGGTTATCGTTATACCGGCCTGAGCGGCAGTGGTCAGGGTGTCACCAGCACCGAAATGTATGTCAATTACAGCTTTGCCTTCGGCCTGGGCGTGACCGCCGGCATGCGTGATGACGCCATCACCTTCGACTCTGGTGGTACCGGCATCGATATTTCCGGCGGCGGCATGTTCATTGGCGTGATGTACAAACTCGACTAAGCTATCGCACAATCGCCAAACGAGGGGGCCGATGGCCCCCTTTTTAGTGTCCCCCCGCCCGGCACAGGCACCAGATATCCACGCGTTCGACCCCTGCCAGTTTCAGGACCCGACTCAGTTCATTCACGGTATGTGCCGTTGTGACGACATCGTCGATGATAACGAGGTGCCGATAGCCGATATCGCGTTGCAGAGAAAAGGCGTGTTTGACATTGCGCCGACGCTCGATGGGCTTGAGGTGACTCTGCTCACGGGTGGCGCGGGTTCGTCGTACCAGCTTTGTCTCGATTGGAATCTGTAGACGACGCGCAATGGGTCGGGCCAGCTCCAGTGCCTGGTTGAAGCCTCGCCAGCGCAGACGCCGGCCGTGGAGCGGCACAGGCAGCAGTGCCTGTGGACGATCCGCGGGGTCGAGGCGCGCGAATTCGGCGGCCATGATACGTCCGAGCAGACGCAGGATGTCGAGTCGGGCGTGGAATTTGAACTGCTGAACCAGGTGCGGCAGCGGTGCCTGATATTGAAACAGGGCCTGACAACGGTCGAACCAGGGCTGCAGCTGCTGGCAATGGCCGCAGTCCGCATTCCCGGCCACCTGTACGGGCATGCCACAGCGCGAACAGGCGCGTTCGAGCCAGGGCAGGGACGCCATGCAGTCGGGACAGAATGGCGAGTCGGCCCGATGTCGACCCTGACAGAGTCGACAGGTATGGTGAAGTTTTAACCAGTTGTAGACCATATCCATATGCCACTGGTTGACAAGGCGCATAGCCCGTATAATTGCGCGGTAATAGTCAGAGGTAAGTCATGTCCACAGAGACCGAATCCACGCAGCGTACGGTTTCGGCGCGTAGCTCTCGCTTCGCTGCCAAGATCTTTAACTACGGCAACATCCTGGCCATGCTCATCCCCGTTCCCCTGGGGATCTTCTGGGCCGGTGGTTCCATGCTAGTCTATGCCCTCAATCGCCACCACCCCAATGAAAAAGTGGGCCACTATACTCAGCAGGCGGCCTATCGCTTTTATGGTGTCGTGGGCCTGGTGGTGGCCGTGGCGACCTTCTTCGGTACCGATATCGACCTTTGGCTATGGACCTGGGCCATTAGCGCCGCCTTCCTGATCCCAACCTCGATTATCGACCTGCGTCGTATCCGGCGCGACACATGGGTCGATACCACCATCCCCGAGAATCTCTAGGGAGAGAAAAGAATATGACTCAAATCCGACACAACTGGCAGCGCGACGAAGTGGAACGCCTGTTTTCGCAGCCTCTGAATGACCTCCTGTTCGAGGCCCACCGAATCCATCGTCAGCACTTTGATGCCAACGAGGTCCAGGTCAGCACCCTGCTCTCCATCAAGACCGGTGCCTGTCCCGAGGACTGCGGCTACTGTCCCCAGAGCGCCCGCTACGAAACCGGCCTGGAGCGTGAGCGCCTGTTGCCGGTGGTCGAGGTGATGGCCGCCGCGCAAAAGGCCAGGGCCGCCGGCTCCAGCCGTTTCTGCATGGGTGCCGCCTGGCGCAGCCCCAAGGACAAGGATCTGGACCAGGTGGTGGAGATGGTCAAGGGGGTCAAGGCCCTGGGCCTTGAGACCTGCCTGACCCTGGGCATGCTCAGCGAGGCCCAGACAGAGCGCCTGAAGGCCGCCGGTCTGGATTATTACAATCACAATCTCGATACCTCGCCCGAGTTCTACGGCTCGGTGATCTCCACCCGTACCTACCAGGATCGCCTCGATACCCTGCAACACGTGCGCGAGGCCGGTATCAATGTCTGCAGCGGCGGCATCCTCGGTATGGGCGAACAGCGCACCGACCGCGTCGGCCTGCTGCTGCAACTGGCCAACATGGAAAAACATCCGGAGAGTGTGCCCATCAACATGCTGGTTCAGGTGGAAGGCACCCCCCTGCACGGCAGCGAGCAGCTCGACCCGCTGGAATTCGTGCGCAGCATCGCCGTGGCGCGCATCATGATGCCCGAATCCTTTGTCCGACTCTCCGCCGGCCGCGAGGAGATGAGCGACGAGATGCAGGCCATGTGCTTCTTCGCCGGCGCCAACTCCATCTTCTACGGTGAGAAACTGCTCACCACCAACAACCCGGCGGCGGAAGAGGACAAGGCGCTGTTCGAGCGACTCGGCATTCGCATCATGGGCGGTACCGACGCCAGCGACCTGGAGGCCGTCGAGGCCCGGCCCGACTTCACCTACAAGGCCTGCAGCGGCCACGCCCACTGAGCCGAGATGAGGGACCTGGGTCAGGCGCTGGAGGCCAGGCGTCAGCAACACCTGTATCGACAGCGCCGCATCGTCGAGGGGCCACAGGGGCCCAGGATCCGCATCGACGGCCGCGAACTGCTCAACTTTTGCAGTAACGACTACCTCGGCCTGGCCAACCATCCCGAGGTGGTGGCCGCGCTCAAGCATGGGGCCGATGCATACGGTGCCGGCAGTGGCGCCGCCCACCTCGTCAACGGCCATTCATCTGCCCATCATGCCCTCGAAGAGGAGCTCGCCGCCTTCTGCGGCCGTCCCCGTGCACTGCTTTTTTCCACCGGTTACATGGCCAATCTGGGGACGGTGGCCGCGCTCACCGGCCGGGGTGACACGGTCCTCGAGGACCGCTTGAATCACGCCTCGCTCATCGATGCCGGGCAGCTGACCCAGGCCGACATGAAGCGCTACGGGCATGCAGACATGGACGCACTGGCGCGACGCTTACAGGCCGCGCAGGGGGAGACGCTTATCGTCAGTGACGCTGTGTTCAGCATGGATGGGGACCTTGCCCCCTTACCGGAGATGGCCGCCCTGGCCCGTGACCATGACGCCTGGCTCATGGTGGACGATGCCCATGGCCTGGGTGTTCTGGGGCAGGGGGGGCGCGGCAGCCTGGAACACTTTGGTCTGGGGTCGGATGAGGTTCCCATTTACATGGGCACCCTGGGCAAGGGGCTCGGCAGTTTCGGCGCCTTTGTCTCCGGCAGTGAAGCTCTCATCGAAACCCTCATCAACGAATCGCGGACCTATATATATACGACGGCCCTGCCATCTGCCGTAGCCGAGGCCACACGTGCCGCTTTGCGCCTGGTCCAGAGCGAATCCTGGCGGCGTGAACATCTGGCGGCACTGGTGGCGCGTTTCCGTACCGGCGCCGAACAGTTGGGTCTGCCGATGATGCCTTCGCAGACCGCGATCCAGCCGGTCGTGCTGGGTGAGAGCGAATCCGCACTGGCCGCCAGCGCGGCCTTGATGGAGCGGGGCATACTGGTTTCGGCCATCCGCCCGCCCACGGTTCCCAAAGCTGCGGCACGTCTGCGCATTACCCTGTCGGCGGCGCACAGCGAAGCCGATGTGGACACACTATTGACGCAACTGGAGGCGATTCGGGAATTGTGGATCACCGGGGCGTCGTCATGAGCCTCTATGTCGAGACCACGGGTTCGGGGCCTGAACTGGTCCTGCTCCACGGCTGGGGTCTGCACGGAGGGGTCTGGGATGGGATCGCGCCGCGACTGGCAGAGCGCTTCACCCTGCATCGTGTCGACCTGCCCGGCCATGGAGCTAGTCATGAACATGCCGGACCCTATGATCTCGAGGCCATGGCGCGTTTGGTGCTGGAGGTGGCGCCTGGGTCGGCGTTGTGGATGGGCTGGTCACTGGGCGGGGAGGTGGCGCTGCAGGCGGCGGCGCTGGCACCCGAACGTATCCAACGCCTGATAATGGTGGCCTCTTCGCCGCGCTTCCTTGCCTCCGGTAACTGGCCCGGGGTCTCGGCCGAGGTCCTGCAGGGCTTTGCCGATAGCCTGGAGCGGGACTATCGCAGTACCCTGCAACGCTTTCTCGCGCTGCAGGCGCGCGGTAGCGATCATGCCCGCGAGGAGATCCGACAGTTGCGAGAGGGGCTCTTTAGCCGGGGAGAGCCCAGCATGGCGGCCCTGCGCGAGGGGCTGACCATCCTGCAGCAGGCCGACCTGTTACCCTTGTTGGCGGACATCACCCAGGACACCCTGTTTGTGGGCGGTGAGAGGGATACCCTGGTGCCGGCCGAGGCGCTGCAGAGGTCAGCAGCCGCCACAGCAAATGGCCGTTACAGACTGATCCCCGGCGCCGGTCATGCCCCCTTTCTCTCCCACGCCGAGGCATTCCTACATGAAGTGGAACAGTTTCTGATATGAGTGAAGAAGACGCGTACCGCATCGACAAGCAACAGGTCAAACAGGCCTTTGACGGTTCTGCCGCCCGTTACGACGAGGTAGCGGTGCTGCAGCGCCAGGTGGGCGATCGTCTGCTGGATCGCCTGCGTGACATACGTTTCGAACCCGAGCGGATCCTGGACATTGGTTGCGGCACCGGCGAGAACAGCAAGGGTCTGCTGAAGTTTTATCCCAGTGCCCGGGTGATCACGGCGGACCTCTCCACTGGCATGCTTGAGCAGGCGAGGCTCAAGGGTTCGCGCCTGCATCGCTGGCGCGGTCGCCAGACCTTCCTGGCTGCGGACATGGAGGCTTTGCCATTGGCCGACGCCAGTGTCGACATGGTGTTTTCGAACCTCACCGTGCAATGGTGCCAGGACCTCGAGCGGGTCTTCCGTGAGTGTCGTCGTGTACTCAAGCCCGGTGGCATGCTGATGTTTACCACCCTGGGGCCGGACACGCTCAATGAGCTGAGACAGAGCTGGCAGCAGGCCGACGGTTTTGTCCACGTCAATGCCTTTATGGACATGCACGATATCGGCGATGCCATGGTGCGCAGCCAGCTGGCCGAGCCGGTGATGGACGTGGAGTATTTTCGACTGACCTATCAGGAGGTCGGTGGGCTCATGCGAGATCTCAAGGTATTGGGGGCGCATAACATCAATTCGGGCCGGGCCCACGGGCTCACCGGCAAGGGGCGTTTTATGCGCA
Source organism: Gammaproteobacteria bacterium (assembly GCA_014762495.1). Classification (GTDB taxonomy): domain Bacteria; phylum Pseudomonadota; class Gammaproteobacteria; order Thiohalospirales; family Thiohalospiraceae; genus JABURT01. The sequence goes on along the minus strand of JABURT010000105.1, from coordinate 5,932 downwards.
TGCGCGAGGCCTATGAGGGCTTTCGCAGCGATGGCGTGCTGCCGGCCACCTACGAGGTGGTCTACGGCCATGCCTGGGCACCGGAACAGGGTCTGATGCAACAAAGGGAAGGGGAGACCACCTCCATTCCCCTGTCGCAGGTGCGACTGGCGACCCGGGGCTCGTCCTCATGAAGGGGTTGTTTATTACCGGTACCGACACCGAGATCGGTAAGACCCATGTGGCCCGGGTGGTGGTGGAAACCCTCAAGTCACAGGGTCTACGCGTTTCGGTGATGAAGCCGATAGCCAGCGGTTGCATACGCGGTGAGGCGGGCCTGCGCAATGACGATGCGCTCTCCCTCATGTCACATGCCTCGGCCTCACAGGACTACGCGGACGTCAATCCCTATGCCTTCGAGCCGGCCATTGCGCCCCATCTGGCGGCAGAGGAGGCCGGTGTGTCCATCGATATCCCCCGCATACGAAGCCTCTTCATCAAGAACTGTCTGCACTCGGATGTCTGCGTGGTGGAGGGGGTCGGAGGCTGGATGGTGCCGCTGGGCGAGGAACAGAACCTGACCGAGCTGGTGGACGAACTGCAGATCCCCGTGATTTTGGTCGTCGGTATGAAGCTGGGTTGTATCAACCATGCCTTGCTCACCATCGAGCAAATCGAGCGTGATTCACTGCCGGTAACGGGCTGGATCGCCAACGTGCTGGATCCCGGCATGGCCAGGCTCGAGGAAAACATCGACGCATTGAGCACACGCATTCCCTATCCCCTATTGGGCGTCATTCCCCACGATGCCGACGCATCACCCGTCTCCCTTTGTTCAAATTTGAATATAACAATATAACGGTACGATTAATCGATAACCCTTCTTGCGTTGTGAAATTTATTGCCTACGCTTTAGTTTGAGTAGCACGGAATTCGGACAAAGGCCGCAATAGATGTAAGGGAAGTTGTTAGTCATTCGTTAATATTCGAATACGCTTTCATATTCTCCATTTATCTTCAAATTACTAGATTTACTTTGCGACCATCCAAGTTGTTGGGATAGCCTGCTTAAAACAATAAAAAGGGCAGTTGCCCGTGGTTGAAAGAGATTGCCACATGGAGCCGAAGGTGTACGGTGTATTCAAAGAAACGGGATCCACTCGGTGGGGGCTGCCGTTTTGTCATTCGCCCCAATCACTCTCTATCATGGCGAGAATTACTCGTCTTCTTTTACATCTGTCTCTCCGTATCACTCACCATTTCAATCGCATTTCTACTCATGGGCGCGTGGTTGATTCTGCCTTTTTCGGGACTGGAGATGATCCTGCTGTTTGCAGGCTTGTATACCGTCGCCAAGCGTTGCAGTCGTGACTGTGAATGGATAACCGTACGCGAAGACGAGGTGCAAACGGTCGTCTTCACGGGCAAGAATAAAACAACAAACAGTTTTTCCCGGCACTGGGTAAAGCTGAGATTAGAAGAACAAGACAAATGGTATACAAGCCAGTTGTTAATCGGGAGCCACGGACGTTTTGTCGAGATCGGAACTCAACTTGCGCATAACGACAAGCGTGAACTCTTCCGGGAACTGAACGACTGCTTGAAAACGAAGAGTTTGGCTGGGTAGAGCGGTACCGCCACTAGAAATGTACGGATGCTAATAACAATCGTACGGAAACTTAACCCTTACCAAAGGCCTGAGAGAGGATGGAGTATGGCAGGTAAAACAATACGAAGAATGGGAAGGTTGTTACTCGGCCTTGCCCTGTTAGGGGGGGCGGGCAATGCGCTCGCGGACTATACATTAAACATGACGCAGGGTGTCACAGAGGTTAGTCGTGACATCTACGATATGCACATGCTGGTACTGTGGATCTGTATCGTTGTGGGTATCGGTGTATTTGGCGTCATCATCTATTCGCTGATCAAGCATCGCAAATCCAAGGGGGCACAGGCTGCAAGCTTCCATGAAAACACCACTATCGAGGTGATATGGACTGCTATACCGTTGATTGTCCTTGTGGCCATCGCGGTGCCTGCAACCAAAACCTTGCTGGCCATCGAAGATACGACAAACTCGGATTTGAGTATCAAGGTCACAGGCTTGCAGTGGAAGTGGAAATACGACTATCTGGATGAAGGCATCAGCTTTATCAGTGCCCTTGATGCCAAGAGTAACGAGGCCCGAGCCCGTAACTCCGGTATCGATCCCAGCTCAGTGGAAAATTATCTGCTTAATGTTGATAAGCCTATCGTCATTCCGATTAAGAAAAAGGTTCGCTTCCTGCTGACTTCGCAGGATGTTATCCATGCCTGGTGGGTGCCTGATCTTGCGGTGAAGCGTGATGCCATTCCCGGCTATATCAACGAATCCTGGACTCGCGTCGAAGAACCGGGTGTTTACCGTGGTCAGTGTGCAGAACTGTGCGGTAAGGATCATGGCTTCATGCCTATCGTAGTTAAGGCCGTCACACAGCCCGAGTACGATCAATGGGTAGCCAATCAGAAAATGGCCATGGCCGAGGCCGAAGCGTCTTCAGCCAAGACCCTTAGCCTGGGTGAGCTGATGAGCAAGGGTGAAGGCCTGTACAACCAGTACTGTGCCTCCTGTCATATGGCGAACGGTGCAGGTATCCCAGGTGTCTTCCCAGGCCTGGTGAACAGCAAGATTGTCACCGGTCCAGTTGCTGACCACCTGGACATCGTCATACACGGCAGCAAGACCAATCCCGCCATGGCGGCATTTGGCCTGCAGCTGAACGATATCGATTTGGCCGCGATTATTACCTATGAGCGTAATGCCTGGGGCAATGATACCGGTGATGCGGTACAGGCTTCCGATGTGAAGGCCGCGCGCTAAGGCTCTTGGAGGTAAAAAATAATGAGTACAGTAATGTCACATGATGAACACCACGGGCCAGCGAAGGGTTTGTCGCGCTGGCTATTCACAACAAACCATAAAGATATAGGTACCCTGTACCTGTGGTTCGCCTTTATCATGTTCATGGTCGGCGGTGCAATGGCCATGGTGATTCGAGCTGAATTGTTCCAGCCGGGCATGCAATTGGTCGATCCATTGTTCTTTAACCAGATGACCACCATGCATGGTCTTATCATGGTATTCGGTGCCGTAATGCCGGCCTTTGTGGGACTGGCCAACTGGCTGGTGCCGATGATGATCGGTGCACCGGACATGGCCCTGCCGCGCATGAACAACTGGAGTTTCTGGATCCTGCCCTTCGCCGGCCTGATGCTGATCTCCACTATGTTCATGGAAGGTGGTGGTCCTGCCTTCGGCTGGACCTTCTACGCCCCCCTGTCCACGACCTTTGCAGCCGACAGTACCGACTTCTTCATTTTCTCGGTACACCTGCTGGGTATCTCGTCCATTATGGGAGCGATTAATATCATCGCCACCATTTTGAACATGCGTGCACCGGGCATGACCCTGATGAAGATGCCGTTGTTCGTATGGACATGGCTCATCACCGCCTTCCTGCTGATCGCAGTTATGCCGGTACTGGCGGGTGCGGTGACCATGATGCTGACCGATCGCAACTTCGGTACCAGTTTCTTCGATGCCGCCGGTGGCGGTGACCCGGTTCTGTTCCAGCATATTTTCTGGTTCTTCGGTCACCCCGAGGTCTATATCATGATCCTGCCGGCCTTCGGCGTGGTCTCACACATCATCCCGACCTTCGCCCGCAAGAAGCTGTTTGGCTACAGCTCCATGGTCTATGCCGTGGCCGCTATCGCCTTCCTGTCTTTCATCGTCTGGGCGCATCACATGTTCACAGTTGGTATGCCGGTGGCCGCCGAACTGTATTACATGTATGCCACGGTGATGATCGCGGTACCCACGGCAGTTAAGGTGTTTAACTGGACCGCCACCATGTGGAAGGGGTCGATGACCTTCGAAACTCCAATGCTATGGGCCATCGGTTTCGTGTTCTGTTTCACCATCGGTGGATTTACCGGTTTGATGCTGGGTGTGGCACCGGTTGACTTCCAGTACCACGATACCTATTTCGTAGTTGCCCATTTCCACTACGTTCTATTGACCGGTGCGGTATTTGCCATCATCGCCGCTGTCTATTTCTGGTTGCCCAAGTGGACCGGCAATATGTACGACGAAACACTGGGTAAGTGGCACTTCTGGCTGTCCATGATCTCTGCCAACGTGCTGTTCTTCCCCATGCATTTCTCGGGACTGGCAGGCATGCCTCGCCGTATTCCCGACTATGCCGTGCAGTTTGCTGACTTCAATATGTGGTCATCCATTGGTGGATTCGTCTTTGGTGCCAGCCAGCTGATTTTCCTCTGGGTGGTCATCAAGAGCATTCGCGGTGGCGAAAAGGCAACAGACAAAGTCTGGGAAGGTGCCGAAGGTCTGGAATGGACCATTCCTTCACCTGCGCCTTATCACACCTTTGAGACTCCACCTGAAGTCAAGTAGGTCGTTGTGATACGTCCCGCCATAGGCGGGACGTTATTCGGAGAACTAGCAGTATGAGGCAATATATGAGTTCAGATAATAACCACCAGGACAAGAGTTTAACCATAACCTTGATTCTGTTGATGATTATCGTGTTTGGTTTTTATTTTGGATTCATAGTCTTTAGATGGTGGATTTGATATGGCTGAGCAGGAACTAAATCAAGCCAATAGCCGTTTAGTTCGTCGCTTGTTGATAGCAACGGTGGCAATGTTCGGTTTTGGTTTTGCATTGGTTCCACTCTACAACCTTATGTGCGATACCCTGGGCCTTAACGGTCGCTTCCTTGATATTGAGCAAGGTAAGTACGAGGTAAGTTCAGGGCCTATGGCACAGGTTGATAACACACGTGTGATCACGGTTGAATTTCTAGCCAATGTTGGTCGGGATACAAGTTCTGAATTCCGGCCGATGGTACACAAGATTCAATTGCATCCTGGTGAGATTAAGGAAGTGAGCTACTTCGCTAAAAATCTCTCCACCGAAGGAATGATCGCACAGGCCGTTCCATCTCTGGCGCCCGGGAAGGCCGTCAAATACTTCACCAAAATGGAATGCTTTTGTTTTAACAAACAGCCTTTCGACGCTGGTGAGGAAAAGGTCATGCCCCTGAGGTTTTTTGTTGACCCTGATTTGCCCAAAGATGTGAGTACTATCAGTATCGCCTATACATTCTTCGACATCACAAAAAATGAACAAGTAAATACGGGACGGAGTGAGTTGGCAAGTGCTCAGCCCGTTCTCCCAAGAACGTCTGTAAGTCATTGAGCTTACGATAAGCGCTTGCCATTACTACCATAAGAGAGGGGTAGCTATGTCACACACATCAGGTAGTTACTATCTGCCGCAACCAAGCTATTGGCCCTTGGTCGGTTCGATCGCGCTGTTCTCCATGCTGGGAGGTTTTGCCTCCATGATCCATGGGGGCAGTCCAGTCTGGTTCTATCTAGGTCTTGCCTTGCTGGCCATCATGATGATTGGTTGGTTTGGTACTGTAATCAAGGAAAGTGAGAGTGGACTTTACAATGAGCAGGTAGACCGCACATTCCGAATGGGGATGATGTGGTTTATCTTCTCCGAGGTAATGTTCTTTGCTGCTTTCTTCGGTGCCCTGTTCTATGTACGTCAATGGGCAGGTCCATGGCTGGCAGGTGATGGCAGCAATGCCATGACCAATGAGCTGTTATGGAAAGGGTATGAGTATGTCTGGCCAACCAATGGCCCGGCTGATGTTGGTGGAGCCTTCAAGGTCATGGGTGCCTGGGGAATTCCCGCCATCAATACCCTGATCCTGCTGACCTCTGGTTTGACAGTAACATGGGCACACTGGGGTCTGAAAAAGGATAACCGCAAACAGCTGATCCTGGGGCTGTTCCTGACCGTCGTTTTGGGCTTTGTGTTCGTTGCCCTTCAAGCCTACGAATACGGTCATGCCTACGCTGATCTGAATCTCAAGTT
>JABURT010000103.1 GCA_014762495.1 Gammaproteobacteria bacterium | reverse complement strand
GCACAAGTACCCATAGAACGGGCACAAGTACCCATAGAACGGGCACAAGTACCCATAGAACGGGCACAAGTACCCAAAGAACGGGCACAAGTATCCAAGGCACGGGCAAACTAGTTGTCCGTCGCGTCCCCGAATCCCATCCACATATCGAGTACCGCACGAACCTCCTCCAGTCCCTGGCGTTTGGTAGCCGAGAAGAGCTGCACACCGGCGTCGATGCCCTCGGCCTTGAGCGTCTTCTGCACCTGCAGGAGGGCGGTCTTGGCGGCACCGAATTTGAGCTTGTCGGCCTTGGTCAGGAGGATGTGTACCGGCATCTGCACGTGCTGGCACCAGGCCAGCATCTGCCAGTCGAACTCGGTCAGGGGGTGGCGGATGTCCATCACCAGCACCAGGCCGCGTAGCGACTGGCGCTGTTGCAAATAGCCCTCCATCAACCTCACCCAGGCCTGTTTCATCTTTGCCGGCACCTTGGCAAAGCCGTAGCCGGGCAGGTCCACCAGCCGATGGGTTTCGTCCACGCCAAAAAAATTGAGTAGCTGGGTCCGTCCCGGTGTCTTCGAGGTTCGCGCCAGGCTCTTCTGCGACACCACCGCATTGATGGCGCTGGACTTGCCGGCGTTGGAGCGCCCGGCGAAGGCCACCTCGTCGCCCTGGTCATCCGGACACTGACCGAGGTTGTGGGCGCTGGTTAGATATGCGGACTGTTGATAGGGGTTACTGCCTGTTTTCATATCCATCGCTCTGAGCGGATCGTCGGGCCAATTCCTGAGTATTTACAAGGGGCTTTGGCCCGGTTTGGTTGACCCGGAGGGGGGGCTGTTATACAGTTTTGCCGTTTTTTTACACCGAAGGGTGTGGACGAACGCCGGGCATTGTATCATGGCGGCAACATAGTGTTTTTCGTTCGCCGTTATCCCATGTGGTTGGAAGGAGTTCATAATGAAAAAGGTCGTTACTACCGTTGTTCTTGCTCTGGGTGTTATGGGTACTGCCGCTGCTGCCGACACCGCAGCCGGTCAGAAGATTTATCAACAGGCCTGCTTCGCCTGCCACGGGACTGGTGCCGCCGGCGCGCCCAAGGTTGGTGACAAGGCAGCCTGGGAGGCACGTCTCGCGAAAGGTATGGACACTCTCAATAAGCACGCCATTGAGGGTTTCCAGGGTAAATCCGGCTTTATGCCCGCCAAGGGCGGCTGGGCCAACCTGAGCGATGCCGATGTCAAGAATGCTGTGTCCTACATGGTGGAAAACAGCAAATAGGTTTCGCTATTTGAATTGTCAGGAAGGGTTATGAAAAAGATTATTGTTGCAGCGCTAGTCGTTATGGGTGTCGCTACTACTGCACATGCCGCCGGAGATGCCGAGCGTGGTCAGAAGTTGTCCGCGACCTGTGCCGCCTGCCATGGTGCAGACGGTAACAGCCTCGCTCCCAACTTCCCCAAGCTGGCCGGTCAGCACGCCGCTTACATCGAGAAGCAGCTGGCCGAGTTCAAGTCGGGTGAGCGTAAGGATCCCGTAATGATGGGTCAGGTGGCTGGCCTCAATGCTGAGAAGATGGCCGACCTGGCCGCCTACTACAGCAAGCAGACCACCAAGATCGGCAGCGCCAACAAGAAGCTTGTAGACCTGGGTGAGCAGATCTATCGCGGTGGCAACATGGAATCCGGTGTTGCCGCCTGCATCGCCTGCCACGGTCCTACCGGTGCCGGCAACCCCGCGGCCAAGTATCCCAAGCTGGGTGGTCAGCATGCGGCCTACACCGTCAAGGCCCTGAATGATTTCAAGGAAGGCAATCGAGCCAACGACCCGAATCAGATGATGCGGGACGTTGCCTCCAAGATGACCAGTGCCGAGATCAAGGCGGTCGCCGAGTATATCTCAGGTCTCTATTGAGCAGCCGTCAGGCATAGTCAGCAGCAAGGGTGGTCCGTGACCACCCTTTGTTGTCTCTAGGGGACAAAAATCTACTGAACTTGTTGCGTGATTTACGGACAAAGTTCGAATCACAAAGAATAAGACTGGATGGGGCTGTGAACGCCACACAAAACAAACGAGTAGCGCAACGCAGTATGGGCCGAATTCTGCTGGAATTCCTTGGCTCCATGAATCTGGCCATCACCCTGTTGGTGGCGCTATCCATCGCTTCTGTCATCGGCACCGTGTTGCAGCAGAACCAGGCCTATACCGGCTATCTGAGCGAGTTCGGTCCCTTCTGGTTCGAGGTCTTCGAGCACCTCGGCCTCTACGATATCTACGGCACGGCATGGTTCTGGGCCATCCTTGCCTTCCTGCTGGTCTCCACCTCGGTCTGTGTCTACCGCAATGCCCCCGGCATGCTGCGCGACATGCGTCAGTACCGACTCAATGTGCAGGAAAAGTCGCTGCGCAATTTTCACAACGTACGCGAGTGGCGTTTCGAGGGTAGCGCGGACGACACGCTCAAGCAGATCCAGCCCATTCTCAAGCTGGAGGGTTACAAGGCCCGTCTCAAGGACCACGGTGATCATCTTGTGCTGGCAGCCAAGAAGGGCGCGTTTAACCGCATGGGCTACCTGCTCACCCATGTCTCCATCGTGGTGATCTGCATCGGTGCCGCCCTGGATGCCAACATCGGCCTCAAGTTCCAGCTCGCCACCGGACAGAAGGTGATCGAGACCCGCGACATCATGGCCACCGAGGTGCCCGATCAGAGCTTCCTCGATACCGACAACTCTGCCTTTCGCGGTTCGGTCTACATCTCCGAGGGCGGCACCTCTCGCATCGCCTTCATCGGTGTCAAGGAGGGCTACCTGGTCCAGCGCCTGCCCTTCCTCATCGAGTTGAAGGAGTTTCGAACCGAGCACTACCCGAGCGGTCAGCCCAAATCCTTTGAATCGGACCTGGTCATCCACGATCCCGAACGGGAAGAGCCGCTGGAGACCACCATTGCCGTGAATCACCCCTTGGTCTACAAGGGCTACGCCATCTATCAGGCGGATTTTCGCGACGGCGGTTCGGAGCTGGATCTGCGCGCCTGGGGCCTGTTCGATGGCGGCAGTAGCGAGGTCGAGGGCAAGGTCAACCAGAGTTACAACCTCAGTACCCCGCTGGGCGATTACGTACTGGAAGTGGAAGATTTTCGCCTGTTCAATATCGACCAGGCACCCGAGGGGCACCCCTCGGGCAAGGAACGCCTCAACTATGGCCCCAGCTTTTCCTACAAGCTGCGCGATGCCCAGGGCCAGGCCAATGAGTACAACACCTTCATGCAGCCGATGATCTTCGACGGCCGCAACTTCTTTCTCACCGGCGTGCGCACCGAGGTGGGCGGCCCGATGCGTTTTCTGCACTTTCCCGCCGATGACAAGCTGTCGCTCGATCGCTTCATGAACTTCCGCGAGGCGATGACCGATGAGGCGCGTGTGCGCCGTATCGTGACCACGCAGATGATGAACATGGCCAGGAGTGTGGGGGTCGACGAGGAAACCCAGGCCAAGGCCGCCAACTCGATCATCACTGCCGTGCAGCGCTTCGTGCGCGGTGGCTACGATGCCGTCTCCGAGGGCCTGAGTGCCGATGACCCGGAACTGGAACAGCGCGTACAGGCCATGCTGAATGTACTGGTTGCTGTATTCCGCGCCATCTATGTCGATGTACTGGAGCAGGAAGGTATCGATACCTCACAGGGGATCAGCGATGCCCAGATCCAGTTCTTTGATGACAGTTTGAATGCCATGTCGGCGATCCACCGCTATGGCTCGCCGGTGTTCCTGCAGTTGCAGGATTTCAAGCACATCGAGGCCTCGGGCCTTCAGATCGCGCGTGCGCCCTGGACCAACCTGGTCTATCTGGGCTGCCTGATGTTGATCATCGGTGTCTTCTTCATGTTTTATATACATCATAAACGTGTTTGGGTATGGATGAGCGAGCAGGACGGACAGACCCGTGTCCTGTTTGCCGGTAGCGGTGATCGTGATCTGCCTGCCTTTAAGGCCGATTTCGATGCGCTGGCAGGACGCATGGAAAAACTGCTCAAGCCCATCAAATAACGGGGCAACCCGGGAGGAAGAGAAATGTCCATGACAGAAGATTCCATGCGCGAGCTAATGGAACGCCCGCCTTTTTACAAGACCCTGACCCTGAGGGACTGGTTGTGGGCCGTAGTGGTAGTGGCCGCATCCATTTTTGCACACGTCAAATACGCCTCCTTGATGGACGCCTATGAGGTGGGGATCCTCTACATGTCCGCCGTCACCCTGGTGGTGATTGGCTGGCGCTGGCGCGCGATTCAGGTGCTGTCGCTGGTAGTGGGTGCTCTTAGCATCGGGGCCATCCTGCTATATGGCAATGACCTGCAACGGTCCGAGAGCAATTTCTTCCTCAAATACCTCATCTCCAGCCAGTCGGCGATTATGTGGATGAGCGCGCTCTACGTGCTGGCCACCGCGACCTATTTCATCGGCCTGCTGCGCGGGTCGGAATTTATCAACAAGGTCGCCTCCGCCATGGTCTGGTCCGGCACCGCCATGGGCTTCATCGGTCTCATGGTGCGCTGGCGCGAGTCCTACCTGATTCACTTCGATGTCGGCCATATCCCGGTGAGCAACCTCTACGAGGTCTTCATCCTCTTCGCCGTGCTCACCTCGCTCATCTATCTGCACTATGAACGCCGCTACAAAACCCGCAGCCTGGGCGGCTTCGTCATGCTGGTGATCAGTGCATCGGTGGCCTTCCTGTTGTGGTACACCTTCAGCCGCGAGGCCCATGTCATCGAGCCTCTGGTGCCGGCGCTCAAGTCGTACTGGATGAAGATCCATGTGCCCGCCAACTTTATTGGCTATGGTGCCTTCGCCCTGGCGGCGATGGTGGGGGTTGCCTACCTGTTTCTGGAGCGCGCGCGGAGAAAGAATCCCGACGGCTTTTTTGCCTCGCGCATGCCGGAACTGGCCATGCTGGACGATGTGATGTACAAGTCCATCGCGCTGGGTTTCGCCTTCTTCACCATTGCCACCGTGCTCGGAGCCATGTGGGCGGCCGAGGCCTGGGGTGGCTACTGGTCCTGGGACCCGAAGGAGACCTGGGCCCTGATCGTGTGGCTCAATTACGCGGCCTGGCTGCACCTGCGCCTGACCAAGGGCTGGCGTGGCGTCCCACTGGCCTGGTGGGCCATCGTCGGCCTGTTTGTCACCCTGTTCGCCTTCCTTGGTGTCAACATGTTCCTCTCGGGACTGCACTCCTACGGTGAGCTCTAGACGGACGAACGCCGGGCACAGAGCCCGGCGTCGACTGCATCGATAACGCCTAAAGCCGTCTACTCGGGTGTACCGGCGTCCTCTTCCTGCTGCGCCATGTAGAGATTGAAACTTGTGACGTCCATGGTGACTCGGCGCACCAGGTGGTCGAGGCTGATGATGGCGTGTTCGAGCAGGTTCACCGCGATGAAGGGGTGATCCACGCGCAGGCGTTCATACTGTTCACGCCCCAGTTTGAGCAGTCGCGTATCCAGGCTCATGGCGACCATGCGCGCGGTGCGAGGCTTGTGATCGAAAAATGACATCTCCCCGATGAGTTCACCCTCCACCAGGCGGCCAACCTCGACCTGTTTATTGTCCTTCTCTGCATAGAGCGCGACCTCGCCACCAATGACGAAATACAGGGCATCGCCCACGTCACCAATATCGGTGATGATATGGCCTTCTTCGCAGGCGACAAATTCAGTGTGATTAATAAGGGTTTGAACCTGGCGCATGGTCAAGGATTCACACAGGTATTGTTGACTCAAAAATTGCGCAAGATTGAACTGATCGGACATACAGACTCCTTGAACCCTGGCGTGTTTAGGCTGTCTTCTCGACAGGGGCGTGACACCATTTTTACAAAATTCAATGGTGTACACCAACGCGCTGGCACTATACTCTAAATCGTGGATAATCGAGAAAAACAATAACCGGAGTGATGAAATGAAATGCTTCAAGGCGATGTTCCTTGGTTTTGTTTTCGCCGTTTCGATAGTCCCGCAGGCAAGTCTTGCCGCGGATAAGGAAGAGGCCTTTGCGTATCTGGAGATCCAGCCGCCTCAGCAGACCAGCACCGGTAACAAGATCGAGGTGGTGGAGATGTTCTGGTACGGATGTCCGCACTGCTATCGCTTCGAGCCCCACATCAAGGCATGGGAAAAACAATTGCCCGAAGATGTCGAGTTCGTACGCATGCCAGCTGTCTTCAATGCCAAGTGGGCCTTTCATGCCCGTGTCTTTTACACCGCCGAGGTATTGGGTGTACTCGACAAGGTCCATGGTCCTATCTTCGATGCCATACACAAACAGCGTAAGCGACTCGATGATCTGGATGAGGTCACCGATTTTCTTGCCGCCCATGGCGTAGACAAGGATGAATTCACGAGCACCTTTCAGTCCTTTGCCGTGAATAGCAAGGTAAGCTGGGCACAGCGCCAGACCCGAGCCTATGGCATAGATGGCGTGCCGGCACTTGTCGTGCAGGGTAAGTATCGCACCAGTGCCTCAATGGCCGGTGGACATGAGCAGGCGCTGGACGTGGTGGATGCCTTGATCGCCAAGGAGCGCAAGTAAGTTTCGCAATGCAATGTAATAGTCAATGGGAGGCAGCCAGATGAAGTCATCCGACCTGTTCGTCAAGTGTCTGGAAAACGAGGGGGTTGAATACATCTTCGGCATTCCCGGAGAAGAAAACCTCGATGTGATGGATTCACTGCTTGATTCACATATTAAGTTCATCACCACTCGACACGAACAGGGCGCAGCCTTCATGGCCGACGTCTACGGCCGTCTCACCGGCAAGGCCGGTGTCTGTCTTGGTACCCTCGGCCCGGGTGCCACCAACCTCATCACCGGCGTCGCCGATGCCAACATGGACCACGCACCGGTGGTGGCCATCGCCGGCCAGGCCAGCACTCATCGCCTGCACAAGGAATCCCACCAGGTGCTGGACCTTGAGGAGATGTTTCGTGCCATCACCAAGTACTCTGCAAGGCTGCTGACGCCCAATATCATTCCCGAGGTGGTGCGAAAGGCCTTCAAGGTGGCGCAGACCGAGAAGACCGGCGCCTGTTTCATCGAGTTCCCGGAGAACATCGCCGAGATGGATATGCCGGAGGATGAGCACCCCCTCATGATCAAGCAGCCGGTGGCACCGGTGCCGCCTCAGGAAAAGGTGGAGCAGGCGGCGAAGATGATCTCCGACGCCAAGCACCCCATTATTCTTGCCGGCAACGGCGTGGTGCGGGCCAAGGCCTGGAAGCAATTGCACAACTTTTCCAAGGATTTGAATATCCCGGTGGCCAATACCTTCATGGCCAAGGGTGTCGTGCCGTTCGCCAAGAATCCGCTGGCCCTGGGTTCGGCCGGTCTGCAGGCCAAGGACTATGTCAGCTGCGGTTTCGACCGTGCCGACGTGGTGATCTGTGTCGGCTATGACCTGGTGGAATATCACCCCTATCTGTGGCATCCCACCAAGGATCGCACCATTATCCATATCGATGCCTCGCCGGCCGAGGTCGATGCCTACTACCCGGTCGCCGTGGGTGTGCTGGGTGATGTGAAGCACAGCCTTAACCGTATTGCCGAGATCGCCAGTCCCCACACCGGCAATGCCATGCGTGGTCTGCGCAAGGCGCTGGTGGATGACATGAGCCAGCACAAGGAAAACAATAACTTTCCGGTCACCCCGCAAAAGATCATATGGGATCTGCGCACGGTGATGGAGATGGAAGATATCGCCATTTCCGACGTGGGCGCGCACAAGATGTGGATGGCGCGCATGTTCCGCTGTGAAAAACCCAATACCTGTCTTATCTCCAACGGCTTTGCCAGCATGGGCATTGCCGTGCCCGGTGCCATTGCCGCCAAGCTGGCCTATCCGGATCGCAAGGTGGTGGCGGTGACCGGTGATGCCGGCTTCATGATGAACTCGCAGGAGATAGAAGTGGCCATGCGACTGGGCACGCCCGTTGTTATCCTCATCTGGAACGACAGCGCCTACGGCCTCATCGAGTGGAAACAGATGAATGGTTTCGGTCGCAAGTCGAATATCGACTTCAATAATCCTGACTTCGTGAAGTATGCCGAGGCCTTCGGTGCCACGGGCTATCGTATCGAAAAGACCGAGGACCTGTTGCCTACCTTGCAGAAGGCGCTGGAGGACAATACCGTTTCCATCATCGACTGCCCGGTGGACTATAGCGAGAATCTCAAGCTGACCGAAAAACTGGGTGAAATGGTATGTCCTATCTAAAGAGGGCGCCAAGGTGACGACTGCGCCCGAGGTTATCGCAGAGACACTGGAAAATAACACTCAGTCGCAACGCGGCATGCGCTTGCGCTTCTTGAGCTACAACATCCAGGTAGGAATCGAAACGCGTGCGGCGCATCACTATTTTTTGCATAGCTGGAAACACATCTTTCCACACGCCGCACGTTTTCAGAACCTCGACAACGTGGCAGAGCAGATCGAGGGATTTGATATCGTCGGATTGCAGGAAGTCGATGCCGGCAGCATGCGAAGCAATCATATCAATCTCACCGAGTACCTGGCCAAGCGCGCCGATTTTCCGTTCTGGCATCATCGCATCAATCGCAAGCTGGGCAAGTTCGCCCAGCATTCCAGTGGTATGTTGTTCCGTCTTCGCCCCAGTGAACTGGTCGTGCACAAACTACCGGGTCTAATCCCCGGGCGTGGGGTGTGCATGGCGCGATTCGGAAACCAGAACGAATCCCTGGCGGTGTTTAATATTCATCTCTCTCTAAGCCGGGGCGCGCGTATCAAGCAGCTGGGGTTCATCGCCGAGTTGAGCCAGGACTATGACCATGTCGTACTGATGGGGGATCTCAATACCTCGCCCAACAGTCCGGAAATGAAGCACCTGTTTCGCAACACCAGTTTGATCGAACCACTGGATGCCTTTCATACCTTCCCAAGCTGGCAGCCCAGTGTCCATTTTGATCACATCCTGGTCTCATCCGAGCTAAAGGTTCACGAGGCCAAGGTGCTCAATCACTCCTATTCCGATCACCTCCCCATCTCCATGGAGATCGAGATCCCCGATAGTGTGCAGATAGTCTGACAGGTTTGTTGATGGAAGAGTCGCAGGACAATCATGAGGTGCCGGGTAGTGATGAGTTTGCCGCCATAGAGAGTGAACTTAGGCGGCTGCTGGTGCGGATGACTTATGGCGTCAACGAGTACGATAAACCCCTGCTACAGTTGCTCAGCGATATGCGCTTTGAGCTACGTGAAGCCGCTTCACTGGAACAGCTAGAGTCATTCAATAGCCGTCTTGGCGACTTGCTCGGCCAGGACGTGCACAAGACACCGGAACAACTCTTGCTGGAATTGCCGGTGGGTCTGTTCGCCGATTTGCTTGCCGCGCCAAAGCTACCAGGCACGCAACGGAAACGACTTCTCGAGCTGGCAGAGGCCGTGGTCAAGGAGAAAGGCACCCTTGATGCCACTGCCTGGCAGGATCTGATCCAGAATCTGCAACAGGCTATGCAAGCCAGTAGTAAAGAAATTGTCCTTGATGAGAATGGGGCCGCCGACTATCAGCATATCGAAGAGGTGTTACTAAAGCTTCTGGATATGCTATCGGTCCCGTCGCAAGAGGAAGAAAAACTCGAGGCGATAAAAAATGCCCTCAGCGGCGGGGTAAGCCGCGAGCAACTGCTCAACTGTGTACACGAAGTCGCACAGTTTATTGCACGCTATCATAAGTTTGAAACGCCCGATCGTGAGTCACTGGAAGAATTCCTGCTCGAGATGAAGCAGAATCTCCAGGACATGCAGGGCCTGGTCTCCAGCCTGGTCAGTAACCAAAGCGAGACCTTTACCATTACCAACAGCTTCGGGCGTACTCTGCAGCGCAATATTACGGCCATGAACGAACAATTCGAGGCGGCTACCGATCTGAATACGCTCAAGCGTGAGATCAAGAAGTCCATGAATCAGATCACCACCTCGCTGGAACAATTCACCAGTGCCGCCAGTACCCACCAGGCCAAGATCCTCAATGAGATGAACCAGGTCAATGCGCGCATGAATGCGCTTGAGATCGTCTCCGAGGTGTTAAAGGAGCGCCTACTAAACGAACGCAAGCAGGCCATGCTCGATCCCCTCACCGGTGTCCACAATCGCATGGCCTATGATGAGCGCATCGTTGATGAGGTGGAGCGCTATGAACGTTATGGTACGCCGTTTGTGCTTTCGGTCTGGGACCTGGATCGATTCAAGGGAATAAATGATGACTTTGGGCACCAGGCGGGTGACAAGGTGTTGCAGGCGGTGGCGGAGATTTTGATCAAGTCCGTCCGTCGAGTTGATTTCGTGGCACGCTACGGCGGAGAAGAGTTTGTACTCATCATTCCCAACTCCACCATCAATGGTGCCATGAAGCTGGCGGAAAAGATTCGGCAAAAGGTGGAGGGTATGCATTTTCATCACAATGGTCGCAAGGTCGAGGTCACCATCTCCTGCGGCCTGGCCGAAATCCGCTCCGGTGAGGGCGTCGAGAGTCTGTTCCAACGCGCCGACGACGCCATGTACCGGGCCAAGAAGGGCGGCCGCAATCGCTGCTTGGCGGCGGAGTAGGCCATCGTGGCGCGTTACCGTGAAGGCATGGAAGTCGATGCAATGGCCAGGAGCCAGGTCAACGAGGGTATGATCGCCGGGACCGCCTTGTTCGGCCTTTTGATTGGAATATTGTTGTTTATGGCCGGTCTGCGGGCACGGATTTACTGGTTACCCCTGTGGGGCGGTGGCCTGGCCCTCGCCAGCCTTGCCTATCTCGGCTACGCCCTGTTCAGCGGATCGTGATGGCATCACGAATCAGCCCGCCGTCTTCCTCGTTCAGAGGCGGGTAGTCCAGTTTCTTCTGGCGATAAAAGTGCGCCAGCTTGGGATAGCCCCATTCGAACATCAGGCGCTGATAGGTCGCCTCATCCAGCTTGCGTTGCTCATACTGCCCGGCCAATTGCCGTTGTCTTTGTGCCTCGAACAGGATAAGCCGCCGACACCGAGACATTGAGCGACTGCACCATGCCCTGCATGGGTATGGCGATGACCTCATCGGTCAGGGCCAGCGCTGACTCACTCAGCCCAGTGAGTTCCGAGCCCATGATGATGGCGGTAGGCTGGGTGTAGTCGTAGTCGCGATAGTCCACCGCCTCGGGCGAGGGGTGGGCGGCGATGATGCGCATGCCGCGTTCGCGCAGTTGCGCCACTGCCTGATGGACCTCGGGGTGGCGACGCATCTTGACCCAGCGCGTCGAGCCGGCCGCCGCCTTGGGGCGCTTGAATGGGATCCCGCCAGGGGCCACGGCATGGGCCTCGTAGATGCCGACGGCGTCACAACTGCGAAGGATCGCCGCAAAGTTTCGGGGTTTGTGCACATCCTCCATCAACACGGTGAGATCGGGCTGACGGGCATTGAGAATGGCCTTGAGTCTCTGGTAACGCTCGGGGGTCATGGGCTTGCTCGTTTGTCGACTGGCGACCGATCATAGTGTGAGCGCTCGGTGCTGACAAATATCGCTTAGGGCAGGCCGAACAGCTCGCGTGCATTGTGCGTGGTGGCGGCCGCGGTTTCGTCGATGTCCATGCCCCGCACCTCAGCCAGTGAGGTGAGCACCTCGGGCAGGTATTCGGGACTATTGCGCTCGCCGCGGTGAGAGGCCACGGTCATGTCCGGGGCGTCGGTCTCCAGCACCAGGGATGACAGCGGCAGCTCACGAGCCAGCCTTCGCAACTTGTTTGATCGCTCGAAGGTGAGCATGCCGCCAAAGCCCAGTTTGAATCCCAGTTCGATGTATTGGTCCGCTTGCTGCAGGCTGCCATTAAAGGCGTGTGAGGTACCGCCGCGCACCCCGATCCTTTTCAGCGACTTCAAGACCTGGTCGTGTGCCTTGCGCACGTGCACGATGACCGGCAGATCGTGATCGCGGGCGATGACGAGCTGGGCCTCGAAAAAGTGGATCTGTCTCTCCTTGTCCGGCTTGTCGATATAGAAATCGAGCCCGATCTCACCGATGGCCAGAGGTCGTTGCTTTGCCACGCGTTCTTGCAGGCGCTGCAAATCGGCCTCCTCATGTTGCGCTGTGTAGACAGGGTGCAGTCCGAGGGCATAATGCAGGCCGTCATGGGCAGTACAGGTCTGTATCAATTTATCCCAGCCGTGTGCGGTGATCCCCGGTACGATGATTTGTTCGATCCCGTTGTCACGACAGCGGGACAAGACCGCGTCACGGTCGGTATCAAAGGCCTCGACATCGAGATGGCAATGGGTGTCTATGAGCGTCATGGTCTCTGTTTTATGCTGTATGGAGTGTCTAGTTCACATCAGACGAGGGGGAGTTGTCCATGGCATTATCGGAATCATCGAGACCGCGCGGAAGCATCCTGGTGACGGGTAGCAACCGAGGGCTGGGCCTGGGCTGGGTAGAGGCCTATGCCAGGCTCGGCTGGCGCGTGTTTGCCACCTGTCGCGATCCGGATTCGGCCGATGTCCTCCAACAGTTGGCCGAGACCGAGGACAATGTCAGCCTGCATCGACTGGATGTGACCTCCGGTGCCCAGTTACGGCAGTTGCAGCGCGAGCTTACCGATCGGCCCATCGATGTGCTGATCAATAATGCCGGTGTCTATTTCGAGCGCTGGGGTCAGGACCCCGTGGGCAGCATCGACTTCGAGGCCTGGGACGAGACCCTGCGCACCAACGTGCTTGGCCCCATGCGGGTCAGCGAGGCACTTCTGCCCAATGTGGCGGCCAGTACGCAGCGGCTGATTGTGACCATTACCAGTCACATGGGCAGCATCGCCGACATCACTTCGCCGCGCGACTACGCCTACCGCTCCAGCAAGGCGGCCCTGAACGCGGCCATGGTCGGTCTCTCACATGAGGTGAAGCCACAGGGAGTCGGCGTGTTGTTGTTACACCCCGGTTGGGTGCGTACTCGCATGGGAGGGGATTCGGCGCCGATCACGGTGGAGAAGAGCCTGACCGGGATGCGCACCCTGGTGGATACCTTTAATCTTGAACAAAGCGGCCAGTTTCTGCGCTTTGATGGCAGTGCCATGCCCTGGTAACACCGGGCTTTGTGATCGTCATGGGCGATCCGCGGGGCGGACTCTCGCGTCACGCTTCAGGCTCGTCATAGCTCACGTCGACAATGACATACTCACGTTCACCACGCGGCGTCATGACTGTCACCTCATCATCGAGACTGCGCTTCATTAATGCGCGAGCCATGGGCGAGTCCATGCTGATAAGATTGCGTTCGGGATCGATCTCATCGGGACCGACGATGCGATAGCGATACGATTGACCATCTGCGTCTTCCAGTGTGACCCAGGCGGAAAAATATACACGCTCGCGTTCGGTGGGCAGTTGTTTGACGATGGTCAGCTCAGGCAAACGCTTTTGCAGGTAACGGATACGTCGATCGATCTCACGCAGTTCCTTTTTACGATAGATGTATTCGGCATTTTCCGAGCGATCGCCCTCTGCCGCCGCCTCGGAGAGTGCCTGTGTGACGACGGCGCGTCGCTCCCACAGGGCCGAGAACTCTTCCTGCAAGGCCTGAAATCCCTGCGCGGTGATATAGGGCGACTTCTTTGCCGCCGGCGGTCGATATCGGTGTCCCATGTCATTCTTCGTTGCCTGATGCCGCGCCATTGTAATCCATTTGGAGCATGCAAAGGGCGTGGTAG
>JABURT010000067.1 GCA_014762495.1 Gammaproteobacteria bacterium | reverse complement strand
TTCCCTCTCAGTGGCGTAATCGGCTCGGCCTGTTGCAGAACGAACTCTTGCCCCGTGACTGGCAGGCCCACGACATACAGGGGCCCACCGTGATCTCGGTCTGGTTTGAAAAGAAGAAGGGCCAGGACTTCAAGGTCCTGATCTCATCACCCGCCTTCGGTCCCGCCGCCGCCATCCTGGAAGATGCCCTCGCCACGCTGGAGATCCCATGCAGGGTGGTGGGCAGTGAAGATGAGATGGAGTACGAGCTGGTACGCAAGAACGTCTATATCCTCACCACCAACATTACCGGCCTCGAAATCGGTGGCACCGTCGAGGACCTCTGGTCCCAGCACGAGGCACTGGCCCGCGAAGTGGCGGGTGAAGTCATCGATATACAGGAATGGCTCACCGGCCATACTTTCGATCGGGAAAAACTGATCCAGGGTATGGTAGAGGGGATCCAGGGCGATCTGGAACACAAGAACATGGGCCGCTCCGCGCCGGGTCGACTGGCCCGTGCCCTGCAGTTCGCCGATGAGGCTGGGCTGAAGGTGCCCAAGTTGAGGCAGATACAGCGGGATTTTGTGAAGTAACAGATTCTCACTACAGACATAAAAAAACCGGCGATTAGCCGGTTTTTTTATGTCTGTCTTCCCATGGCGGCCGTGCAGGCATAGTCGGTTCTTAGGTAATCAAGAACGCCCATGGCCATCCCGCTCCTGCGCATGGCCCAGGCCAGTTTCGCGACCGATTCGGGTCTCACCTTCTCCATGCGCCCGCGGGACTTGTGCCCGCTCCCTGGGTATACCGTTCATCCTGAACATAAAAAAAGCCGGACACGCAATCTTCGTGTCCGGCGTATACGCTACTACTATACGGGAGGAATCAAACCTTGACGTTAACGTTCTGTCCGAGGTGTGCGGGCAGGCTGGCAGAGGGGGCAGGGACACTTTCGATCAGCTGGGCGGCGGCCGAGGCCTGTGCATCCATGGCCTTTTTCATCACCGAGATGGCAACGGCATCACCGGTACGGGTCGCGCTCTGTTCGAGTTGTGTGACTGAAATTCCTGCGGATAAATCCATCATCTCTCTCCACGCCTGATATATCTAGTATCGGTCAATAAATGTCCAATGTTGAGTCATTTTCGTCCGCCACGTGCGCTAATTCACAATCTGTTTGCAAATTCACCCAAATATCATCGAATACGGTCGCTCGATGGCCGACTCCAGCTCACCGAGACTGAAATTCCGTACAAAACGGGCCGATTCCCGTCCATCGAAATAGAGCACCAGGGTCGGTACCGTGAGGACACTCATCTGTGCCGCGATCTCGGGGATTTTGGCTACATCGCTGTAGACAAAATTCACCTCCGGGTAACGCGTCTCCAGTAGTTCCACGACCTTGGGTTTGAGAACCTTGCAGACATTACACTGGGGCGTGGAGAAGTAGACCAGGCTTGCAGGCTGATCGGCGATGAACTGTTGAAGCGACTCCAGTGAGTCGAACTCATGCGCGGACATTAGGGGTTCCCCTCCTCGTTCATTTTACGACGGGTCTCGCTCAGATTGGCGCACATGATTTTGGCGCCCTCCAGGATCCTCGGGCCCTGGCGCTGTATCAGGTCCGGATGGATGTGGTACAGGGCATTGTAGCGAACCGCCGGCAGCTTATCCCAGTCACGCCACGCCTGTAACCACTCGGGACGTTCCGCCGCCATGCCACTGGCGATAATGGCCTGTGGCCGACGTTGCAGGACCGATTCGATGTCCACGCTTGGCGCCAGGATAGGCTCGTCGTCAAAGATGTTTACGCCGCCGCAAAGGGATATCACCTCACTGACCATGGTCTTGCCATTGAGGGTCATCAGAGGAGAGGTCCAGATCTGGTAGAACACCCGCACCGGGCGTTGCTCGCGGTACTTCTGCCTCAATGCCGCCAGTTCGTCCTCGAAATGACGGGCGGCCTGGTTGGCGGTGCGCTGGGTACCGAGTAAATCACCCAATGCCCGAATATCTCTCGGTATGCCGGACAAGCCCCCGGTTTCGGTAAGATATAGCGTCAATCCGAGCGCCTGCAGGCGACTTAGGGTATCGGGTGAATTGCCACCATGCCAGGCCACCACCAGGTCTGGTTTAAGGGCGAGGATGGCCTCGAGATCGAGCCGCGTATAGTTGCCGATCCTGGGCAGATCGCGTGCCTCGGGGGGATAGTCACTGCGCTCCACAACGCCCACCACACGCTCCCCTGCGCCGGCGGCAAACAACAGCTCGGTGGCGTGGGGCGCGAGGCTGACGATGCGCCGGGCCG
Organism: Gammaproteobacteria bacterium; assembly: GCA_014762495.1. Taxonomy (GTDB): domain Bacteria; phylum Pseudomonadota; class Gammaproteobacteria; order Thiohalospirales; family Thiohalospiraceae; genus JABURT01. Next base: position 11,433 of record JABURT010000067.1, on the reverse strand, counting down.
GTTCGGAAAGCACCACCGGCCGTCCGAGGGCATCGTTGACTTCGGCCGCGCTGAGGGGGGCTGACACCAGTGTCCACAGTAAAAATACCCTAAGCTTCATGGGCCACCCCGATCTCTCTATTCGCAACCGCGGCCTGCAGGGCCCGCTCCAGTTGCAGCCACTGCGGGGCAGTCACCGGCAGGCCAAAACGCAGGCTGGACGGTTCATCAAAGCCCCGTACCCACACCGCCTGGCATGCCAGGGCATCCTGTAGCGCCCGCGCCCGGGAGCTGCGGACCCACTGGAACAGGGCCGTGCCACCGGCGGGTTCAAATCCGTACTCGCTGAGTAAGCTAGCAAGGCGCGAAGCGCGCTGCTGCAGGCGAGACCGCATGGCCTCTTGCCAGTCCTGGTCTTGCAGGGCCCGCGTCGCAACCCAGCGCGAGGGGTGGGCGATACTCCAGGGCCCCAGCACCTCTCTCAAGGCCAGGAGCAAGGAGGGCCAGGCGTGCACAAAGCCCACGCGCAAACCGGCCAGCCCAAAGAATTTCCCCAATGAGCGCAGTACCACCAGCCCCTCACTAGCGGGGCCGCGGCGGATTACGGAGTGAGTGGGCGTGGCATCCATAAAGGCCTCGTCCACCACCAGCCAGCCGTCACGCAGGGCCAGGCGTTCCTGCCAGTCTTGTAATACTTGCGGTGGCCAGAGACGGCCACTGGGATTATTCGGGTTAATCACCACCACCACGTCGCAGGCATCGATATCGGGGGCATCCTCATTCAGTACCGTGACATCATGGCCCTGAACTTGCCAGGCATGGGCGTGCTCGGCATAGGCGGGTGCGAACAGGCCGACGCGGCAGCGCGTGCGCAGCTTGGGCAAGAGCTGGATGGCCGCCTGCGAGCCCGCCACGGCAAGCAGCGCGTCGCTGCCATAATAACCCTGCGCGGCCTCAAGCAGACCGTCATCCTCTTCCGGCAGGCGTTGCCAGCACGATTCGGGCGGCGCTGGCACCGGCCAGCCATCGGCATTAATGCCGGTGGAGAGGTCGAGCCAGTGCTCCAGGGGGATGCCGTACCGGGCCGCGGCGTGATTGAGCCCACCGCCATGTTCAAGCAATGGTCCAGCCTCCTGCGATCAGCAGTTGGAGTACGACGATGAGGATGACACTGCGGCGTACCAGGCGCAGGGCACGGTCAATATCCGCCCTGTTGGGGGGATGTCCGGCCATACCCAGAAGTGGCCGCTCACGCCGTTCTTCGCCATACACCGCACTGCCGCCCAGTTCCAGCGCCAGCGCCGTCGCGCCGCTGGCCATCACCGGGCCGGCATTGGGACTTTCCCACTCACGCCCCTGACGCCGGGCCGCCCTGAGAGCCTCCAGCAGCCGACCACCGAGGCCGTACAACAGCACCGTCAGGCGGGCCGGCAGCCAGTTTAGCCAGTCATCCAGTCGCGCGGCGGCCCGACCGAAATGTAGGTAGTGCTCGGTCTTATACCCCCACATGGCATCGAGGGTATTGACCAGGCGATACAGTACCGCCCCGGCCCCGCCGAACAGCAGAAACCAGAACAGCGTGCCGATGACCGCGTCGCTGCCGTTTTCCAGTACCGATTCGACCGTCGCCTTGACCACGCCCGGCTCGTCCATGTCCGCGGTGTTGCGACTGACGATGAGGCCGACCTGCTCGCGCGCCCTCGGCAGGTCCGACTGTTCCAGGGCCGCCACCACCTCGGCACCATGCTCCTGCAGGCTACGAAGCCCCAGCGCAAGATAGAGCAGGATGATGTCCGTCACGGCCGAGACCACGACCAGGCTGTCCAGCCAGACCACCAGGAGCACGGGGGGAAGTACCAGCAAGGTCACGGCCAGGGCGCCCTGTACGACCTGCCGGCGTGGTGAGTGTGATTCACGGCGAAGCAACCGTTCGACCGCGGCGGCGATGCGTCCAAAGCCCACCAGGGGGTGGTAGATAAAGGGCTCGCCCAGCAGCCGGTCCAGCAACAGCGCGGACAGAACGATGACCAGGGCGGTCCAGGGGTCGTGAAAGATCATCGCCATAGTGTAACGGAAAAGCCCCTTGCAATGCTCCGCCACGGCCCCTGTGAGATAATGGCCCGATGTCACACACTCTCATGATCCAGGGCACCACCTCCGATGCGGGCAAGAGCGTCATGGTGGCCGGTCTCTGTCGAATGCTGGCCCGCCACGGCATTCGCGTCGCCCCATTCAAGCCCCAGAACATGGCCCTCAATAGCGCCGTCACCGCCGACGGCGGCGAGATCGGACGCGCCCAGGCGGCCCAGGCCCAGGCCGCCGGCATCGAACCCACGGTGGACATGAACCCGGTCCTGTTAAAGCCGAGCTCCGACACCGGGGCCCAGGTCATCATCCATGGCCAGGCGCTCACCGATATGGATGCCCGCGACTACCACGATTACAAGAAGGTCGCTCGCGAGGCGGTGATGGCCTCCTATGAACGGCTGCGCGAACAATACGACTGCATCCTGGTGGAGGGGGCCGGCAGCCCGGCGGAGATCAACCTGCGCGAGGGCGACATCGCCAACATGGGTTTTGCCGAGGCCGCCGATGTCCCGGTGGCACTGGTGGCGGATATCGACCGTGGCGGTGTCTTCGCCCAACTGGTGGGGACACTTGAGCTCTTATCCGAGAGCGAGCGCGAGCGTACCCGCGGCTTTATCATCAACCGCTTTCGAGGCGATGTCTCCCTGCTGCAACCGGGGCTGGACTGGCTCGAGCAATACAGCGGCAAACCGGTGCTCGGCGTCGTGCCCTACCTGCACGGGCTCTACATCGAGGCCGAAGACGCCCTGCCCTCGCACAGCCAGGTGCTTGATCAGGGTGAGGCATTGACCGTGGCCGTCCCCATCCTGCCCCACATCAGCAATCACACCGACTTCGATGCCCTGCACCTGCATCCACAGGTGAACCTGCTCATGGTCCCCGCGGACAGTCAGCCACCCTCGGCGGACCTCATCATCCTGCCCGGCAGTAAGAACGTACGTGCCGACCTGGCCTGGCTACGCAAACAGGGCTGGGAGGCGCATATCCTGAGGCATCTGCGCTACGGCGGACGGGTACTGGGTATCTGCGGCGGCTATCAAATGCTGGGCCAGGCCATCCATGACCCGGAGGGTGTGGAAGGTGCCGCCGGCACTGAGCGGGGGCTCGGGCTACTGGCGCTCGAAACCACGCTCACCGCCGACAAGCAACTGTGCCGGGTCAGCGGGCGTCTGTGCCATAACGGCGTAACGGTAGAGGGCTATGAGATCCACATGGGACACAGCGAAGGCCCGGCGCGACAACGGCCGTTCCTGCTCCTGGACGGGGGGCGTGAGGATGGCGCTGTCTCCGAAGATGGCCAGGTTGCGGGTACCTATCTGCACGGTCTATTCGATCACCCGCAGGCCTGTCGCGCATTGCTGGAGTGGGCCGGTATGGAAAGTCGTGAGGCCTTGCTGGATATCAACGCCCTGCGCGAACAGCATATCGAACGCCTCGCCGATACCCTGGAACGACACATTGGGCTGGAACCCATCCTGGCGCTGATGGGATATTCCCCCTAATTGCGCATGACTGTACTCAAGTCAGGTAAAACCATTGCCAAGCTTCCATGGCATCGATATCTTGCGTAGCGATATGAACAAATTACCGTTTTGGAAAAATACTCCCCTCAATGAGATGACCGGCGAGCAATGGGAGTCACTTTGTGACGGTTGTGCGCGCTGTTGCCTCATCAAACTTGAAGACGAAGACAGTGAAGAGATCTGTACTACCAGCCTGGCCTGTCGTTACCTTGATATGCAAAAACAGCTCTGTACTTGCTATGAGGAGCGCACCACGCTCGTACCCACCTGTGTCAAGCTGACGCCGGACAACATACAGGACCAGTTTCATTTCATGCCACAGACCTGTGCCTATCGCTTGATATACGAAGGCCAGGAGCTGCCAGAGTGGCATCCTCTGTTAACTGGCAACCGAGATTTGATGCAAGAGTCGGGTATCAGCATCCGGCATATCGCCGTGTCCGAAACGGTGATCGAGACCGAGGAAGATATGCTGGATTACATAATTGATTGTGACGAGGACTAATCCATGTCCAATAGATTGATTGCAACCGGTGCCATACTCGCGTTTACCGCTGTCGCGCTGGGGGCCTTCGGGGCCCACGGCTTGAAACAGCATCTGGAAGCGAACTTGCTGGAGATCTACCAGACCGCCGTGCTCTATCACATGGTTCATGCACTGGGCGTCGTGCTGATCGGTATTATCTGGCAACAGCGCCTGGACGATGCACGCCTGCGTTGGAGCGGTGTCAGCCTAGCGCTTGGCACCCTGATTTTCTCAGGTTCGCTATACCTGCTTGCCATATCGGGCCTGCGTTGGCTTGGCGCCATTACACCGCTGGGTGGCGTGCTGTTTCTAATAGGATGGGGATTGCTTGCCGCGGCCATGATCAGGCCACGGAAATGATCAGGCGATTACATCAATCTGCTGGGACTTACGGTCGGCCGCGGAGGACTGCATTTGTGCCGTTTGCTGCAAGGCGCCGGCCTTGGCCTCGTTAAGGTTGTTATTGACGGCCTGCAACTGTCGGGTAGACATCTGCGCCACCTGATTCGTGGCCTGCATCAACTGTTGTGCCGCCTGGGAACCTGCACTACCACCGACCTTCATGTCACTCTCCAAATTGCAATATACAAGGACTGTATAAAGTCTAGTTCGACACCAGGGCCTTTGATATTGAGTTCAGGCATAAAAAATGGGGCAAAGCGTGAACCCTGTCACACTTTGCCCCATCTTAATCGACGCCTTAGGCCATAACGTCGATGGTGTTTCCTTTTCTCTCGACGGCGGAGGCCATTTGTTGAGCGGTGTTCTGAAGAGCGCCCGTTTTGGCCTCGGACATATTCTGGCTGGACACCTGTGTCTGCTGGGCAGACAATTTGACCACCTGGCTAGTGGACTGCATAAGTGATGTCGCGGCCTGCATGCCGGGATTTGAGCCTATCTGCATGGTATATAACTCCTGTGGATCAGGGCTGCATTAATATGAACAGTATCTAACAAGCTGTATCGGCTGTAAATATCGTGATCTTAAAGCTCACAAACTTGCAACAGATCTACGCTTCTTCCTGACCCAGGCTCTTGGATACCACCTCGTATACATCCTTGGAGAGCCCCTCTTTGTCTTTAATACGTTGTAACTGAGTCTTCATCAGCTCGCGACGCGCTGGCTCGAGCTTGCGCCATTGGCCAACGCTTTTTAGCAATCTCGCCGCGATTTGCGGGTTCATGTCATTGAGTGCCAGGACCGTCTCGGCCAGCAGTGCATAGCCGCGTCCATCGACACTGTGAAAATGACGTGGGTTATTCATGCAAAAGGCGCCGATGAGAGATCGCATACGGTTGGGATTTTTCAGCGTAAAGGCCGGGTGGCTGCGTAGTTGCGTGACACGATCCAGTGTGTCGTCGGCCTGCGAAGTGGCCTGTACGCTGAACCATTTGTCCACCACCAGGGCCTCATCCTGCCAGCGGTCATAGAACATACCGAGAAAGCGCTCCTTCTGCGAGGACTCGGTATTGACCAGTGCCGTCAGAGCCGCCAACTGGTCGGTCATATTATCGGCCTCCTCGTACTGCAGGGCACACATCTGGGCCACCGCGGGTTCCTCCAGTTCCATCAGGTAAGAGAGCGCGACATTGGTCAGGCTTCGCTGGCCCATCTCCTCGGCGCCAAGCCCGTAATCACCCTGAACTCGACTGGACTGGTAGCGGTTGATCCAGTCACTGCGCAGGCGACGCGCCAGTTCGCGTTTAATGAAACGCCGCGCCTGGTGAATCGCCTCCGGATCGACCTCTTCACAGCGTTCGGCCAGATAATTCTCGCTAGGCAGCCCCAGTACCCTGGCCTCCAGGGCCCAGTCGTCCGATGGCTCGCGCAAGGTTTTGGCGACGGCTTCAAGTAGTGAATCATCCAGGGTCATCGGCCTGTCATGACGGTAGTCTTGCATCGCCCTCAGGATCACCTGGCACATCAACTGCTGACCCGCCTCCCAACGGTTAAACGGATCAGCATCGTGGGCCATGAGGAAGGCAAGATCCGCACGGCTGTAGTCGTAATTCAGTATCACCGGCGCGGAGAATCCACGCAGCAGGGATGGGATGGGACGACTGTCGACGTCAACGAAATGGAAGCTCTGCTCATGCTCGGTCAGTTCGAGCACCACGGTGCCATCCTGCGCCTGTGGGCCAGAGTCAAGTTTTGGCTCCATCACGGTCCCATCCTCGCGCATCAGGCCCATCGCCAGCGGGATGTGCATGGCTTGCGAGAGATCCTGATCATTTATCGCAGGGCGCGACTGTTTCACATGCAGGCTGTAGCGTCGGCTCGAGGCATCGTACTCATCGCTGACCTCGACCCGAGGCGTGCCTGCCTGGCTGTACCAGAGGCGGAACTGGCTGAAGTCTCGCCCGCTGGCATCCTCCATGGCGCGCACGAAGTCGTCGGTGGTCACCGCCTGGCCATCATGGCGTTCGAAGTAGAGATCGGTGCCTCGACGAAACCCTTCGGCACCGAGGAAATTGTAGAGCATGCGTACCACCTCGGCCCCCTTCTCATACACGGTGGCGGTATAGAAGTTGTTGATCTCGACGTAGGACTCGGGGCGCACAGGATGGGCCAGGGGGCCGGCATCCTCGGGGAACTGGTGATTGCGCAACAGGTTCACGTCATCGATACGCTTGACCGCGTGCGAGGTCATATCGGCGGTAAAGGACTGATCACGGAAGACGGTGAAGCCCTCCTTGAGACTCAACTGGAACCAGTCACGACAGGTCACACGATTGCCCGACCAGTTATGAAAATATTCGTGGCCGATCACCGCCTCGACATTAATAAAGTCGTTGTCGGTGGCCGTCTCCTGCTTGGCGAGGACGAACTTGGTGTTGAAGACATTGAGCCCCTTGTTCTCCATTGCCCCCATGTTGAAGTCATCCACGGCGACGATGTGATAGATGTCGAGATCATACTCGCGACCATAGACCTCTTCGTCCCATTGCATGGAACGCTTGAGCGAACGCATAGCGTGATCGCACTTGTCGATATTGTGCTGCTCGGTGTAGATACGCAGTACCACCTCGCGTCCACTCAGGGTGGTGTAGCGATCCTCGATATGTTCAAGATGACCGGCCACCAGGGCAAACAGATAGCTGGGCTTCTTGTGCGGATCGAGCCACACGGCATAGTGACGCCCGTCTTCCAGTTCGCCGCTCTCGACCAGGTTACCGTTGGAGAGCAGCACCGGGTACTTACCCTTGTCCGCCTCGATGCGGGTCGTGAACACGCTCATGACATCGGGTCGATCGGGGTAGTAGGTGATCTTGCGAAAGCCCTCGGCCTCGCACTGGGTGCAGAAGTTGCCGCTGGATTTGTACAGACCTTCCAACGAGGTATTGTTTTGCGGCTGTATGCGGGTCTCGATCTCGAGCACGAAGGCATCAGGCACCTCGGCGATCTCCATGTTCTCTTCACCCAGCGTGTACTCCTTGCCATCGAGCAGTCGGCCATCGATGGCGACACTAATCAGCTCAAGCTCCTGACCGTCCAGTCGCAATCCTTGATCCGTTTCTGAGCTGTCGGGATTTCTGCGTATTACAAGGCGTGACTGCACCCGAGTGGATGCCTCATCGAGGACAAAGGTCAGGTGCACCGAATCGATCAGGAAACCAGGGACGCTGTAATCCTTCAGGTAGATGGTCTGGGGGGTTGTGGAAGCAGAAGCGTCTTTCATAAGAGTTAGTCACCGGGAGTGCTGGAAGAAATGAAAGACTATGGTATTACAGCCCCTGTACGGCTTCCACCACAGACCTGAAGGGGTTACTCAAGGTCAAAAGCTGTGCCTAGACGAGGAAGATCGCGCCGATGAGCAGGGCCACTTCACTGAGTTCAATGGCCGCGCCGACCATATCGCCGGTCAGGCCGCCGAAGCGATGCCTGAAGAGCAGTCCCAGGCAGAGCCAGGACCACAACAGGACGAGCCCAAGGATCAATATGTGCCACCCGTTCAGAAGATAGCCCAGTCCCAACAGTGCCAGGGTCATGACCAGCATCGGCACGAGCGGACGATGATCGGCCAGGGCTCGACCCAACCCGGAGGGACGCAGATAGGGCAGGGAGAGAAACAGCAGCGGCACGATAACCCGAGCAAGGACAGGGATGAAGATCAGCAATAATGCACCGCCCGTTTGTTGCAGAAGTTGTTGCAGCAGCGCGAACTTTAACAACAGCAGCAGTATGAGTGCGGTCACTCCCATGGGCCCGGAGGTAGAGTCCTTCATGATCTCCAGCGCACGCTGCCTGTCGCCCTGTGAACCGATCCAGGCATCGGCGATATCGGCCAGGCCGTCCAGATGAAGGGCACCGGTGACGCCCACCCACAGGAGCAGTATCAGGATCGCGACGACCGTCATGGAGAAAGGCCCCTGTTGCAGGGCCCAGTCGGCCGCATAGAGCAGCAGGCCAATGAGTAGACCGACCAGTGGATACCAGGCCTGCGAGGCGCCGATCTCCCTGTCAGACACATCCCGATAGACCGGCGCGGGCAGGCGGGTAAGGAATTGCCAGGCCAGCCAGAATCCCTTCATTTAGAGCTGGCCTGCATGGAAGATGAGTCGCGGCAGGGCGGACTCGCCGAGCCCGTCCACCTGGATACGGGTGATACCGGCATTGGGCACCTGAATGCGGAACATGTGCTCGATGGGCATCATCAGTACATGACTGATAATCATGCGCATCATGCCGGCGTGACCGACGATAAGCAGGTGCTTGCCCGCCTCGCGGGCGATGATCTCCTCCCAGGCCCCGACCACGCGATCCCTAAAATCGGTCAGGGCCTCGGCGCCCGCGGGACGGTGATTAACGGGGTCGGACCAGAAACGGCTGAGGGTATCCGGGTCCTGCTCCAGCAGCTCGGCGGCGGTGCGCCCCTCCCATTCACCAAAGCCGATCTCCATCAGGCGGGGATCCAGTTCCAGTGGCAGGCCGTGGCGCTCGGATAGTTCGTGCGCGAAGTCGGCGCAACGCGACAGGGTGGAGCTGTAGAGCATCTGCCAGGGCTTATGCTCGCCCACCGCCTCGCACATTTGCGTCCAGCCCTTTTCACTCAGCGGGTCATCGATCTGGCCCCGATAGCGCCGCCCGCCCACCGGCTCGCCGTGGCGAATCAGGTCGATAGTGGTGGATACGCTCTCCATCTCAATCTCCTTCGGATACACCGGCCTCGGCAAAGGTCGCCATGTTGTTGTGTAGATCAACGGCCGAGCGCAGCAGGTTTACCGCCACGGCGGCACCGCTGCCCTCGCCCAGTCGCATGCCCAGGTCGAGCAAGGGTGCCTGGCCCATGGCCTCCACCATGCGGCGATGTCCCGGCTCGGCCGAGGCGTGGGCCAGCAACAGCCAGTCCGCCAGCTCCGGCTTCAACTTCACAGCGGCGAGGGCGGCACTGGTGGCGATGAAGCCATCCACCAGGCTGGGCACTCCCTGTTGCGCGGCATGGATATAGGCCCCGGCCAGGGCGGCGATCTCGAAACCACCCACGTGCTGCAGGATATCCAGTGGGGTATTGAGCGCCGCCTGGTGATGGGAGAGGGCCTGCTTCATGATCTCGGCCTTGTGTGCCACGCCCTTCTCATCGAGGCCGGTACCGGGACCGGCCAGCTCGGTAGCGTCCAGGCCCAGCAGGGCGCAGGCCACGGCGGTGGCGGCGGTGGTGTTACCGATGCCCATGTCGCCACCGATGAACAGTCGCATACCCTCTTTCACGCCACGGGCCACCGCATCGCGACCCGCGGCCAGTGCCGAACCAAGCTGAGCCTCATCCATGGCGGATTGCGTCAGGAAACTCCGGGTGCCTTGTGCGACAGGCTGGTTGATCACGCCCTGTAGTTCGCCCACCTCGCCGGCGGTGCCAACATTGACCACCTCAAGCCGGGCACCGAGGGATCGGGCCAACACACTGATGGCGGCCCCGCCGCGGGAGAAGTTTTTCACCATCTCCACGGTGACCGCCTGGGGGAAGGCCGAGACCCCCTCTTCCACGATACCGTGGTCGGCGGCGAAGACGACGATGCGTACCGGGTCCACGCCCGGCTGATCCGTTCCCTGCAGCGCAGCGAGCTGCACGGCAAGCTGTTCCAGTCGGCCCAGTGAACCGGGTGGTTTGGTGAGTTGACCCTGTCTGGCGAGGGCCTGTTCCTGGTGTGAAGTCGAGACGGGGTGCAGGGGGGATTCCAGCCACTTAAAACTCAATCGGTTCTCCTTTCAATACATGGGGCAGGCCGGCCACGGTCAGTGTCACGCGATCACAGCGCTGGGCCAGGGCCTGATGCAGGCGACCGGCCTCATCGACGTAGCGCCGGGTCAGCTCGCCCATGGGAATCACGCCCATGCCGGTCTCGTTGCTGACCAGAATGAGGTGGCCCGGGACGCGCGCCACCGTTTCGAGCAATGAGGCATGCCGCGACTCCAGATCGCTCTGCTCGGCGACCAGAAGATTGCTTAGCCAAAGGGTGAGGCAGTCTACCAGAATACAGCGATCGGGGCCCGCCGCGGCCTCGATGGCCTCGGCCAGGGCCAGGGGTTCCTCCACCAGCTGCCAGTGCACGGGACGATCGGCCTGGTGGCGGCGAATACGCTCAGCCATCTCTGCATCGCCGGCGGTGGCGGTGGCGATATAGACCACCTGCAGCCCGCTTCGCTCGGCCAGGCCTTGGGCCAGGGCGCTCTTGCCGGAGCGCGCGCCGCCCAATATCAATTGTTTCATGTCAGGACTCGAAAGGAAGAAAGGTGATGATCTTAGATCAGAAGTCCATACAGCGTCAGCAGGGCGAGGACCGCCAGGCCGAACATAATGGTGCGACGCAGCAGGTCACGTACGTCGAGGATCAGGGCCTTTTCCTGTTCGCTGTCCTGCGGTGATTCGTTCAAGACCATGCCACCATCATCGTTAAGATGATATTTCAATTGCACCGAGGCGAATCCGCAGCGCGTGAGCAGTTCCCGGCTGTCGGCCAGAAACATGTTTTTGGCGGTCTGCCAGAAGTCCACAAAGCTACCGCTTATGCCAAAGCCCAGGGCCACGAGTCGCACCACCGGCCACTCCATCCAGTTACGCAGGCGCCGTGTCGCCAGGCAGAGCCCGGACTCAAAGCTCTTGCCCTCGTTTTCTTCGGGACGTGACCATTGCTCGAGCATGGGCAGGAGCCGGGCCAGTACGGCCCCCACCGGTCCAAGCAGGGCGAACCAGAAGAAGACGGCGAAATAGCGACTGTTGGCCTGAACCAGCATACCCTTGATGACCTCGGGCGTGAGATTGTCACTGCTATCTAGATGACCATCGAGGGTAATGGCCTGGGCATGGTAGAGCGCCG
>JABURT010000065.1 GCA_014762495.1 Gammaproteobacteria bacterium | reverse complement strand
CCCTGTTTGCCTTCGGTAACGGTATGGGCCTGCCGCTGCTGGCCGTCGGCCTGCTCGGCGGTGAACTGCTGCCCCGTGCCGGCAACTGGATGAACGTAGTCAAGGCCGTGGCCGGGGTGATCCTGCTGGCCGTGGCCCTGGTCTTCCTCGAGCGCATGCCCAGTATTTTCCCACTGGGGCTGACCACCTTCCTGTGGGCGGCGCTGTTCCTTATCTCCGCCGTCTACATCGGCGCCCTGGAACCCATCAAGGACGGGGCCAGCGGCTGGCACAAGCTGCGCAAGGGGTTCGGGGTCATCGTCCTCGTCTACGGCGCCATCTTCTTCCTCGCCAGCCTCACCGGCGGCAGCGGCGACCTCAAGGCACCGCTGCACGGCAGCAATCTGGGCGGTAGCGTCATGGTCGGCGGCGCGGCGGGGGGTGGCCAGGAGAGCAGCCAGTTCACAAAGATCGAGACCGTGGACGACCTGCAGCAGCAGTTGGCCAAGGGCCAGCCGGCCATGCTCGACTTCTATGCCGACTGGTGCACCTACTGCAAGACCTATGAGAGATATGTCTTCACCGATCCGCAGGTGAGCAAGCTGATGGCCAACTTCAATTTGCTCAAGGTGGATGTCACAGAAAATGATGCGAAGGACAAGGCCGTACTCAAACACACCGGGGTCTTCCTGCCGCCGGCGATCCTGTTCTTCGACGCCAAGGGCAAGGAGATACGCGAGCTGCGCGTAGTGGGCGAGATGGACGCAGAGCAGTTCCGTGCCCACCTGGAAAAGGTCATGACCGCACTCTAATCAAACTGGCAATCCCATCGGCCACCGGGTAAGCACCGGTGGCCGCTAGACAAGAAGACCCATACCCATGAGCAAGACCAAATCGACCCTGATCATCATTCTGCTGGCCGCCGTCGCCGCCGTGGGCGGCTTCCTCGCCCAGCAAGGCCTGCAGCAAAAACCCGATAACTACCGCCCCGACTTCAGCCTGCCCGACACCGAGGGCAAGATGCGCAACATCGCCGAATGGGATGGCAAGGTGATCCTGCTCAACTTCTGGGCCTCCTGGTGTCCCCCCTGCCGCGAGGAGTTGCCTGACTTCGTCCGGCTCTACGAGGATTACAAGGATAAAGGTTTCATGGTGGTGGGCGTTGGCATCGACAAGCGCCAGGACCTGGTGGACTTTATGAACAGCATGGGCGTGGAATACCCGGTCATGGTCAGTGAAACCGAAGGGATCCGCATCGCCCAGGCCTATGGCAACAAGATCGGCGCCCTGCCCTACAGCGTCATCATCGATCGCGAGGGGCGCATCGTCGAATCCCACATCAGCCTGCTCACCTATGAAGACGTCGAGCAATCCATCAAGCCCCTGCTCTAGCCACGAACATTGTGTGATGCCCGTCTCAGACGGGTCCAGACCTAAATTGTTAGTATCTTCCTCGAATTTGCAGCAGTTTGGCGTTTTTTATGGACAAACTTGCGGCTTTCTTGCAGAATTTGATGCTGCACGTATACTTTATTCATGTGCTTTCTATATAAATTACTATAAGCAACTGAAAATTAAGTAAAAGCATGGCCAAAATTCTCGTCCTCAACGGCCCCAACCTGAATCTGCTCGGCGTGCGCGAGCCGCGTCACTACGGCAGTGCCGATCTGGAGTCCATCGTGGAGCGTCTGCACCGGCAGGCCGAAGAGAATGGCCACCAACTTTTGCACCTGCAGAGCAATGCCGAACACGAACTGGTGGAACGCGTGCACCAGGCGATGGCCGAAGAGGTGGAATTCATCCTCATCAATCCCGCCGCCTTCACCCACACCAGCGTGGCCCTGCGCGATGCCCTGGCAGCCACCTCGATCCCGTTCATCGAGGTGCACCTGTCCAATGTTCATGCGCGCGAGGCCTTTCGTCGGCATTCCTATTTTTCCGACCTGGCGTTGGGCGTCATCGCCGGCCTCGGTGCACAGGGCTATGAATTGGCGCTGCAGGCGGCTCTGGATCATTTAGTAAATAAAAACGGTTAATTATCAGGTCAATGACTATGGATATTCGCAAGGTCAAGAAACTTATCGAGTTACTGGAAGAATCGGACGTCGCCGAGATCGAGATCCACGAAGGTGAAGAGTCGATACGCATCAGCCGCGCCAGCCAACTCAGCGTCGCGCAACCTATGGTCGCCCCCATGCCCGCGGCCGCACCTGCCGCGGCGCCGGCCACCACGGCAAGCATTGACAGCACGTCCGCCAGTGACGAGATCACCGGCCATGCCGTACGCTCACCCATGGTCGGCACCTTCTATCGTGCCCCGGCGCCCAACTCCGCACCCTTTGCCGAAGTCGGCCAACAGGTGAACGTAGGCGATACCCTCTGCATCATCGAGGCGATGAAGCTGATGAACCAGATCGAGGCCGACAAGTCCGGCACCATCAAGGAGATCCTGGTGGAAAACGGGGAGCCGGTGGAATACAACCAGCCTCTGTTCATCATCGATTAAACACCCCGCCCCGGCCATGCCGGGGCCATGCAACAGGACTTCCGAGAGAGCCCTATGTTTGACAAGATTCTAATCGCCAACCGAGGTGAAATCGCGCTGCGCGTGCTGCGCGCCTGCCGTGAGCTGGGCATTAAAACCGTCGCCATCCATTCGGACGTGGACAGTACCCTCAAACACGTATTGCTCGCCGATGAGTCGGTCTGCATCGGCCCGGCCCCTTCAGCCCAGAGTTATCTCAATGTACCCGCCGTGATCAGTGCCTGTGAGGTGACCGATGCCGTCGCCATCCATCCCGGCTACGGTTTCCTCTCCGAAAATGCCGATTTTGCCGAGCAGGTGGAAAAGAGCGGCTTTGTCTTTATCGGCCCCCGCGCCGAGACCATCCGTATGATGGGCGACAAGGTAGCCGCCATCGAGGCCATGAAGAAGGCCGGCGTGCCCACCGTCCCCGGCTCCGACGGTCCGCTAGGCGATGACCCGGATGAAAACCTGCGCATCGCACGTGAAATTGGCTATCCCGTGATCATCAAGGCCGCCGGTGGCGGCGGTGGCCGCGGTATGCGCGTGGTGCACGCCGAGGCCCACCTGCTCAACTCCATCTCCCTGACCAAGGGCGAGGCGGGCAGCGCCTTCGGCAACGACATGGTCTACATGGAAAAGTTTCTGGAGAATCCGCGCCACATCGAGATCCAGATCCTGGCCGATACTCACGGCAATGCTATCTACCTGGGCGAGCGCGACTGTTCCATGCAGCGCCGCCACCAGAAGGTACTGGAAGAGGCCCCCGCCCCCGGCATCACCGATGAGCAACGCAAGCGCATTGGTGAACGTTGTGCCCAGGCCTGTGTCGACATCGGCTATCGCGGTGCCGGAACCTTCGAATTTCTCTACGAAAACGGCGAGTTCTACTTCATCGAGATGAACACCCGCCTGCAGGTGGAACACTGTGTCACCGAGATGATTACCGGCGTCGACCTGGTGCGCGAACAGATCCTGGTCGCGGCCGGTGAAACGCTCTCCTATACGCAGGGCGATATCACCTTGCGCGGTCACGCCATTGAGTGCCGCATCAATGCCGAGGACCCGAAGACCTTCATGCCCTCGCCCGGCACTATCGAGAATTACCATGCCCCCGGCGGTCTTGGGATTCGCATGGACAGCCACATCTACAATGGCTATCGAGTGCCCCCCAACTACGACTCCATGATCGGCAAACTGATCGCCCATGGCCCTAATCGCGAGTCGGCCATCGGCCGCATCCGCACGGCGCTCAGTGAGATCATCGTTGAAGGCATCAAGACCAACGTGCCCCTGCACCAGGACCTGATGAATGACAGCGCCTTCATTGAGGGCGGCACCAATATCCATTACCTGGAAAAGAAACTGGGCCTGTAAGGCGCCTGCGGGCGCCATTCCTCTATGAGCTGGATACAACTGCATCTCCAATTGAAGTCGCAAGACATCGATGCCATCAGCGACGCCCTGCATGATCAGGGCGCGGTCGCGGTGACCCTGCGCGATGCCAAGGACAATCCCATCTTTGAACCGCCACCGGGCACCACGCCTCTGTGGGAGGAGACCCAGGTGACCGGACTGTTCGATGCCAGCCGCGATATCGAGGCCGTGATCGCCTCGCTTGAGCAACAGTTCGGTAAGAAGACCCTGCTCAACTGGAAGCAGGAGGAACTTGAGGAGATGGACTGGGAGCGGGCCTGGATGGACGATTTCGCGCCCATGCAATTCGGCAAGCGCTTGTGGATCGTCCCCTCCTGGCACGATGTGCCCGATAGCGAGGCTGCCAATATCCATCTCGATCCGGGACTGGCCTTCGGCACCGGTACCCACCCCACCACCGCCCTGTGCCTGGAGTGGCTGGATGCGCATCCACCTGTCGGACAGCGCGTGATCGATTTCGGCTGCGGCTCCGGCATCCTCGCCATCGCCGCCCTCAAGCTCGGCGCGGATCAGGTCCTGGGCACCGACAACGACCCGCAGGCGCTGGTAGCCTCAGGCGAAAACGCGATAAAGAATCATCTCGAAGAGAAGTTGGAGTTGTTCCTGCCCGACGCCCTGCCGTCGGTGCAGGCCGATCTCTTGCTGGCCAACATCCTCGCCAATCCCTTGCAGGAGATGGCCCCCAAACTGGCGCAAATGGTCAGGCCCGGGGGCCGTATTGTTCTCTCCGGGATCCTGCAGGAACAGGCGCAGGGCCTGCGCGAGGTCTATGCCCAGTGGTTTGAAATGGCCGACCCCGTTCACAAACAGGACTGGGTTCGCTTGGAAGGCGTTAGAAAATAGGATAAGTTTAGGAAAACTAAACAAAAAGCCGGATGAAGCCCGATGTACACCCATTGTCCCGAATGCAGCACCTACTTCCGCGTCACAGCCGACCAGCTGCGCGCCGCCCAGGGCAAGGTCCGCTGCAGCAAGTGCGACACGGTCTTCAACGCCCTTGAGACCCTGGAAGAGAACCTGCCCGCGGGACAGGTGACTGCCAACGAGGATGCCCCGGCCAAGCGCAAGCCCAAAAAGCCGCCCAAGGCCAAGCGCAAAAAAGACGGCAAACCCGGCCGCCTCGGGGGGCTCATAAAAGGCCTGGCCTCCGTCATCCTGATCCTCGTGCTGCTGGCCGGTCTTGCCGGACAGGGCGCTTACCTGATGCGTGATACCTTGGCGCAGAAATTCCCTGTCTTGCGTCCCCAGCTTGAAACCGCATGCGCCTACCTGGATTGCGATATCGCCCTACCGCGCGACCTGGCCAAGCTCGCCCTGGAGCACAAGGATATCCGACTTCATCCCAATCTCGACAACGCCCTGTTGATCAATGGCAAGCTGCAGAACGAGGCCGGTTTTGCCCAGCCCTTTCCCGTCGTGGTCCTGACCTTCACCGACAATCAGGACCGTGTCGTGGCCAGTCGAGGCTTTAAGCCCGAGGAATACCTCTCCAACCCGGAGATGGCGGGCGCAGGACTCGGGGCACGCGAATCGGCCCTGCTGGTCCTCGAGGTGGTGGACCCTGGCCCCGCGGCCATCAATTACACCTTCGATTTCAAATAAGAACGCATTTCTGATCCGGCCCCGGACTGGCGCTTTATTCGCCACCGTCCGGACGGTATGATATGCGGCCTCTTGCATATGACCGGAAACTGAATCGCGCCATGCAGATCGGCCCCCACAAGATTGAGCCCAACGTCATCCTCGCCCCCATGGCCGGGGTCACCGATCGGCCGTTTCGAAAGCTGTGCAAATCGCTCGGCGCAGGCATGGCCATCTCCGAAATGGTGTCTTCCAACTCTCTGTTGTGGAAGAGTGACAAGACCCTGCGCCGCATCGACCACGAGGGCGAACCCGGTCCCATCTCGGTCCAGATCGCCGGTGCCGATCCCAACATGATGGCCGAGGCGGCACGCTTTAATGTCGATCACGGCGCCCAGATCATCGACATCAACATGGGCTGTCCAGCCAAGAAGGTGTGCAATGTCATGGCCGGTTCCGCGCTACTGCAAGACGAGTTGCTGGTGGGCCGTATACTGGAGGCCATCGTCGGCGCCGTCGAGGTGCCGGTGACCTTGAAGATCCGTACCGGCTGGGACCCTGACAATCGCAACGCCCTCAACATCGCGCGCATTGCCGAGACCAGCGGCATCCAGGCCCTGGCCATCCACGGCCGTACCCGTGCCGACGCCTATCGCGGTGACGCGGAGTACGCCACCATTTCCCAGGTAAAACAAAACGTATCCATACCGGTTATCGCAAATGGCGATATCGACAGCCCGGCCAAGGCCAAATTTGTGCTGGACTCCACCGGCGCCGATGCCATAATGATCGGCCGGGCTGCTCAGGGGAATCCATGGATTTTCCGCGAGGTGGTCCACTACCTGGAGACAGGGACAACTATGGACAAGCCTTCACTGGAAGAAGTACGCACCACATTGCTGGGGCATTTGCACAATCTCTACGAATTTTACGGTGAGTTCAGCGGGGTTCGGGTCGCCCGCAAACATATCTCATGGTATAGCAAGGGCCAGCGGCACGGTGGTGCCTTCCGCCAGGCCGTGAACCAGGTAGAGAGCAGTGCGGAACAAATCCAAATGATTAACGACTTTTTTGACGAACTGTCCGCTCAGGAGGGGTTGGCAGCATGAGTAGCTCCGTAGAACACACACAAGAATCTTTTATGACCATTGAAACCAATAACGAAAAACCCACGCTCCAAAACGCGATTGAGTACGCCCTGCGCGATTACTTCCACGAACTTGACGGCACCACCCCAGGCAACCTCTATGAGATGGTCCTCGGCGAGGTCGAACAACCTCTACTCAAGGCGGTACTGGATTACACCCGCGGCAACCAGAGCAAGGCCGCCGATGTCCTTGGCATCAACCGCGGCACCCTTCGCAAGAAACTCAAAGAGTACGGATTACACGGCTAATCCGCGTTCTACCCAAGCATTACAGGAGTCATCATGACCGTTATCAAGCGCGCCCTCATCAGCGTCTCCGATAAACAGGGGATCGGTGAGTTTGCCTGGGCCCTCCACTCCATGGGCGTGGAGATCATCTCCACCGGCGGCACTGCCAAGATGCTGGCCGACCAGGGCATTAAGGTGATCGAGATTTCCGACTACACCGGCTTCCCCGAGATGATGGACGGTCGCGTCAAGACCCTGCACCCCAAGGTACATGGCGGCCTGCTGGGCCGTCGCGGCACCGATGACGAGATCATGGCCGAGCATGGCATCTTCCCCATCGACCTGGTGGTGGTCAATCTCTATCCCTTCGAGCAGACCGTGGCCAAGCCCGATTGTGACCTGCCCACCGCCATCGAGAACATCGACATCGGCGGGCCGACCATGTTGCGTTCGGCCGCCAAGAACCACAAGGACGTCGCCGTGGTGGTGGACCCGTCCGATTACGAACGCGTACTGGATGAAATGAAGTCAAACGAAGGCGCCCTCTCCCAGGCCACGCGCTTCGACCTGGCGGTGAAGACCTTCGAGCACACTGCCAACTACGACGGCAACATCGCCAATTACCTCGGTGCCATCGACAGCGATGGCGCAAAGGGAGCGTTCCCGCGCACCTTCTCCAGCCAGTACTTGAAGACCCAGGCCATGCGCTACGGCGAGAATCCGCATCAGGCCGCTGCCTTTTACATCGAGCGCAACCCGGCCGAACCCAGTGTCTCCACCGCGCAGCAGCTCCAGGGCAAGGAACTCTCCTACAACAACATCGCCGACACCGATGCGGCGCTGGAATGCGTCAAGCAGTTCGAGGAACCGGCCTGCGTCATCGTCAAGCACGCCAACCCCTGCGGCGTTGCACTGGCCTCCGACATCACCGCGGCCTACGACCGTGCCTACGCCACCGACCCCACCTCGGCCTTTGGCGGCATCATCGCCTTTAACCGCGAACTCGACGCCCACACCGCTCGGCAGATCATCGACCGCCAGTTCGTCGAGGTGATCATCGCCCCCACGATCAGCGAAGAGGCCACCCACGTCCTTGAACAAAAGAAAAACGTCCGAGTCCTGGCCTGCGGTCAATGGGACAGCGAGCGCGCCGCCGGTTACGATTTCAAGCGCGTCAATGGCGGCCTGCTGGTGCAGGAGCGTGACCTCGGCATGGTCGGCCTCGACGACCTCAAGGTCGTCACCGAAGTCCAGCCAACGGACGAACAGATGAGAGACCTGCTGTTTGCCTGGAAGGTGGCCAAGTTCGTTAAATCCAACGCCATCGTCTACTGCCTCGACGGCCAGACCATCGGCGTCGGCGCCGGCCAGATGAGCCGGGTCTATTCGGCTCGCATCGCCGGCATTAAGGCGGTGGACGCCGGGCTCGAGGTCCCCGGCTCGGTTATGGCCTCCGACGCCTTCTTCCCCTTCCGCGATGGCCTCGACCAGGCCGCCGAGATGGGCGTCAAGGCCGTGATCCAGCCCGGCGGTTCCATGCGCGACGACGAAGTCATCCAGGCCGCCAATGAACACGGCATCGCCATGGTCTTCACCGGCATGCGCCACTTCCGACATTAATTGGTAGCGGTCCTATCAGGGGCGCAATGACGTATCAGTGAGCCATCACTCCGTCCTTGTGCCCCTTCCTGTATAGAGAGAGTGAATTATGAAGGTATTGGTGATCGGTTCCGGTGGACGTGAGCACGCCCTGGCCTGGAAGTGCGCGCAATCCCCCGAGGTACAGAATGTCTACGTGGCGCCGGGCAATGCCGGTACCGCCCACGAGCCGAAGATGGCCAATGTCGCCATCGAGGTGGAAGACATCCCGGCCCTGCTCGAATTTGCCCGCGCCAATACGATTGATCTCACCATCGTCGGGCCCGAGGCACCGCTGGTGATCGGCGTGGTCGATGCCTTTCGCGAGGCCGGCCAACCCATCTTCGGTCCCAGCCGGGCGGCGGCCGAACTGGAGGGTTCCAAGGCCTTCACCAAGGATTTCCTTGCCCGCCACGCGATACCCACTGCAGCCTATCAGAACTTCACCGAGGTCGAGCCGGCCATTGCCTACATCCGCGAGATGGGCGCCCCCATCGTAGTCAAGGCCGATGGCCTGGCCGCCGGCAAGGGGGTGATCGTGGCCATGACCGAGAACGAGGCCATTGCCGCTGTGCAAGACATGCTCTCGGGCAATGCCTTCGGCGATGCCGGTCACCGCGTGGTGATCGAAGAGTTCCTCGATGGAGAAGAGGCCAGCTTCATATGCATGGTGGACGGCGAGCACATCCTGCCCATGGCCACCAGCCAGGACCACAAGCGCGCCGGGGATGGCGATACCGGCCCCAATACCGGCGGTATGGGCGCCTACTCCCCGGCACCCGTGGTCACCCCCGAGATCCATGAACGCATCATGCATGAGGTGATCGAACCCACCGTTAAGGGCATGGCCGATGAGGGACGGCCCTATACCGGCTTTCTCTACGCCGGTCTCATGATCATGGGCGACGGGTCACCGAAAGTGATCGAATACAATGTTCGCTTCGGTGATCCCGAGACCCAGCCCATTATGATGCGCCTCAAATCCGATCTTGTGTCACTGTCTCTCGCCGCCATCGAGGGCAAGCTGGATAGTGTTTCTGCCGAGTGGGATCCGCGCGCCTCTCTCGGCGTTGTATTGGCCGCTGGAGGCTACCCCGGTAGCTATGCCAAGGGTGACGCCATACAGGGCATCCCCCGTGAAGAAACCGATCGCAAGGTATTTCATGCCGGTACCGCGGAGCAGGACGGCGACATCGTCACCAGCGGCGGGCGAGTGCTGTGCGTCGTTGCACTGGGAGAGAGCGTGGCCCAGGCCCAGGACCGTGCCTATGAATGGGTCGAGCGAATCGATTGGAAGGATGTCTCCTACCGCAAGGATATCGGCTACCGGGCCATTGCCCGTGAGCAAAAGTAAGGGTTCGAAAAATTCCTTATATAATGTTCTAGAAGAGAACACGATAGTTCATAAACCATTAATAGTACCGGCAACCGCAATACCTTGTATGAAGCTATTCAGACAGGGAAACACCGCAATATGTCGAGTACGAGTGCAATAACACGCCGACAAATCCCAATCTCCGTTTTCCCACTTATACCCCTACCCATCGGGGACTTTCCCTCACCTCCACTGGACTGTGTTATCTATGATGCGGTGTTACACTGTTCCAACCTATTACGACGCAAAATAAGGTTAAAGTGGAAGTACGACTCGACAAGTGGCTCTGGGCTGCGCGTTTCTATAAAACCCGTTCACTGGCGACAGAGGCCATCAACGGTGGCAAGGTGCACGTCAATAAAGAACGCGTCAAACCTGGCCGCAAGGTCGCTGTGGGCGACCGCATGACCGTGCGTCAGGGCCTTGTAGAAAAAGAGATCACTGTAACCGGATTAAGCGAGAAGCGCGGCCCGGCCAAACTCGCAGCCAAACTATATGAAGAAAGTGAGGCGAGTATCGCCCGACGTGAACACGAAGCCGAGCAGAGGAAACTGATGGCCGCAGCCATGCCCCAAACTGCTCAGCGACCCAACAAGAAACAGCGCCGACAAATTCACCGTTTCAAGAACATCAACGATTGATGAACGGTCATAAAAAAAGCCCCCGGAACGGGGGCTTTTTTTGCCTTTCAGCAATCGAATAGCTTAGAAATTGTAGCCGACCTGTAGACCCGCACCAAGCATTCCAAAGTCAAGACTGGCAACGAAGTTCTTGTTAATTTTGTAATCGTAACCAATAGCGACAACAGGCAGAACACCTGATATTGAACTCGTACCTGACGATACAGAGGCGCTTAAGACACCGGCGCGCCAGTACAGCCCCTTACCGAAGGTGCTATCGGAGTTGTCAGCGAAATCCTTGCCGAAAGCTGCCTTATAGGAACCGCCAATCAGGCTGATAGAGCCAAACGCATCATTGATGCCAGAGTAGTTCACAGTGAAACCGGCCGTCTTGCTCAGTGACTGCTCGTACTCAATATCGGCAATGCCTGCCAGTATAACTGTCGGGTTGGTGGCAATGGTGCTTCCTGCATGGGCAAAGGACGAAGCCAGAGCCAGGGCGGTAGCCGCAACAACTTTTTTCATGATGAAACTCTCCTAATAAATAACTGTGTTCTTATTTGCTTTGACAAGATCAATTAGCGGACTAATTGTACACATACTTATCGGCATATTTTGATAGGTTCTTTGTAGGCGATGTCCTACAAAGCACTGAATAAAAAGTGATCCAGTTCACAAATACATGGATCCATTCAGGCTCAGAAAAAATATCCTAGGTAGAGACCAATCCACACGATTCATTGCTGTAGTGATTTATGTCATGAGTGCTTAATCTTTAGACACATAATCACGGGTAAATGTATCAATATCACGTTATCTGATTGCAGTGGTATCTTGCTAGACAGCGCAATGGACCGAATCTAGCTTAGCCTTGTATTTCGCCAGCGCAGATAGGATGAAATGCCGGCTGAGGTTAACACGCTCCATGCAGCAAATAATGCGCCCGGCAGGGCCGTCTCGGGCGCAAAGTGGGCCAGTGCCAGGGCCACGCCCATGCCCGCATTCTGCATGCCGATCTCGATGGAGAGTGTAACCTTGTGGCGATGATCGAAACCGTAAAGTCGCGATAGATTCCAGCCAATGAGATAGCCCAGGGCATTGATGGCGATAACCCATGCCATGACCTCGAGACCCACGCTGGCGATACGTGACTGATTGGCCGCCACCGCGTAGGAACAAATGATCACTATCGCAAGCGCCGCCACAGCCGGGGCGATCTGCTCGGCTGTAGCCAGAACCTGTTCACGTGATAAGAGCAGTCGCCGCAGCAGCATCCCCAGAAGTAAAGGCAATAACACGGTCAAAAAGATCGTTCGCATCATGCCCCAGAAAGGGACCGGCAGTAAGGCGCCGCCGATCCATTCCACCAGCGACGGCGTCACCAGTGGCGAGAGAAAGGTGGCGAGAGTGGTGAGAGCGATAGAATAGGCCACCGCCCCTCCGGCGAGGTATACGATGACATTGCTGGCCATGGCACCGGGGGCCGAGGCGACAATGACAAAGCCCAGGGCAATGGCCGGGTCGAGCCCGCTGAACCAGGCCACGGCTGCGCCCAGCAGGGGCATGACACTGTACTGGGTCAGCACACCGAGCCCCAGTTTACCCGGCTCGCGTAGCGTATGTCGCAGTTCAGCCTGCTGCAGCACGAGCCCGAGCGCAAACATGGTGGCCGCAAACATCCACAGAAAGACGTGTTTGAAGATGAGAAAGGCGGGTGGGTACCAGAAGGCAAGCAGCGCCCCGATGAGGGTTAGGGGTGCCAGTGCATTGGCGATCCAGCGAAAGATGATCATCGTTTGTTTCCCCCAATGGGTGTTTCTTGTTGTTGTGTATTCCGGTCTCTTGTCTCGGATTGGTTCCAGTGTTCCATCTTCTGCAACAAGGCCTCCATGCCTTCTCGCTTCAGTATCGCATCAAAGCTGCCGCGATAGTTCGTCACCACGCTGATGTTATCAATGGTGACGTCATACACCTTCCATTGACCGTCGCGAAGGACCACTCGGTAGTTCACCGCCGCCGTGGTCTGCCGCCCACGGTAGAACTCCGAACGCACCACGGCATGGCGTTGTTCCGGCTCCAGGCGCAGAGGATAAAATCGCACATCATAGTCCCCGTATTCGAGCATGGAACTGGCATAGAAACGGATCAACATATCCTTAAATCCTTGGCTGAACCGTTGTCGCTGCTCGGGCGTGGCGGTACGCCAGTGCCTGCCGAGGACAAAGCGCGAGAGCAGTTCCAGGTCGACATGCGGCACCAGGGTGGTTTCTACCTCACGTCGGAGTTGAGCCGGATTGTCACGCAGTTCGGTCTTACGACGCCGTAAGGTGGAGAGCATGTCCCCGGCCACCCTCTCCAGCATTTGCACAGGTGGCTCTACCGACTCAGGCCCCTCGGCGGCGAAGGCCAGGGCCAGTGAAAGCAGTAATAGACTCCCCCACAAATACCGCACTAAAACTCTCCAGAAATGCTACAATAGGCCTTCCCAGACAGCATCATATAACGTGATATTCCATGCGTGCACCCGAACTGCTCCTGCCCGCCGGCACCCTTAATAACATGCGCTACGCCTATGCCTATGGCGCGGACGCCGTGTACGCCGGCCAGCCGCGCTATAGCCTGAGGGTGCGCAATAACGATTTCGACCTCAATAATCTCGCCACCGGCATCGGCGAGGCCCATCGCCAGGGCAAGAAGTTCTTCGTTGCCAGCAACCTGATGCCGCACAATGCCAAGATCAAGACCTACCTGGCGGACATGGAGCCGGTCATCGATCTGAATCCCGATGCCCTGATCATGGCCGATCCCGGCCTCATTATGATGGTGCGCGAAAAATGGCCCGATGCACCCGTGCATCTCTCGGTGCAGGCCAACACAGTCAACTGGGCCGCAGTGAAATTCTGGCAATCGCTGGGCCTGTCGCGCGTCATTCTCTCGCGCGAACTGTCCCTGGACGAGATCGAGGAGATCCGCCAACGCTGTCCCGACATGGAGCTGGAGGTCTTCGTCCATGGTGCCCTGTGCATCGCCTACTCGGGCCGTTGCCTGCTCTCCGGTTACTTCAACCACCGCGATCCCAATCAGGGCACCTGCACCAATGCCTGTCGCTGGGACTACAAACTAAAAGGGGCCGGCGAGACCGAATCGGGCGACATCCAGAAGATCGACTTCGATGCCATGTCGGCCATGCAGAATCCGAGCTCAC
>JABURT010000111.1 GCA_014762495.1 Gammaproteobacteria bacterium | reverse complement strand
AGGGTAACCAGGCCTGCGGAGAGGTGGGACCGGGCCGAATGCTGGAACCGTCGCAGCTGGTGGATGCCCTCTCTGGCCTGTTCGAAACCGGCGCGCTGGCCGGCCGCTCGGTATTAATCACTGCCGGGCCCACCCGCGAGGCCCTCGACCCGGTGCGTTATCTCAGCAATCGCAGCTCGGGCAAGATGGGCTTTGCCGTGGCCCAGGCAGCGGCCGAGGCCGGCGCTCGGGTCACCCTGGTCAGCGGGCCGGTACAGCTCCCGACCCCACCCTCGGTGACCCGAATCGACGTAGAGAGCGCGCAGCAAATGCACGAGGCGGTGATACAGCGGGCCACGGATGCGGACATCTTCATTGCCACCGCGGCGGTGGCGGACTACCGCCCTGAACGGATAACTGAAAACAAGATCAAGAAAGATAGCGACACGATTGAGCTTAAACTCGTCAAAAATCCCGATATTCTGGCCGAGGTCAGCGCCCTGGCCGAGCCCCGTCCCTACTGCGTCGGATTCGCCGCCGAGACCGAGTCGGTGGAGGTCTATGCGCGCCAGAAACTGGAACAGAAGCAGCTGGATATGATCGCCGCCAACCGGGTGGGGGTCGGCGAGGGTTTTGATACCGATGACAATGCCCTTACCGTCATCTGGCCCGGCGGCGCCGAATCCCTGGCGACCATGCCAAAGACCAAGCTGGCGCGTGAGCTGATCCGGCTCATCGCCGAACACTACTCCTAAAAACAAAATAGACAGGACCCTCCATGCACAATATTCAGGTGAAGATCCTCGATACCCGTTTGGGCAGTGAATTTCCCCTGCCCGATTACGCTACACCGGGTTCCGCCGGTGTCGACCTGCGCGCCTGCGTTGAAGACGCCCAGGAACTGATGCCGGGCGAGACCCAGCTTATCCCCACCGGTATGGCCATCCACATCGGCGATCCGTCCATCGCCGCCACCATCCTACCGCGCTCGGGCCTGGGCCATAAGCACGGCATCGTACTGGGCAACCTGGTGGGGCTCATCGATTCGGACTACCAGGGCCAGCTCTTCGTCTCCTGCTGGAACCGTGGCAGCGAGCCCTTCACCATCAAACCGGGCGAGCGCATTGCGCAACTGGTGTTCGTGCCGGTGATCCAGGCCCAGTTCGAGGTGGTGGAGGAGTTCGAGGAGAGCCATCGCGGCGAGGGGGGCTTTGGCTCCACGGGCAAGCACTGAAACGATGAAGCCCGCGGTTCCGCCCCGTCACATCTTTCGCGCCTACGATATCCGGGGGGTGGTGGGGGAGTCCCTCACCGAAGAGGGCGTGCGTCGAATCGGCCATGCCATCGGCAGCGAGGCTCGTGAGCGGGGCATCGAACAAATCGCCCTGGGGCGCGATGGCCGCCTGACAGGTAAGACCCTGGCCGCCGAACTGCGTGCCGGCCTGCTGGCGGCGGGCATCGATGTGCTCGACCTGGGCGAGGTGGCGACCCCGCTACTCTACTTTGCCGCCATCACACGGTGTGCGGGCAGCGGTGTCATGCTCACCGGATCCCACAATCCTCCGCAGTATAACGGCATCAAAATCATGCTGGGCGGCGAGACCCTGGTCGGTGAGGCGGTCGCCTCCTTGCATCAACGTCTGGTGCAAGGAGACCTGCACCAGGGGGAAGGCCGGGTCGTAGAGGAGAATGTCTTTCCGGCCTATCTGGATCGGGTCAAGCGGGATGTCAGTATCCAGCCCGGGTACAAGGTCGTGGTGGACGGGGGCAATGGCGTCGCCGGTCCCTTTGCCTCGGCCCTGCTCAAGGAGCTGGGTTGTGAAGTCATCGAACTGTATTGCGAGGTCGACGGCCGTTTTCCCCATCATCACCCCGATCCCAATCGTCCCGAAAATCTGCGAGACCTCATGAAGGTGGTGCGTGAACGAGACGCGAACCTGGGGATTGCGCTGGATGGCGATGGGGATCGAACCGGCGTGGTCGATGAAGTGGGACAGATTATCTGGCCGGATCGGGTCATGATGTATCTCTCGCGTGAACTATTAAAATCGAATCCCGGTGCCACCGTGATCTATGATGTGAAATGTTCGCGCGCCCTTGAAGATGTCATCGCCGATGCGGGGGGGCGCCCCCTGATGTGGAAGAGCGGGCACTCCTATGCCAAGGCCAAGCTCAAGGAGACCGGTGCCATACTCGCCGGCGAACTGAGCGGACACATTTTTTTCAATGACCATTGGTATGGATTCGATGATGGCCTGTATACAGCGGCGCGACTCATTGAACTGCTGAGCAACGAGTTACTCAAGGCGAGCAAGGTCTTCGCCAAGCTGCCTGACCTGTTGAGCACACCGGAGTTGCATGTCGAAATGGCAGAGGGGGAACCCGAACGCCTGATCGAAACCTTGCGCGAGGCGATCCCGTTTCGCGACTATCGCCTGTTTGATGTCGATGGCCTGCGACTGGAATTTCCCGAAGGCTGGGTCCTGGTACGTGCCTCCAATACCACGCCCACCCTGGTGATTCGCTTCGAGGCCCTCAATGCCGGATCCCTGGCCAATATACAGTTAAAGGTGCGCCACTGGATCACTGCTGCGGCCCCGCAACTTAACTTGCCCTTTTGAAAAAAAGGCTTACAGTAGTTAGTATTCACTATCAGTAAAACCAATTAATAAGGCCATTATGAGTCTCGATCCCTCCCAAGCCATGAACGTCGCCAAGGTCCTCACCGAGGCGCTTCCCTATATCAAACGCTTTGCCGGCAAGACCGTTGTCATCAAATACGGCGGCAACGCCATGGTCGATGAGGACCTTAAGCAGGGGTTCGCCCGCGACATCGTGTTAATGCAGATCGTCGGCATCAACCCGGTGGTGGTGCACGGTGGCGGTCCCCAGATCGGCGATTTATTGAAGCGAATTGGCAAGGAGAGTGAATTCATCGAAGGGATGCGCGTGACCGACGCCGAGACCATGGATGTGGTGCAAATGGTGCTGGGTGGACTGGTGAACAAGGATATCGTTTCACTTATCAACAAGCAGGGAGGCAAGGCCATTGGTCTGTCCGGCAAGGATGCCAACATGATCACCGCCAAGAAGCTGACCGTTACCAAGAATACCCCGGGAGTGAATGAGCCCGAGATCATCGATATCGGACATGTCGGGGAGGTGGCCCACATCGATCCATCGGTGGTGCATAAGCTGGTGCACGAGAATTTTATACCCGTCATTGCCCCTATCGGCGTGGGCGAGGGTGGTGAATCCTACAATATTAATGCCGACCTGGTGGCGGGCAAACTGGCTGAATGTCTGAAGGCAGAGAAATTGATCCTGTTGACCAACATCCAGGGCCTGTTGGACAAGCAAGGTAAGCTGCTCACCGGACTCGATGCCGAGCAGGTGGATGCCCTCATCGCCGACGGCACCATCCATGGCGGCATGTTGCCCAAGATTGCTACTGCGTTGGAGGCCGTGAAAAACGGTGTGCGTACTTCGCACATCATTGACGGCAGAGTGGAGCACGCCGTCATGCTGGAGCTGTTCACCGATGAAGGTATCGGTACCCTCATCAAGCGGGGTCAATGAGATGAGTGAAAAACCCTCACGCAAGCAACAGATCCTCGAGGCGCTTTGCACCGAGTTGGAAAAGAGTCCGGGTGAGCGCATTACGACCGCAGGGCTTGCCAAGGCGGTGGGCGTTTCAGAGGCCGCCCTCTATCGCCACTTCCCCAGCAAGGCTCGCATGTTTGAGGGGCTCATCGACTTCTCCGAGGAGACCATCTTCGGCCTTATCAACCGTATCCTCGAAGACCACAATGCGGTAGACAAGCGCAGTGAACATATCCTCACCCTGCTATTGGGTTTTGCGGCCAAGAATCCCGGTATCACCCGCATTCTCATTGGCGATGCCCTCGTGGGCGAGACCGATCGCCTGCGCAGCCGCATCGGTCAATTTTATGATCGCCTGCAGACCCAGTTCAAACAAGTATTGCGCGAAGGACAGATGCGCGGTGAGATGGTTGAGGCACTGGATGTAAACGCAGCAGCCAATCTAATGCTCGCCATCGCCGAGGGACGTATGGTGCAATATGTGCGCAGCAGCTTTGCCGACAACCCCATGACGCACTGGGATAAACAGTGGCCCCTGATTCGCCAGGGCCTGTTTGCAACATAGCGTCCCGCTATATTCATAGACAGAGCTTGTCTCTGCCCCTGCGGTTATCGCAAATATGGTCATAGACTGGCTTGATCAATTTCTCATCTTCATCATCTCACTTGTGGCGAATGTCTTTTCCGCCTTTGCGGGCGGTGGCGCCGGTCTTATTCAGTTTCCGGCCCTGATATTTCTTGGCTTGCCCTTTGGCATTGCCCTGGCCACACACAAGGTGGCGAGCGTCGCGTTGGGAGTGGGTGCAACCATACGTCACCTCAAAGAGGAGTCATTGGAGCGGCGCTTTGCCCTGTATATTCTGGGTTTTGGCCTGCCCGGTGTGATCCTGGGCGCCAACATCATCCTCAATATCCCGGGGCGTAGTGCCGAGATCGCCCTTGGGATTCTAACCATGGCGCTGGGCGTTTACTCCTGGCTCAAACCTTCGCTGGGACAAACCCATGCCCCGATACATCGTGATCGCAGAGGTTATGGTATCGGTGGTGTGATTACCTTCATCATCGGGGTGCTCAATGGTTCCCTGACCTCGGGTACTGGACTGTTTCTCACCCTGTGGCTGGTGCGCTGGTTTGGTCTCGATTACAAACGGGCGGTGGCTTATACCCTGATCCTGGTGGGTATGCTTTGGAATGGCACCGGTGCAATTACATTGGGCCTGTTGGGAGAGATCTATTGGCTGTGGTTGCCCGCACTACTCCTGGGATCATTTATTGGGGGCTATCTGGGCGCACATTATTCTATCGTTAAGGGCAATCAATGGATCAAGCGGGTATATGAAGTTTTGACCATTATCATCGGTATGAAGCTAATTTTGGCTTGATGTGATGCATATATAAATGTCACGGTTGAAGCGAATGCGTGCAGCGCCAAGTATTGAGACGATATATGTCAGAACAGAGTGAAACAAATCGGTTTATCCAACAAGGGATGATGCAATCATCTGCCTATCCGCACCCAGTCGAAAAAATCCAACTCATCGAAACTCATATCTCATGGGTAATCCTGACGGGTGAGTTCGTATATAAGATCAAAAAGCCCGTAGAGTTGGGCTTTCTCGACTTCACCACGCTTGAGAAACGTCGTTTGTATTGTGAAGAAGAAATCCGCCTGAACCGACGGCTCGCGCCGGAAATCTATCTGGATGTCGTCACCATCAATGGTGATATGCAACTGCCGGTGATCGGGGGCGAGGGTGAAATCCTGGAATATGCCGTGAAGATGCGCCAGTTCCCACAGCATACTCAACTGGACCGTATGCTTCAGCGCGGAGAGCTGCACGAAAATCATATAGACGCCATGGCCGCCATGGTGGCTGAGTTTCACCAGGATATTAGTGAGGACCGTGAGGGAGACTTCGGCTCACCCGAGCAGGTGAATCAATCGATCCTCGATGTCATGGGTCGTCTGCGCGAAAATAATTCCGATAGCGAGAGCCATCATCTCATCGATTCTCTGGAACAGTGGTGCCGAACCGCATTGGTGGAGTTAAAGTCTGTTTTGCAACAACGCAAGGCAGATGGCTTCATAAGAGAGTGTCACGGTGACATGCATCTGCGTAACCTGGCCTGGCTGGACGGTAAGCCGGTTGCCTTCGATTGTATCGAGTTCAATGCCGAGCTGCGCTGGATTGATGTCATCAGTGAAATCGCGTTTCTGATCATGGATCTCGACGACCGCGACCAAGCCATACTGGCACAACGCTTCCTCAATGGATACCTGGAGCATAGCGGCGACTACGAGGGTATCGTCGTACTACGCCTGTATCGGGTCTACCGTGCCCTGGTACGCGCCATGGTCGATGCCATACGTGCCAAGCAACACGACGTTGGTGAACTCGAAGCCCAGGAGGCGAGAGGTGAGGCAAACAGCTATCTACAACTGGCTAACACCTATACAGAAATCAAAACACCTGTCCTTATCATCGCGCGAGGTCAGTCCGCCTCCGGCAAGACCACGCTTACGCAACCCATACTGGAACAACTGCCGGCGATACGGATCCGTTCCGATGTCGAGCGAAAGCGGCTCCATGGCTTGAACTCAACGCAGCATGCCGGAGCCGATGTCGGGCAAGGGCTATACAATCGCGAGGCCACTGAGCAAACCTATCGACGCTTGGTAGAACTGGCCGATGTCGTCTTGCAGTCGGGCTACTCTGTTATTGTTGATGCCACCGCTCAGAGGCGTTCACAACGAGAGTTATTTTATGCGCTGGCACGTCGCCTGGGTTTGCCCTATGTGATTGTGGAATTTACCGCAGCACCGGATACCTTGCGTGCGCGTATCGTTGCGCGCCGCGGTGATGCCTCCGATGCCGACCTCAATGTACTGGAACACCAACTGGCTCATTGGGAAGCCTTGGGTGACGATGAGTCGCCGCATAGTATCTGTGTCGATACCGAGAAGGATGTTCACCTTGAGCAGATAGTGGTGAAGATCAGACAACTCGTATCCAGCTTGAGTGACACCTCATCAACCGAATGAAAGGGCCCAGACCTGTTGTGCGGGCTATAATGCTGTTAACAGGCCATGTGACGACGATGGATCGCACTGGGTGATAAACAATAGTGGAGTGTGTACATGAAGATACTTGTCAGTCATATACAGGATGAATATCCCCTGGCTGAAGTGTTCAAGGACCGGCTGGAGTCCGCATTTAACGATCAGTTCGATGTCGACCTCAATAACGACCTCGAGGTCTTCAAGAGTGGAAATGCCTGGCTCAAGGACATCGAACCGCTCTATCTCATGAACACGATGCTGATTGTGCTTTGCAGTCCGATGTCGATTGCGCTGAAATGGGCCAGCTTCAAGGCCGGCCGCCTTGACGGCAACCGCACGCCCTTACTCTTGATCTGCCACTCGGGCCTGACCAAGGATCGCCTGCCAGCCCAACTGGCGGAGTGCGACGCACTGGATACGGACGAAGACGGATTTGAAGGTAAATTCATGGATATGATTGCCGAAAAGACACACATTGAAGACGTACCGACCATCGACCAGATGGCATTTATGGATGATGTGGGTCGGGCCTTACGTCGTATCGAGGCGCGTGAGCTGAGTTCAGCCAAGAAGCCACTGCCCAAGGACCTGATCCCGGCGACCCTGCTCAAGGTCCTTACCCGGCTGGCGGCCAGTACCGGCGGCAGCCTGAGTGCCGGACAGCTGGCTGAACGCACCAATATGACAGAGCAGCAGATCCTTGATGCCCTAAAGGCCCTGCAGGAACGCAAGCTGGTAACGGAAACCGTCTATCGCGACCGGGCCAGTGCCTATACCATCACCAATTCGGCTCGGGAATTCCTGCAGCAGGTCACCCTTCTATAATCAAACGGCGTTTCATCCACGCGGAGACGATTATGGCCTATGACGAGGGACTGGCTGAGAGATTACGGCTGGCATTGTCCGAACGAAAAGGCCTGACAGAAAAAAGGATGTTCGGCGGGCTCGCCTTTATGCTACATGGAAATATGTGCTGCGGGATTGTTGAATCCGAACTGATGTTGAGGGTCGGCCCTGAAAATTACGGCGTAATTCTGGCTAAGCCACATGCGAGACAAATGGATTTTACAGGTAGGCCCATGAAAGGCTTTGTCTTTATATCGGAAGAGGGATATGAAGAGGATGTGCAGTTAAAGCAATGGCTGGATATTGCACTCACATTCGTCGCCAGTCTGCCGCCAAAGTAAACCCTGTCGATTCGCAAGACACCTGCTTGAGTTGAAAGGCAAAGGCATTGGCCCGGTATCTCTTGAATTCGGAGTGCCGGGCTATTTGAGAATCCCCTGCATCAACATCCCACCCATGGAATCGACCAGTGCGGTGATCTGCCGGGGGTCCTCGGCTACTTCATGCAAATGCCCGGCGCTACAGAGCATGGAGAAGCCGTGCACGGTGGACCACACCAGCAGGGCAATCTCGCGAGTCTCCTTGTCCACATATCGCCCCGATTCTTGTCCGTTACGAACGATGGTGAGCAGGCCCTCGAAGGCTCGGTTGGATTCCTTGCCCAGCTCATCCGACCAGTCCGCCGGTTGCAGCACGCCACCGAACATCAGATTGGTCACCTGTGGGTGGCCGATGGCCAGCTCCACGTAGGCATGGCTGGCCTGGGACATCTGCTGCAGAGGGTCCTCAGGGTGGTCCCGCACACAGGCCTCCATGGCCTCGGCCAGGCGCACGTAGCCGGTGGTAGCCAGTGCGGCGAGCAGGGCATTTTTGTCCTTGAAGTGCCGATAGGGCGCGGTATGGCTGACCCCGGCGGTCTTGGCCACCTCGCGCAGGCTGACGCCCCCTACGCCCTGTTTCTCCAGCAAGGCCTCCGCCGCCGCCAGCAGGGCATTGTGCAGATCGCCGTGGTGGTACCCGCTTGTCTTTGCCATACAGTTTCCAAGTGATTGTTTAAAAATGCTTTTCCTGCAGATTAGTGCAATATGTTGACAACGTCAACATGTGCGGCTATGTTAAGTTTACAGTGTAAACATAAGGGGCGGGCAGGATGTCAATGCAGTGGCTTTCACGTTTCTATCTTGGCAGCGCAGTGGTTGGGGCCCTTGTCCCCGGGACGGCCCTTGCCATCTATTTTCAACAATCGGGAATGTCGCCGGCTGATTTTGGCAGCGCCCTGTTCGTCAATCCCGCGGCGGCGGCCGTCACCCTGGACCTGCTGTTGTCGGCCCTGTTGTTCCTGGTCTGGCTTGGCGTGGAGGGTCGCAGAGTGGGGATGAGGCGGCTCTGGGTCTATGTGCCGGCCACCCTGTTGGTGGGGCTGTCGTTTGCGCTGCCGCTGTTTTTCTATTTCCGTGCCAGGCAACTGGCCCGTCACAAAGGGAGTGAGTGATGAAAAAGGTCTATCTATCGGGTTTTATCTTTATGGTCCTGCTGGGTCTGTTTGCCACCGCCGGCCACTATCTTGCGCCACGGCCCACGGCCGAAATGCTGGCGACCATGAGCGTCGCCCCCGGCGTCGAGTGGTTTACCGAGCAATTGCCGCGCTATGCGCAGCACCCCGTCATGACGGCCCTGCATATCGTGCCTTCGTTCCTGTTCATGTTGCTGATCCTCGTGCAGCTGAGCCCCCGTGTGCGTGAGCGTGCGCTGCCCACCCATCGCTGGCTGGGGCGCCTGTTTGTGCTGATGAGTGTGGTGATCGGTGTCAGCGGCCTGCTACTGGGGATCATCATGCCCTTCGGCGGGCTCTTCGAGACCGTGGTCATCGTTGTGGTGGGCCTGGCCTTTCTGGCGGTCCTGGCAATGGGCGTGATCCGAATTCGGCAGGGGCGCATCGCCGAACACCGTTACTGGATGTTGCACATGGTGGCGCTGGCCTTCGTCCCGGTGACCATGCGCATCCTGCTCAATCTTGGCATGTTCACCACGGAGCTGTCGGGCCCGAGCCTGTTCGGTCCGACCATGTTGCTGGGGACCGTCATCAACCTCTGGGTGCTGCACGGATTCGTGCTGCGTGGTCGAGTTGGTCTTGGCACTCAGACGCTTCCGCTCGGGAGGGCCTAGGCATGACCCCCGAAGCAATGTTTGGGCTCGTGAACCTGTTGATCCTGCCCGCCTGGTTATTACTGGTCTTCGCCCCGCGTGCCGGCGTGACCGCAACCTGGGTGCATTCGGGGCTCTACAGCGGCCTGTTTGCCCTGGCCTATGTCGCCTTCATGGCGGTGGCCTGGCCCGGTATCTCGCTGGATTACAGCAGCCTTGGCTCGGTGAGGGACCTGCTCGGCCATCCCTGGGTGTTACTGGCCGGCTGGGTCCATTATCTGGCCTTTGATCTGTTCGTGGGGGCCTGGATAGTACGGGACGGTCGGGCGTGGGTAATCGCCCATCCCTGGCTACTGCCGCCCCTGTTCCTGACCTTTTATGCCGGACCGGTCGGCCTGGGGATCTACCTGTTGATGCGCCGCTTGCGGCGCGATCCAGGCCGAACCGCTTAGGTCTTTCTTGGCCTGGCCCGCCGAGTGGCCTCGGCCTGCAAGGGGTCATCGGGCCAGTAGTGCTTGGGGTAACGGCCCTTCAGATCCTTCTTTACCTCGGCATAGGTGTTCTGCCAAAAGCTTCTAAGGTCGCGTGTGACCTGCATGGGACGCTGGGCGGGCGAGAGCAGGTGCAACAGCAGTGGCACGCGGCCTTCGGCGATGGTAGGCGTGTCGTTAAGCCCGAACAGTTCCTGCAGGCGCACTGCGAGTACGGGCTCATCCCCACTGTAGTCGATGGTGATATTGGAGCCACTTGGGACCTTGATATGGGTCGGTGCCAGGCGAGCCAGGGCCTGTTGTTTCTCCCAATCCAGCATGCCTGCCAGGAGAGTCGCCAGGTCCAGGGCCTGAAGCTGGCTCAGCTTGTTCATGCCGTTGAGGTAGGGCAGTAACCACTGCTCCAGAGTCTGCAGCAGGCCCGCATCACTGACATCGGGCCAATCCTGTTCGGGGAAGCGTTGTCGCAGAAACCGTACCCGCTGTTGCCAGTTGCGGCTTTTTGCGTTCCAGGGCAGGGCCCCGATCCCCTGCTGGCGGATGCCGTCGAGCAGGGCCTCGCTGATCTGGGTTGCGTCGAGGTCGGAGAGAGGCGTCTGCTCGAGTACCAGCTGGCCAAGGCATCTCTGGCGACTGGCCTGGACCCGGCCATGCTCAAGGTCCCATCCCACCCGGTCCGTCTCGATAATGTGTGTGGAAAAATACTGTTCCAGGGTCTCGGAATCGATGGGGGCGGCGAGAAAGATGCGCGCCTCGCCTTGTCGACCATCCAGTTCCGCGGCCACCAGGTAAGGACTTTGGGCCAGGGCATCGAAGTCACCTAGACGCGCCCCTTTGCCGTTACTCAGGCGATAGCGAGGTGCCTCGCCGCGCCGGCGTTGGGCGATCCTATCCGGATAGGCGAGTGCCAGCAGGGGACCTGCCTGCGAGGCATCCATGGGGCCGGAGCTGTGCCCGAGTCGACGCAACAGATCTCGCGCCGACTGTCGGATCCGCTGCAGGGTCGGTCTGTCGGCACGGTAGCGTTGCTGCAGGGTCTTGTCCTCGAGGGATTCCAGCCGGCTGCGCAGATCGACCTGGCGCTCCTCGGCGCGAAGTCGAAAGGGATCGCGCTCGCCGAGCGTCGCGGCCAGGTGGCAGGCCAGCGTGGACAGGCCTCTTTCCTCGGCACGGATCACCATATGTGCCAGGCGTGGATGGATCCCGAGCCCGAGCATGCTGCGGCCGTGTGCGGTGATGCGTCCCTGTGAGTCCAGTGCCTGCAGAGATTGCAGCAGTGAGCGGGCCTGCTCGAAGGCCGCCTCCGGTGGCGGATCCAGCCAGTCAAGTTGCGAGGGTGAAGTAACGCCCCACTGCGCCAGCTCCAGGGCCAGCGGGGCCAGGTCGGCCTCCAGGATCTCGGCCCGGCCTTGGGCAAGCAGCCCGGCCTGGGTCGATTCGTCCCATAACCGGTAGCAGACCCCGGGCTCGAGTCGCCCGGCACGCCCACAGCGCTGATCGGCCGAGGCGCGCGTGACGCGGCGGGTATGCAGTCGGCTCATGCCGCTGCCGGGATCAAAACCCGGTACGCGCATCAAGCCGGCATCGATGACCACCCGCACTCCCTCAATGGTGAGACTGGTC
Source organism: Gammaproteobacteria bacterium (assembly GCA_014762495.1). Taxonomy (GTDB): domain Bacteria; phylum Pseudomonadota; class Gammaproteobacteria; order Thiohalospirales; family Thiohalospiraceae; genus JABURT01. The sequence goes on along the minus strand of JABURT010000111.1, from coordinate 2,199 downwards.
TCGGCGATGGCGCTGGCCAGCACCAGCTTGCGTGTGCCCGTGGGGGCGGGGGCGATGGCCGACTCCTGTTGCGACTGTGACAGGGTACCGTAGAGCGGGTGGAGTGATACCGAGGCATCATCGAGGCGTGCCGCGATGGCATCGTGCACGCGGTGGATCTCGGCCATGCCCGGTAAGAACACGAGGATACTCCCGCTCTGCTCGTTCAGGGCCTCAAAAACGGCCTCGACCACGGCGGCTTCGAGCTGTCTGTTGTCCGGCATGGGACGGTAGCGGATCTCGATGGGAAACTGACGTCCCTCGCTGTGTATCACCGGGGCATGGCCGAGCAGATGTGAGACCGGTTCGCCTTCGAGGGTGGCGGACATCACCAACAATCGTAACTCCTCGCGCAGGCCGCGGGCATCGAGACACAGGGCCAGCCCGATATCGGCCTGTAGATTACGCTCGTGGAATTCGTCGAAGATCACCAGGCCATAGGCCTCAAGGCTTGGGTCCTGTTGCAGCAGGCGAGTGAGGATCCCCTCTGTGACTACCTCGATACGCGTATGCAGACCGAGCTTGCTGTCCAGGCGCATGCGGTAGCCGACGGTGTGGCCGACGTCCTCACCCAGCTGTCGCGCCATCCATATCGCGGCATTGCGTGCGGCCAGACGTCGCGGTTCCAGCATGAGGATCTTCCTGCCCGCCAACCAGGGCTGATTCAACAGGGCCAGTGGTACCTGGGTGGTCTTACCGGCGCCGGGCGGTGCGATGAGTACACCGGCCCCGTGTTCATCGAGCGCGCGGCATAACTGGGGGATAATCTCTTCTACGGGCAATTCTGGCATGACTGTGATTGTACTGCATTGGGCCGTGCATGCAGACGACAGGGCCTGATACTATCGGGCTTAAACACCACGAGTCCTTTCGGTCATGGAGTCAATACAGACATCGCTACCCTATTTGGTTCAGTACTCCTACCTCGGGGTATATGTTCTGATCATCGCCTTTAGCATCATCCCGCTATCCAAGACCCTGGTCATCGTCGCCGCCGGTCTCCTGGCCGCACAGGGGACGGGCAACCTCTATCTCTATACATTGGTCAGTATGCTTGCATTGGTATCGGCGGACAGTCTTTATTACCTGCTGGGCCGGTTCAGTGGACGACGTGTCTTGAACTGGAAACTGTTTAAGGGCTTAAACGAGGCCGAACGTATGGAGAAGGCACGCAGTAAATTCAAGCAGAGTGAATGGATGGCGGTTTTCACAGCACGCTTTCTTCCCTTTATACGCAGCCTCATCTTTCTTCTGGCTGGTATGAACCGGATGACGGTATTGAGATTTGTTAGTGCCGATGCGATCTCGGCCGTTCTGTTCGTACCGGTCTTTATCGGTCTGGGCTATTACCTGGGTGAGAACCTGGACCTGCTCATCAGCACAGTGAAGGAAGGTGAGCGCTGGCTGGCGCTCGCAGTGGCGTTATTGCTGGGCGTGTACCTACTATGGCGAAGGCGCGCATAGCACCGGCTTATATCCCGTATTGCTCACGATAGTCTCGAACCGTTTGCAGGTGGTGACTGTAATCGGTTGACTGCTCGAGAAACTGAACAAGCTGTTCCAGCTTGACGATGCTGAGCACCGGGATCCCGTAATCGCGTTCCACCTCCTGGATGGCAGAGAGCTCGCCCTTGCCCCGTTCCTGGCGATCCAGGGCGATGACCACCCCCGCCGGTTCGGCACCATGGGCGCTGATAATATCCATGGATTCGCGTATGGCGGTTCCGGCGGTGATGACGTCATCGATGATCAGTATCCTACCCGTCAGTGCAGAGCCGACGATATTGCCCCCCTCGCCGTGGTCCTTGGCCTCTTTGCGATTAAATGCATAGGGAATATCGCGATGGTGGTGATCGGCTAATGCTACCGCACTGGTCGCGGCCAGGGGGATCCCCTTGTAGGCAGGCCCGAACAGGACATCAAAGTCTATGCCGCTGTCGACGATGGCCTGGGCATAAAATCGGCCGAGTCGTGCCAGCATGGCACCGGTATTGAACAGGCCAGCATTGAAAAAATAGGGGCTGCTGCGCCCGGATTTAAGCGTGAACTCGCCGAAGCGCAAAACCTCGCACTCTAGCGCGAATTGAATGAATTCCTGCTGATACGGTTTCATATCTCTGCCCTGGGTTGATGGCCCGGATTTTATAATCTTTGCTCAGG
>JABURT010000109.1 GCA_014762495.1 Gammaproteobacteria bacterium | reverse complement strand
CAGTTGAGTCGCCTGCGCGCGGCACTGGTCAAACGAGACACCCCGGCCAAACTGGCTGCCGAACTGGAACTGAGTGAGAGCCTGTTCCTCGGATCCGGCGAGCTGAAAAGCGGCGGCTTTCGCCGCTCCTCAATCCTCGCCGACGCCATGGAGGCGGTGATCGGTGCGGTGGAGCGCGATGGTGGCCTGGAAGCGGCCCAGGAACTGGTGCTGCATCTGTATCGTAAACACCTGCAGGATTTGGACATCAAGCGCGCCTCCAAGGATCCCAAGACTCGCCTGCAGGAATTCCTTCAGGCTCGCGGCATGCCGCTACCCGATTACGAGGTCGACAAGGTCAGTGGTGAAGTCCATGATCAGACCTTTCATGTGAAATGCCACGTGGCGGCCAAAGAGCTGACCACGCAGGGCAGGGGAGGCAGTCGGCGTAAGGCCGAACAGGCCGCCGCCGAACAGGCCCTGAATCAACTGGAGAGTACCGATGAGTGAATTTCGTTGTGGTTACATCTCCATCGTCGGTCGCCCCAATGTCGGCAAGTCGACCCTGCTCAACCATCTGCTTCAACAGAAGATCAGCATCACTTCGCGTAAGCCCCAGACCACTCGGCACAATATTGTCGGCATCAAGACCACTGAGGATGCCCAGTATGTCTATGTCGATACTCCCGGCCTGCATACTGGCGGCAAGCGTGCTATGAATCGCTACCTCAACCGCGCCGCCAGTACCGCGATGCGCGATGTGGATGTGGTCCTGTTCGTGGTCGAGGCCCTGCACTGGACCGAGGACGATGAACAGGTACTGGAGCAGGTCCGAGAGACCACCGCCCCGGTCATACTCGTCATCAACAAGGTCGACCGCGTCAAGAACAAAGACGAGTTGCTGCCCTTTCTTGCCGAGCTCGGTGGCAAACTAAGCGTCGCCGAGATCATTCCCCTATCTGCCCTGCGCCGACAAAACCTCGAGGCGCTGGAGGCCTCGGTCAAGAAGCAACTGCCGATCTCTGATGCCTTCTATCCCGAAGACCAGATCACCGATCGCAGCGAGCGCTTTCTGGCGGCCGAGATCATTCGCGAAAAGCTGACGCGACGCCTGGGCCAGGAACTGCCCTATGGCATCAGCGTCGAAATCGAGCAGTTCCTGGATGAAGACGGGCTCTATCGCATCAACGCCGTGATCTGGGTTGAGCGCAAGGGACAAAAGTCCATTGTCATCGGCAAGGGCGGGGCCATGCTCAAGTCCATCGGCAAGGATGCTCGGCTCGACATGGAGAAGCTGTTCGATAACAAGGTCTATCTCGAGCTGTGGGTCAAGGTGAAGGAGGGCTGGTCCGACGATGAGCGCGCCCTACGCAGCCTGGGATACACGGATATTTAATGAACCCGTCAGCGCAGCGTATCGAGCTACACCCGGCCTATATCCTGCACAGCAAGCCCTACCGCGACACGAGTCTTCTGCTGGAGGCCTTTACCCGCGACCACGGCCGTATTGGCCTGGTCGCCCGGGGGGTGCGTGGTAACTCGGGGCGACGCAAGATGCCATTGATGGCCTTTCGTGCCTATCTCATGAGCTGGAGCGGCCGTGGCGAGCTTGCCACCCTCTCCAAGTGGGAGCCGCATGGCCCGCCCGGTAAGCTCTCGGGATCGTCCCTGATGAGCGCCTATTACATCAACGAACTGATGATACGCCTGACCCATCGCCACGATGCCCACCCGGTCTTGTTCGAGTACTATCGCGAGGTGCTGGACTGTCTGAGCCGGCATACGTTGAGCGAGGCCTGTCTGCGCTATTTCGAACTCAACCTCTTAGATGAGCTGGGTTATGCCCCCGATCTGGGGCATGAGGCCGACTCGGGGGAGCCGGTGCAGGCGCAGGCGAGTTATTGCTACCTGCCGGAGCAGGGCGCCATGCGCGCCTACGGTCCCTGTCCGGGTGTTCGTGTCGGCGGCAAGACATTGTTAGAATTGTCCGAGCGTTCGCTCAGTGATGCCGACAGCCTGAAAGAATCCAAACGTCTGATGCGCGCGGTGCTACAGCGTTACCTCGGGGATCGGCCACTGAAGACGCGTGAGATATTTCGACAATCCCTGAACCCGTCAGATAGAGACCAATCGACATGAGCCAATACGACGGCATCCTCCTGGGCGTGAACATTGACCACGTGGCCACCCTGCGCCAGGCACGCGGGACCCGATATCCCGATCCCATACAGGCCGCCATCGCCGCCGAACACGCCGGCGCCGACAGCATCACACTGCACCTGCGCGAAGACCGTCGGCATATCCAGGAGCGCGATGTGACCATGCTCAAGGACATCCTGCTGACGCGCATGAACCTGGAGATGGCGGTTACCGATGACATGCTGGCAATCGCCGAGCAGGTCCGACCTGCCGACTGCTGCCTGGTCCCCGAGCGTCGCGAAGAGCTGACCACCGAGGGCGGTCTGGACGTCGCTGGACAACGCTCACGTATGCAAGAGGCCTGCGCGCGCCTGGCCGAGGCCGGGGTGCGGGTCTCACTGTTCATCGATGCCGATGAGGCACAGGTGCAGGCGGCGCACGAGGTCGGCGCACCGGTCATTGAGATCCACACCGGCCACTATGCCGATGCCGTCGCCGGCCAGGCGCGTGATGCCGAGTATGAGCGCATTCTCAAGGCGGTGGAGCAGGGTGAATCCCTGGGACTGCAGGTCAATGCCGGCCACGGCTTGAACTATCAAAATGTCAAAGCCATTGCCGCCATACCGGAGATTCGGGAACTCAATATCGGACACGCCATCATCGCCCGCGCCGTCTTCAGCGGACTGGACGAGGCGGTTCGTGAAATGAAGCAATTAATGTTGGATGCCAGGATCGGGGCATGATTTACGGTATCGGTACCGATATCGTCGAGATTCGCCGCATACAGGGCAATCTCGACCGTCACGGCCGGCGTTTTGCCGAGCGTATCCTGACCCCACAAGAGATGGCCGAATTCGACGCCAGTGCCCGGCCCGCGCATTTTCTGTCCAAGCGTTTTGCCGCCAAGGAGGCCCTGGTCAAGGCTTTGGGCACGGGCTTTCGTCACGGCATCAGCCTGAAACATATCGAGGTAGGTCGCGATGAGTGGGGCAAACCGCTGATGAAGTTCCTGGGCGAGGCCGCCAACCGCATCAGCTCGGCCAATATCGGCGCCAGCCACCTCAGCCTGAGCGATGAGACGGAATACGCCGTCGCCTTCGTTGTGCTGGAGCGGAATTAACTGAAATCGGCGGGGGTTTGTTCGAGCGCGTCGATGGCGTTGATCAACTGATGATAGGCATCCTGTACCGTGTCGTCTCCGACCCTGAGTTGCTTTTCCAGCTCCTCGCAGCACCGTTCCAGGTGCGGAACACCGCAATAACGTGTCGAGCCATTGAGCTTGTGTACATGGACATACAACTGGTTGTGGTCACCGGATTGCCAACTGGCCTCGATGGCCCGACGGGTCTCATCCATACTCCCCAGCAGCATGCCGTGTAATTCCTGCGCCAGTTCCCTGCGTCCTGCCGCACGCTGAAGCGCGAGCTCCACATCCACTATGTTACTCAACAGTGCCTCCCTGCCTGTCCGCAATCTTCCGTTTGTTCATGGCGATCCAGTGTAATTCTTTTAAACTACGACTCCAAATCAAGTAGACTAACCTGGTTCACATTTTGACGAAGTCGCAGCATCACTTCATGGATTATCCAAGCATAGAACAATTCGTCGGCAATACCCCCCTGGTGAGGCTTCAGCGCCTGCCCGGCGACACCAGTAATATCCTGCTGGTCAAGCTCGAGGGCAACAATCCTGCGGGATCGGTCAAGGACCGCCCGGCCCTGAGCATGATCCGTCATGCCGAGGCGCGGGGTGAAATCCAGCCCGGTGATACCCTGATCGAGGCCACCAGCGGCAATACCGGCATCGCCCTGGCCATGGCCGCGGCCATCAAGGGCTACCGTATGGTTCTTATCATGCCCGAACACATGAGCGTGGAACGGCGTGCGCTGATGAAGGCCTACGGCGCCGAAATCGTCCTGGTAAGCAAGGACGAGGGCATGGAAGGGGCGCGCGACCTGGCACACGCGATGCGCGAGCAGGGCAAGGGGATTGTCCTCGACCAGTTTGCCAACCCGGACAATCCACTTGCGCATTACGAGGGCACCGGTCCCGAGATCTGGCGCGACACAGAGGGCCGAATCACTCACTTTGTCAGCTCCATGGGCACCACCGGCACCATCATGGGGACCTCGCGTTATCTCAAGGAGCAGAATCCCGAGATTCAGATCATCGGCGTTCAACCCGAGCAGGGTGCCAGCATTCCCGGTATTCGGCGTTGGCCCGAGGCCTACCTGCCCAGCATCTATTCACCCGACAATGTCGATCGCATCATCGACGTCGGCCAGCAGGTCGCCGAGGACACCACGCGTGCCATGGCCGCACGCGAAGGCATCTTCGCGGGCATCTCTTCAGGTGGTGCCGTCGCGGCGGCACTACGTCTATCCCAGGAGGTAGAAAATGCCGTCATCGTCAGCATCGTCTGTGACCGCGGCGATCGCTACCTTTCCACCGGAGTCTTTCCCGACTAGTTAGCTCATGACCATCCTGATATTTGACATCGAAACCATCCCCGACATCGAGGCCGGACGTCGCCTGTATAAGCTACAGGGACTGAGTGACAAAGAGGTCTCAAACGTCATGTTCCACAAGCGTCGCCAGGAAATCGGTGCGGATGAGGCCCTGCGGCCTCATTTGCAGCGTGTGGCGGCGATTTCCACCGTTCGCCTGGAGGCCGACTCTATTGAACTGAATGCAAGCAGTCTCGATGAGCGAAGCGAGGAGGCTATGGTGGCCGACTTCTATGCGTGCATCGAGCGCCAGGCGCCGGATCTGGTGTGCTGGAATGGGGCCAGTCATGCCATGCCCGTACTCAATTACCGTGCCCTGGTCCATGGCATACGCGCCCCCCGCTACTGGGAGATGAGCCGCCAGAACAGCGATCGCCTGCATCATCTTGAATTGATGGACGTGCTGGCCGGATACCAGGGCGGGGGCAGTGCACCACTGGCGGAAATTGCCTCATTACTGGGCTTCCCCGGCGAGTTGTCGCTGGGCCAGTCCAGGTCGTGGGATCGCTACCTGTCGGGTGAGTTACCGGCGATCAAGGCGCGCTGCCAGTATGACAACCTCAACACCTACCTTGTCTACCTGCGTCTGCAGCTCATCGGCGGCCAAATTGATCAAACGGACTACGATGAGGCCCTTGTGCGGCTGCGTGAAAGCCTCGCTCAGGCCTCAAAGGTTGGCGACGCTCAGCTCGACGCCTTCCTCGCCAGCTGGCAATAGACCCACTTCCGTAAATACACAACTATCCAATGAGTCAGTATGTCCCGTAGACGACGCAATCGACGTAAATTTTCGACCGAGCCGGTACAGGTGGAGGTGGAGTCCCTCACCCATGAAGGCAAGGGCGTGGCCCATGTTGACGGCAAAGTGGTATTCATAGACGGGGCATTGCCCGGTGAGTCGATCATGATGCGTCTATATAACCGCAAGCGAAATTACGACGAAGGCAGTGCCATCGAGGTGCTTCGGGCCTCGCCGGAGCGCATCGATCCCAGGTGCCCGCATTACGATATCTGCGGCGGCTGCAGCCTCCAGCACATGTCACATGAGGCCCAGATCCGGGCCAAACAGGCGGTGCTGGTGGAGCAGTTTGAACACATCGGCAGGCTGGAGATTCCCGATATACTGCCGCCGCTCACCGCGGAGATCTGGGGTTATCGGCGCAAGGCGCGACTGGGTGTGCGCTACGTGGCCAAGAAGGGCAAGGTCCTGGTGGGCTTTCGCGAGCGCCACAGCAGCTTCATCGCCGACATGCAGGGCTGCGAGGTCCTGCACCCCAGTGTCGGCAAGATATTGCCGGAATTATCGGATCTCGTCGCCTCACTCAGTCAGTTTGAGCGCATACCGCAGATCGAGGTGGCAGCGGCTGACAACGTAACTGCTTTAGTTTTTCGTCACTTAGACGATTTATCTAGTGCAGATTGTGAAAAGTTGGCCGATTTTGGGCGTCAACACGATCTGCACATCTACCTGCAACCGAAAGGGCCCGATACCGTGCACGCGATATGGCCGGAATCATCGGAACTGGTATATCGATTGCATGAGTATGAGGTAGAAAATGCGTTCCGACCCACGGACTTCACCCAGGTGAACCACGATATCAATCATCAAATGGTTCACCGAGCGGTCGAAATGCTGGCACCGGGGCCGGACGAGAGAGTACTGGATCTGTTTTGCGGACTCGGCAACTTCACCCTGCCGCTGTCACGACGGGCCGGCGAGGTGGTCGGGGTGGAGGGCGATGCCGCTCTGATTGAACGGGCCCGAGCCAACGCCGAACGCAACGGGGCGGACAACGTGGCCTACCACGTCTCGGATCTGACCGAGGACATGCTGCAGGCCTCCTGGGCCTCGGCGGGTTTTGACAAGGTATTACTGGATCCACCGCGCAGCGGTGCCCTGGAGGTGCTGCCGCTGGTGGCGAAGCTGGGCGCCAGGCGAATCGTTTACGTCTCCTGCAATCCGGCCACGCTGGCCCGAGACGCAGGAGAGCTGGTGAATGAACTGGGCTATGAGCTCAAGTCGGCGGGAATTATGGACATGTTTCCGCATACCGGCCATGTCGAGTCCATTGCGCTATTTGAAAAAAAGTAATTTTGCTGTAAATTTAGAGAGTTAGATTTTACTTTTAATTTTGTTTCGAGGAATAGAGAGAATGAATTGGCTGCGTACTGTGAGCTTGTTGCTGCTGACCGGATTCACCCTGCAGGCCAGCGCCCTCAATTTAATCGACGGCCACACCGGTATCTACGGTGTACGCAGTGCTCATACGCTGGAAGACAGTAGCTATGCCTATGGCTTCTGGACCGATTCCGCGTTCTATCAGGGCAGCGGCGCGGTGTTATTGCCGGTGCAGGACCTGAGCATGAGTTATCATCAGGGCGTAACCGACAACTTCGAGGTCGGCATGTATTTCCCGGCGCGTACGAGCCTCGATGCCAATCGCGATATTCACTTCAAGCACTTCGGTTATTCGCTAAAGTACAAGACCGATAGCTATGCCGGTTCCAATGACGCCATTGCCTTCACCTTCTACGGCGGCATTATCTCCGCTGACGCCAGTAAGGCCGTTGGCAGCGGCCAGGACAATTACGGTCTCTCCTTTGACTACAGCACCAAGTTTGGTGACACGGCCCTGCATTCCAACCTCGGAATCGAGGCCAGCGACGCCATCAATGTCACCTCCGCCACCACGGCCACCTTTTCCGTGGCCAGCAAGATGTTCTGGCGTCTGGGCATGGAATTTCCCATGGGCAATCACAGCTTCAACTTCGGTCTCGACCTGGGTCAGGACCTGACCAACAACACCACGCTGGTCAATGTCGTTCCGTCCTACACCTACACATCGTCCGACGGACACCTGCGCTATCACGTCGGTATGGGTTATAACGCTCAGCCCATGGATAACCTGCCCACGACTTCGCTCTACCTGGGTGTGAACTACAACTTTGGTTCGCCCACCAAGAAAATCGAGCAACTGGAAGACCGTATCGTGCGCATGGAAGCGATCGTCAATGAACTGCACACCTCGCAGGCTCGACAGGATACCGACCTGGCCCTGGTGGACGAGCGCTATAACTATCTGTATGAAAACGACCTGCCCAGCTACAACAGGCGTGTCGATATGGTGGAAAAAGAGATCGAGGCCCTGAAAAACCAGAAGCCGATGGCACCGCAGGCAGCCCCGGCCAAACAGGCCGTCGTGCCGGTTGTTATCCCTCCCAAAAGTGACAAGCTTCGCGTCGAAATCATCAACCGTTCCGACAATGCCAACTTGCATGATGCGATTAGCTTGCGTCTGGAAAAGGCCGGCTATCACGTCGTGCGTACCGGTGTCGGTAAACAGAAACTTGCTCACAGTCATGTCTACTACAAGAACGGCCTGGCCAAGCAGGCCGTTGATCTCGGTCACAGCCTGCCCAAAAATCAGATCGTCCTGAAGTCCGCCGACCTGGCCTATGATGTGGATCTACGACTGGTTCTGGGCAATGATCTCAAGTAATGGCCACAGAGATAGAACGCAAATTTCTATTATTAGATGAAAGCTGGAAAGAGGGTGCCGATGAAGGCACCCTCTTTCGTCAGGGCTACCTGATTGGCGGCGATCGTTCTTCCGTCCGTGTCCGCATCGAAGGTGATACGGCCAACCTCAACATTAAAAGTGCCACCCTTGGGATTCGGCGCAGTGAATTTGAATACCCGATCCCGCTCGACGAGGCCAATACCCTGCTCGATGAGCTCTGTGAAAAACCAATCATCGAAAAGCACCGATACCATCTTCACTACCAGGAACATCTTTGGGAGATCGATGTCTTTCATGGGGACAATGAAGGCCTGATCGTCGCTGAGATCGAACTGGAGGATGAACACGAAAACTTTTCCAGACCTCCCTGGCTCGGTCAGGAAGTATCGGACGATCCACGATATTATAATGTCTGCCTGGTCAAACAACCCTACTGTACATGGCCCGAGAACCAATGAGTGATATCACCCCCGCATTCTATATGCATATCGATCTCGTGCGCCAAAACCTGCAATTACTACAAAATGGTCAAACCCTTTTTGAGACCCGCATATCCTCTGCATTGAATGGGCCCGGTGAAGAGGAGGGCAGTGGCTGCACGCCCAGGGGCTGGCACATCGTACGGGCTCGGATTGGCGAAGGCGCAGACCCTGGTACGGTCTTTGTTGGACGTCGGCCCACCGGCGAGATTTACGACGAGGCCCTGGCACAAAGTGCCCCGGGTCGAGACTGGATCCTGACTCGCATCCTCTGGCTGAGTGGAACCGAAGCGGGTTTCAATCGTCTGGGACGGGTCGATACCATGCGACGTTATATCTATATCCATGGCACCCCTGATAACGAACCCATGGGCGTGCCCCTCTCTCACGGCTGTATTCGCATGCGCAATGAAGATATTATCCGACTGTTTGACATGGTGCCGGCCTATCTGCCGGTGTTGATAGAAGCCTAGGCGCGGGAGGTAGGATGTCGCTGGGTCCGGTAATGGTGGATATACAGGCTACAACGCTATCGGACGACGAGCGCCGATTGCTGTCACACCCCCTGGTGGGGGCCGTGATCCTGTTTACGCGCAACTACGAAAGCCCGCAACAATTGGCCGAACTGGTTCGTGAAATACACGAATTGCGCGAGCCACAGTTGCTGGTTGCCGTAGACCACGAGGGCGGCCGAGTGCAGCGCTTTCGCGATGGCTTTACCCTGTTGCCACCTGTGCGACGTATCGGCGATATCTACGACAGTGACAAATCCATGGCCCGTAAGATGGCACGCGAACACGGCTGGTTAATGGCCAGTGAGTTGCGCGCCATGGATGTGGACTTCAGTTTTGCCCCGGTGCTGGATCTGGACTACGGGAACAGTCAGGTGATCGGAGATCGCGCCTTCCACGGCGATGCCGATATCGTCGCCGACCTTGCCTTTCATTACATACAGGGTATGAACGAGGCGGGCATGGCCGCCACCGGCAAACACTACCCCGGTCATGGCTATGTTGCAGCCGACTCACATACCGCAATCCCCGAAGACAATCGTGAGCTTGATCAAATCCGTACTCATGACATGATTCCATTCGACAGGCTGGCGGGCAACGGACTCGCCGCCGTCATGCCCGCGCACATCATGTACCGAAAGATTGACCGTCATCCTGCCGGCTTTTCCTCGTATTGGCTCAAAGAGGTTTTGCGCCATCAGTTGGGTTTTCAGGGTGTCATATTCAGTGATGATTTGAGCATGGAAGGTGCCACGGTGGCCGGCAGCTTTACTGAGCGAGCGCAGGCGGCAATGGATGCCGGTTGTGATATGGTATTGGTGTGTAATAACCCCGATGCCGCACGTGAGGTCGTCAACGGGCTTGTCGTCGATGACGACCCGGTCAGCCGCGCCCGACTGGCCCGCATGCATGGACGTCACAGCATAACGCCTACTGAATTGCACCGTCTGCCACGCTGGCAACAATCGCGTGAGCTGTTGGCGTCACTGCAGGAAGAGCCCACGCTGGATCTGGATTTCAATGCATAGTCTCAAGTGAGTTTATCGTGAAAGAACTGTTACCCGCCCTGGACAATCTGACGGCCGAAGGTCTCTGGTATATCCAAATCTTTGTCATTGTCTTCGTCACATTAATTGCCAGCTTCGTGGCTAGGCAACTTCTCAACAAGTTATACGAGCGCTTTAATCAGTCCGACAAGGTCTGGGACGATTCGGTCATCGATGCCATGCGCAAGCCCGTACAGATGATGATCTGGATCGTTGGCATTGCCTTTGCCGTCCACATCATCGGCTTGAAGACAGAAGCACCGATCTTTATTGCCGTTGATACCCTGCGCGAAGTGGCCATGATTACAGTACTGGCCTGGTTCCTATGGCGGCTGGTCAATAATGTTCGCGTCAATTACGAAGAGAAATCCGCCCTCAAGGGACAGAAGGTCGATGTCACCACGGCCGATGCCGTCAGCAAACTGTTGCGTGCGTCGATAATCATCACCTCCTTCCTCGTCGCCCTGCAGACTCTCGGGTTCAGTGTCTCCGGCGTACTCGCCTTTGGCGGTATTGGAGGCATCGCCATCGGCTTTGCGGCCAAGGATTTGCTCGCCAATTTTTTTGGCGGCCTGATGATCTACATGGACCGGCCGTTTGAAGTCGGTGACTGGGTACGTTCACCAGACCGTGACATCGAAGGCACGGTGGAACACATCGGCTGGCGTCTGACCTGCATACGCACCTTTGACAAACGACCACTTTACATCCCAAATGCCACCTTCACTTCCATCGCGGTACAGAATCCGTCACGTATGACCAACCGCAGGATCTATGAAACCATTGGCTTGCGCTATGACGACCTGGACAAGTTAAAACCCATTCTGGAAGATGTTCATGAAATGTTAAGTTCCCACCCAGAGATCGATACCAGCAAGACGCTGATGGTGAACTTCAACGAATTTGCCGCATCATCACTGGACTTCTTTATCTATACCTTTACCAAGACCGTAAAATGGGATGAGTACCACCAAATCAAACAGGACATCCTGTTCAAGATTGCGGATATTATTGCGCGGCATGGTGCCGAGGTAGCGTTCCCCACTTCAACGGTACACATACCCGAGCCCATGCAATTTACTCAGCAGGTCGATCATGAGTCATCGAAGTAACAAGAAAACCAAGGTTGGTCTGGCACTGGGCAGCGGCGCGGCGCGAGGCTGGTCACACATTGGTGTGATCAACGCCTTGGAGAAACTGGGCATCGAACCCGATATCATTGCCGGCACCTCGATCGGCTCCCTGGTCGGAGCTGCCTATGCAGACGATCGGCTCGAAGCACTGGAAAAATGGGTCCGCGCCCTCAAGTGGCATGACGTGGTAGGTTATTTCGATATCTCACTCGACGGCGGATTCATCGCCGGCAAGAAACTCTTCCATTTCCTGCGCGAGAACTTCTATGAAAAGGATATCACCGACCTGGCCAAGCCATTTGGAGCGGTGGCAACGGATATGGAGTCGGGCGTCGAGATCTGGTTACGCGAAGGTTCGGTAATGGATGCAGCTCGCGCCTCGTCTTCCATGCCCGGTTTCTTTACCCCGGTAAAACATAATGGTACCTGGTTACTCGATGGCGGACTGGTCAACCCCATACCGGTTTCTTTATGCCGCGCCATGGGCGCCAATATCGTCATTGCCGTTGATCTGAACGCCACGCTGATGTGGCGAGAGGAAGACTACGGTTGGCAAAACCCGATCGAGGCCATGGAAAAACCGCAGGAAGAGCGCGATGAAAACGGTGAATTCATCGACAAGATGAAGAAGTTTAAGGACTTCATCTGGCCCGATGCCCTCGGCAAAACCCTGATGGAGGACCGCGATGAAGTGCCTTCAATTATCGAGGTCCTCTCACGTAGCCTGAATATCATGCAACTTCGTATCAGTAGGAGTCGCATGGCCGGCGATCCCCCCGATATTGTCGTCACACCACGACTGACGAACATCAATATGCTGGATTTTCATCGTGCATCGGAGAGTATCGTGGCAGGGGAAGAAGCGGTATCACGAATCGAGAACCAGCTTAAATTTTATAACCTTATCTAGAAACACAAGGGGTTCACATGACTGCCAGTGCACAACAGGCACAATCCATCTTCATCTCCTCGCGTTGCCTCTACAATACCCAGCAGGTCGAGGCAGCGCTGGACGCCATGGCCCAGGCCATCAGCCGGGACCTGCATGACCGTAACCCATTGATACTGTGCGTTCTGACCGGTGCCATCATCCCCATGGGGCACCTGTTGACACGGCTCGACTTTCCCCTGGAGATCGATTACATCCATGCCACCCGATATCGCGGTGAGACAGCGGGAGGGGAGTTGCATTGGCTGGCCCGCCCGCAGACACCCATGAAGGATCGCGTCGTCCTCATCGTGGACGACATCCTGGATGAGGGTCACACACTGGCCGGTCTACTCGAATATTGCCGTGACCAGCAAGCCAGTGAAGTCTATTCCGCAGTACTGGTGGAAAAGCATCACGACAGGCGTGTTGCAGGACTGAAATCAGAGTATGTCGGGCTGGATGTCGATGACAATTATGTCTTTGGCTACGGCATGGACTACAAGGGCTACCTGCGCAATGCGCCGGGCATCTATGCAGTCACTGAAAAAAATTAACGAATCGAGGTAGCAATGACGCAACTCGCAATTATTGGCGGCACCGGCCTGACCTCCATCAAGGGGCTGGAAATCATCAAGCGTGAAGTGGTGCATTCGCCCTATGGCGATCCCTCTGGACCCTTGATCTACGGCCGACTGGCCGATCACGAGCTGATGTTCCTGCCCCGTCACGGCTCGGCACATACCATCCCGCCACACCGGATTAATTACCGCGCCAACCTCTGGTCGCTTAAAGAGCATGAGGTGACCCACATCCTTGCCGTCAATGCCGTCGGGGGCATTCGCAGTGACATGGAGCCGGGCACTCTGGTGATCCCGGATCAAATCATCGATTACAGTTGGGGACGCACCAATACATTCTTTGAAGACGGACTGGAATCGGTTGTCCATATTGATTTCACACAGCCCTATTGCGAAGCCATGCGCCAGGTTCTGCTCAAGGCCGGCAAGAGTGCCGATATCCCGCTCATCGATGGCGGTACCTATGCCGCGACCCAGGGCCCGAGACTGGAGACGGCCGCCGAGATCGACCGTCTTGAGCGCGACGGATGCGACCTGGTCGGTATGACCGGCATGCCCGAGGCGGCCCTGGCCCGTGAGCTGGACATCTGTTATGCCTCGGTCTCTGTGGTAGCCAACTGGGCTGCCGGCAAGGCCGATGGTGAGATCACCATGGAATCAATCGATGAATGCCTGGGTCAAGGCATGGGACGTGTTCGAGATCTACTGGAAACCGTCGCGCGTCAGCTTTAATCGAGCCGGCTATCGTCGGATCGTGCCACTGAGCGGATCCTTTTTCCCTGTCGATGGCGAGGCGGAGCCGGGTTCGTTTTGTGTGGCCTCTGCTTCAGTTGCTTGCTCCTCGGGCTCTGGTGCTACGTAGGGCGTTGCCAGTATCAATACCCCGAACATGGGGTGATCCAGATAGTGCAATTCGGAGCTTCGCATCCGCCTTGACTCAATCAGGCGGAAGGCCTGAGGCCATTGCTCACGAGCCAGGGGATTAGCCGCGTCTTCGATGTACGGGGCACGATACAGTAGGTCCACCTCGATATGCAGGAAGCGCTTGCGTATCAGCTTGATAGTGCCATCGATAAATGGCGCTGGAGGCCCTTCCAGTCCACCTTCGATCTCCTCCATCAAGGAGGGTAACGGAGCCAGCCCACCGGATAGGGGAAGGACGGGCTCGTCATCCGCCTGCTCTGGCGGCTGTGTTGGGACCAGGGTCCAGTTGACCCCTCCGTGTAGATGAAACTTTCGCGC
>JABURT010000225.1 GCA_014762495.1 Gammaproteobacteria bacterium | reverse complement strand
GCTAAGAAAATGGAAGCCTACATCAAGCTGCAGGTGCCCGCTGGTGGCGCCAAGCCCAGCCCGCCCGTTGGTCCCGCACTGGGTCAGCACGGCGTTAACATCATGGAGTTCTGTAAGGCGTTCAACGCCCAGACCCAGCAGATGGAACAGGGGCTGCCCGTACCGGTAATCATTACCGTGTATAACGATCGCAGCTTTACCTTCATCATGAAAACCCCGCCCGCCGCCATTCTGTTAAAGAAGGCCGCTGGTCTGCAGAAGGGCTCCGGTGAGCCCAATAAGAACAAGGTGGGTAAGGTGAACCGTTCCCAGCTGGAAGAGATCGTTAAGACCAAGGAGCCCGATCTGACCGCTGCGGATATGGATGCGGCCGTGCGTACCATCGCCGGTACTGCGCGCAGCATGGGTATCGAGGTGGAGGACTAAGTCATGGCCAAGATGAGCAAAAAGTTGAAGGTCATCCGCGAAAAGCTGGATGCCAACAAGATTTACGCAATCGACGAGGCCCTGGGCCTGTTGAAGGAACTGCCCAAGGCCAAGTTCACCGAATCTGTCGACGTGGCCGTTAACCTGGGTGTTGACCCCCGTAAGTCCGACCAGGTTGTACGTGGTTCTACCGTATTGCCCAACGGCACCGGTAAGACAGTACGTGTTGCCGTCTTCGCTCAGGGCGAAAACGCCGACAAGGCCAAGGCCGCTGGCGCCGACATCGTTGGCTTCGAAGACCTGGCCGAAGAGGTGAAGAAGGGCAATATGGACTTCGACGTGGTCATTGCCACTCCCGACGCCATGCGCGTGGTGGGTGCACTGGGTCAGATCCTGGGTCCTCGCGGCCTGATGCCCAACCCCAAGGTGGGCACTGTTACGCCTGATGTAGAGACCGCGGTGACCAACGCCAAGGGCGGCCAGGTTCGCTACCGTACCGATAAGGCCGGTATCATCCACGCCTCCATCGGTAACGTCGATTTCGATGTCAATGCATTGACCGAAAACCTCAATGCACTGCTGGCCGACCTGCAGAAGGCCAAGCCGTCTTCTGCCAAGGGTCAGTACATGAAAAAGATCAGTGTCTCCACCACCATGGGACCTGGTATCTCTGTGGATCAGGCGAGCCTGAGCTACTAAAAATTTTTCGGGCGCGCAGAACACCGCCGCCCGTAGACTTTGGGTCACTGGTAATACTCCGGTGGCCGTCAAAGACCGTAGGTGCCGCAAGGCTTAAACCTAACAAGGCCTGCGCAGACGGCAACCTAAGACAGGATAACCTGGCGAAGGGCGCCGTAAGCGGAGGGTGAGTGATCACCCTCTTAAACTCATAGTGATGCTTGTTGTGTTGTCTAGCATCATGGCGAAGAGGTGTATGTAGACATGCCTTTAAATCTTGACGAAAAGAAGGCCCTTGTCGCAGAAGTCGCCGAAGTGGCGGCCGGTGCACATTCCGCGGTAGCAGCGGAATACATCGGCCTCACCTCCGCCGAAATGGCCGATCTGCGTGCGAAAGCACGTGCCGGTGGCGTTTACATGCGTGTGGTAAAAAACACGCTGGCAAAGCGCGCACTGGAAGGTACTGACTATGAGTGCATGGCGGATGCCCTGGTTGGTCCGCTGATCCTGGCGTTCTCTCAGGAGGACCCAGGTGCAGCGGCCAGGGTAATTAAGGACTACTCAAAGGAGCACGAGAAGCTCGTGGTGAAGGCGCTTTCCATTTCCGGAAAACTGCTGGCCGCCAACGAACTCGATCGCCTGGCAAGTATGCCTACCAAGGAGCAGGCGATCAGCATGCTCATGTCCGTTATGCAGGCTCCGGTCACCAAGCTGGCACGTACCCTCAACGAGGTGCCTGGCAAGTTGGTCCGTACCGTCGCGGCCGTTCGCGACCAGAAGCAGTCCGCTGCTTAAAGGGCTTGAAGTTTATCCCCAACGCCTGGCGTTGGAATCTTGAATTTAGGAGTAATTACCATGGCCGTATCTAAAGAAGATATCCTGGATACCATCAGCAACATGAGCGTGATGGAAGTTGTTGACCTGATCGAAGCAATGGAAGAGAAGTTTGGCGTATCAGCCGCGGCCGCCGTTGCTGCTGCCCCCGCTGCTGCCGCTGGTGGTGGTGAAGCCGCTGCCGAGAAGGATGAGTTCGACGTTGTAATGACCAGCTTTGGCGAAAACAAGGTTGGTGTTATCAAGGCCGTTCGCGCCATCACCGGTCTGGGTCTGAAGGAAGCTAAAGAAATGGTTGAAGGCGCTCCTTCTACCATCAAGGAAGGCGCTGCCAAGGACGAAGCCGAGAAGATCAAGAAGGATCTCGAAGAAGCCGGTGCTTCTGTGGAACTCAAGTAATCCGCTTGAATTCCAGATTATCGGGGGCGACGGTGTCGCCGCCCCCGACATCACACAAAAGGAAGGTAGACGAGGCTTAAGACATACGTGCAGCCCGATAACATAGCAGCTAAGGAAAGCTGATTATTAGTAAAGATTTTTGGCTGGTGGCCCCGAAGTCGCCGGCCTTTTGCCGTTGGTGAGAGTCCAGCGGAAAAAAAGATGTCAACATGTCGGACGGGTAGCTGCCGTTCGCGCGTGAACCAGGTTCATGGCTAGACGAGGAAAACCGATGGCCTATTCTTTTACAGAAAAGAAACGTATCCGTAAGGATTTTGGCAAGCGCACCAATGTGCTCGATGTCCCTTACTTGCTGTCCACCCAGCTGGAATCCTACCGCCGATTCCTGCAATTGGAGACCCCTGCCGACAAGAGCGACGACTACGGCCTGCAGGCCGCATTTAAGTCGGTTTTCCCCATCGTTAGCTACTCCGGCAATGCCGCGCTGGAGTTCGTCAGCTATCGCTTGAGCGATCCGGTGTTCGACGTCAAGGAGTGCCAGATGCGTGGCATGACCTATGCCGCGTCGCTGCGCGTGAAGCTGCGCCTGGTGATCTACGACAAGGAAAGCTCCGCTGATCCCAAGCCGGTGAAGGACATCAAGGAGCAGGAAGTCTACATGGGCGAAATTCCGCTCATGACCGAAAACGGTACTTTCGTAATTAATGGTACTGAGCGTGTTATCGTCTCCCAGTTGCACCGTTCTCCCGGTGTATTCTTCGACCATGACAAGGGCAAGACCCACAGCTCCGGTAAGCTGCTGTTCAATGCACGCGTGATTCCCTATCGCGGCTCCTGGCTTGACTTCGAGTTCGATCCTAAGGACGCCGTGTTCGTCCGTATCGACCGTCGCCGCAAACTGCCCGCTACCATCCTGCTGCGCGCACTGGAGTTCGATAACGAGCAGATCCTGGACATGTTCTTCGAAAAAGACACCGTCCACCTGCTGAAAGAGAAGATCAATTTTGAGGTCGTCCCCGGTCGCCTGCGTGGTGAGACCATGGGCTTTGACATCAAGAACAAGGACGAGGTCATCGTCGAAGCCGGCCGTCGTGTTACCGCACGCCATATCAAGGATATGGAGAAGGCGGGCCTGAATAAGATCGAGGTGCCCGAAGAATACGTCGTCGGCAAGGTGCTTGCGCATAACATCGTCGACGAGGCCAGCGGTGAAGTTGTAGCCAATGCCAACGACGAAATTACCGCGGAGTTGCTGGAGAAGATGCGTGAGGCGGGTGTGAAGAAGTTCCACACCATCTACACCAATGACCTTGACCACGGTGCCTACATCTCCAATACCCTGCGCATTGATCCCTCCACTACGCCGCTGGAGGCACTGGTGGAGATCTACCGCGTCATGCGTCCCGGCGAGCCGCCGACCAAGGAAGCGGCCGAGAATCTGTTCGAAAACCTGTTCTTCACCGAAGACCGCTACGACCTGTCCGCCGTCGGCCGTATGAAATTCAACCGCCGCGTCGGTCGCAAGGAGACCGAGGGTCCCGGCGTACTGGATAACGACGATATTCTTTCCGTACTCAAGGTGCTTATCGATATCCGCAACGGTATCGGTAACGTCGATGATATCGACCACCTGGGTAACCGTCGTATTCGATCTGTCGGTGAAATGGCCGAAAACCAGTTCCGCGTCGGACTGGTACGTGTCGAGCGCGCCGTGAAGGAGCGTCTGTCCCTGGCCGAGTCCGAAGGCCTGATGCCGCAGGAGCTGATCAACGCCAAGCCGGTCTCCGCCGCCATCAAGGAATTCTTCGGTTCCAGCCAGCTCTCGCAGTTCATGGACCAGAACAACCCGCTCTCCGAGGTCACCCACAAGCGCCGCGTCTCGGCCTTGGGCCCGGGCGGCCTGACCCGTGAGCGCGCCGGTTTCGAGGTGCGCGACGTACACACCACCCACTACGGTCGTGTTTGCCCCATCGAGACACCGGAAGGTCCCAATATCGGCCTCATCAACTCACTGGCGGTCTATGCCCGCACCAACGATTACGGCTTCCTCGAAACCCCGTATCGTAAGGTGGTCGATGGCAAGGTAACCAGTGAGGTGGAATACCTCTCCGCCATCGACGAGGCCGAGTACGTCATCGCCCAGGCCAACGCCGCGGTGGATGACAGCTTCAAATTGCTCGATGATCTGGTGACCTGCCGCCACCTCAACGAATTCACCACCTCGACTCCGGACAAGGTGCAGTACATGGACGTGTCGCCGAAGCAGATCGTTTCGGTGGCCGCCTCACTGATCCCCTTCCTGGAGCACGATGACGCCAACCGCGCCCTCATGGGTTCCAACATGCAGCGTCAAGCGGTTCCCACTCTGCGCTCCGAAAAGCCCCTGGTGGGCACCGGTATGGAACGCACCGTGGCGGTCGACTCCGGAGTTACCGTGGTGGCCCGTCGCGGCGGTGTCATCAACTCCGTCGACGCCGGCCGTATCGTGGTACGCGTCAATGATGAAGAGACCGTCGCCGGTGAGGCTGGTGTCGACATCTACAACCTGACCAAGTACACCCGTTCCAACCAGAACACCTGTATCAATCAGCGTCCCCTGGTGCACGTGGGCGATGCCGTGGCGCGTGGTGACGTACTCGCCGACGGTCCCTCCACCGACATGGGCGAACTGGCCCTGGGCCAGAACATGCTGGTCGCCTTCATGCCCTGGAACGGCTACAACTTCGAGGATTCCATCCTCATCTCCGAGCGCGTGGTGCAGGAAGATCGTTTCACCACCATTCACATCGAAGAGCTGACCTGTGTCGCCCGCGACACCAAGCTGGGTTCCGAAGAGATCACCTCGGATATTCCCAACGTCGGTGAGGCCGCCCTGTCCAAGCTGGACGAAGCCGGTATCGCCTTCGTCGGCGCCGAGGTCAAGCCTGGCGACATCCTGGTGGGCAAGGTCACGCCCAAGAGCGAGACCCAGCTGACCCCGGAAGAGAAGCTGCTGCGCGCCATCTTCGGCGAGAAGGCCTCCGACGTGAAGGATACCTCCCTGCGCGTGCCCTCCGGCATGATCGGTACCGTTATCGACGTGCAGGTCTTCACCCGCGACGGCGTCAAGAAGGACAGCCGTGCCAAGTCCATCGAAGAGGCCGAACTGGATCGTTTCCGCAAGGATCTCATGGACCAGCAGCGCATCATGGAAGAGGATGCCTACGCCCGTGTCGAGACTCTGCTCATGGGTAAGCAGGCCGCCGGCGGTCCCAACAAGCTCAAGAGCGGTGACAAGATCACCAAGGGCTACCTGGCCGAGCTGGAACGCGAGAAGTGGTTCGAGGTACGCCTGAAGAACGAAGAGGCACAGTCCAGCCTCGAGGCCGTTGCCGACCAGATCAAGCAAATGCACAAGGACATGGAGAAGCGCTACGAGGAGAAGAAGGCCAAGATCACCCAGGGTGACGACCTCGCCCCCGGCGTGCTGAAGATGGTCAAGGTCTACCTCGCGGTCAAGCGTCGCATCCAGCCTGGTGACAAGATGGCCGGTCGTCACGGTAACAAGGGGGTTATCTCCCGCATCGTGCCCGTCGAGGACATGCCCTTCAGCGAAGACGGCACCTCTGTCGACGTGGTCCTCAACCCGCTGGGTGTACCCTCACGTATGAACGTGGGCCAGGTACTGGAAACCCACCTGGGCTGGGCCGCCAAGGGACTGGGCATCAAGATCGGCAAGATGCTGGACGCCCAGCAGAAGGTTGCCGATATGCGCAAATTCCTGGATCAGGTCTACAACACCAGCGGTCGCAAGGAAGACCTAGACAGCTTCTCCGATGAGGAGATCCTGGAACTGGCCAAGAACCTGCGCGGCGGCGTGCCTATGGCGACCCCGGTCTTCGACGGTGCCCATGAGTCCGAGATCAAGGGAATGCTGAAGCTGGCCGACCTGCCCGAGTCGGGGCAGACCACCCTGTACGACGGCCGCACCGGCGACGCCTTCGAGCGTCCGGTCACCGTCGGCTACATGCACATGCTCAAGCTCAACCACCTGGTGGATGACAAGATGCATGCCCGCTCCACCGGCCCGTACAGCCTGGTTACCCAGCAGCCGCTGGGCGGTAAGGCACAGTTCGGTGGTCAGCGCTTCGGTGAGATGGAAGTGTGGGCGCTGGAGGCCTATGGCGCCGCCTATACCCTGCAGGAAATGCTCACCGTCAAGTCGGACGATGTTCAGGGTCGAACCAAGATGTACAAGAACATTGTCGACGGCGACCATCATATGGAAGCCGGCATGCCCGAGTCCTTCAACGTACTGTTGAAGGAGATCCGTGCGCTCGGTATCGATATCGAGCTGGAACAGGTGGACTAAACAAGGCTTATCGCTCCCCGCTACGGCGGGGGGCAAACTAGCGAGGGTGCAACATTGAAAGACCTACTCAATATATTGAAGACACAGGGCAAGATTGAAGACTTCGATGCGATTCGTATCGGTCTTGCCTCACCCGACAAGATTCGTTCCTGGTCCTTCGGCGAAGTGAAGAAGCCGGAGACCATCAACTATCGTACCTTTAAGCCGGAACGTGACGGCCTGTTCTGCGCCAAGATCTTCGGCCCGGTTAAGGACTATGAGTGCCTGTGCGGCAAGTATAAGCGCTTGAAGCACCGTGGCGTCATCTGCGAGAAGTGCGGCGTCGAGGTCACTCAGTCCAAGGTGCGTCGTGAACGCATGGGCCACATCGAACTGGCCAGCCCGGTGGCACACATCTGGTTCCTCAAGTCGCTGCCTTCACGCATGGGCCTGTTGCTGGACATGACCCTGCGCGACATCGAGCGCGTGCTCTACTTCGAGGCCTTCGTGGTCACCGACCCCGGCATGACCGAGATGGAACGCGGCACCCTGCTCAGCGATGAGCAGTACCTGGACGCCATCGAGGAACACGGCGATGAGTTCAGCGCCAAAATGGGCGCCGAGGCCATCTTTGACCTGCTCACCGCCATGGACATGAACGCCGAGGCTGTGGCACTGCGCGAAGAGATCGCCGCCACCGGTTCCGAGACCAAGCTCAAGAAGCTGTCCAAGCGCCTCAAGCTGGTTGAGGCCTTCCTCGACTCCGGCAACAAGCCCGAGTGGATGGTCATGACCGTGCTGCCGGTGCTGCCGCCCGAGCTGCGCCCGCTGGTTCCGCTGGAAGGCGGTCGTTTCGCGACCTCCGATCTCAACGACCTCTACCGTCGTGTGATCAACCGTAACAACCGTTTGAAGCGTCTGCTGGACCTCAATGCCCCTGACATCATCGTGCGCAACGAAAAGCGCATGCTGCAGGAGTCTGTGGACGCGCTGCTGGATAACGGCCGTCGCGGCCGTGCCATCACCGGTTCCAACCGCCGCCCGCTGAAGTCCCTGGCCGACATGATCAAGGGCAAGCAGGGTCGCTTCCGCCAGAACCTGCTGGGCAAGCGCGTCGACTACTCCGGTCGTTCCGTTATCGTGGTCGGCCCGACCCTCAAGCTGCACCAGTGTGGTCTGCCCAAGAAGATGGCTTTAGAGCTGTTCAAGCCCTTTATCTTCTCCAAATTAGAGCGCCGCGGCCTGGCCACCACCATCAAGGCGGCCAAGAAGATGGTCGAGCGTGAGACCCCGGAAGTGTGGGACATCCTCGAAGAGGTGATCCGCGAGCACCCGGTCATGCTCAACCGCGCCCCGACCCTGCACCGCCTGGGCATCCAGGCCTTCGAACCGGTGCTGGTGGAAGGCAAGGCCATCAACCTGCACCCGTTGGTCTGCGCGGCCTTTAACGCCGACTTCGACGGCGACCAGATGGCCGTGCACGTGCCCCTCTCGCTGGAGGCCCAGCTCGAGGCCCGTGCCCTGATGATGGCCTCCAACAACATTCTGTCACCGGCCAATGGCGAGCCCATCATCGTGCCCTCCCAGGACGTGGTCCTGGGCATCTACTACATGACCCGCGAGCGCGTGAACGCCAAGGGCGAGGGCATGATGATGACCGACATCAAGGAGGTGCATCGCGCCTACGAGAGCGGCCAGGTCGACCTGCACGCCCGTATCAAGGTGCGTATCCGCGAGGTGATCGTGGACGAGCACGGCGAGGCCCACGAAAACACCGCGGTACGCGATACCACCGTCGGTCGTGCCCTGCTGTTTGATATCGTGCCCGACGGTCTGCCCTTCGCCATGGTGGATCAGGACATGGGTAAGAAGCAGATCTCCGCGCTGCTCAACGCCTGCTACCGCCGCCTGGGTCTTAAGACCACCGTTATCTTTGCCGACCAGCTGATGTACACCGGTTTCGCCTTCTCCACTCGTGCCGGCGTCTCCTTCGGTGCCGATGACATGGTCATCCCCGAACAGAAGAGCGACATCCTGGCCCGCGCCGAGGAAGAGGTGAAGGAGATCGAGGCTCAGTACGTCTCCGGTCTGGTGACCAACGGCGAACGCTACAACAAGGTGGTGGACATCTGGTCTCACACCAACGAGCAGGTCTCCAAGGCCATGATGGACAATCTCGGTACTGAGGATGTGGTCGACCGCGAAGGCAAGACCGTCGATCAGAAATCCTTTAACTCCATCTTTATGATGGCCGACTCCGGTGCCCGTGGTAGTGCGGCCCAGATCCGTCAGCTCTCCGGTATGCGTGGCCTTATGGCCAAGCCCGACGGCTCCATTATCGAGACGCCCATTACCGCGAACTTCCGTGAGGGTCTGAACGTACTGCAGTACTTCATCTCCACTCACGGTGCTCGTAAGGGTCTGGCGGATACCGCCCTCAAGACCGCCAACTCCGGTTACCTGACCCGTCGACTCGTCGACGTGGCCCAGGACCTGGTGGTCACGGAGCGCGACTGCGGGACCGACAAGTACATCACCATGACCCCCCTCATCGAAGGCGGTGACGTGGTCGAACCCCTGCGCGAACGTGTGCTGGGTCGCGTGGTGGCCGAGGACGTGCTGCGTCCCGGCAGCGACGACGAGATCGTTGTACCCAATGGCACCATGCTCGACGAGTACCTGGTGGATATCCTGGAAGAGGCCGGTATCGACCAGATTAAGGTTCGTTCCGCCATTACTTGCGACACGCGCTACGGCGTCTGTGCCAAGTGCTACGGTCGTGACCTCGGCCGTGGTCACCTGGTCAATTCCGGTGAATCGATCGGTGTTATCGCCGCGCAGTCCATCGGTGAGCCCGGCACCCAGCTGACCATGCGTACCTTCCACATCGGTGGTGCCGCCTCGCGAGCCGCAGCGATCAGTAACATCCAGATCAAGACCAACGGTACCGTCCGCCTGCACAATATCAAGCTGGTGCAGCACGCCAAGGGCCACCAGGTGGCCGTGTCCCGCTCCGGTGAGATCACCGTACTGGACTCCGCCGGGCGTGAACGTGAGCGCTACAAGGTCCCTTATGGCGCCGCCATCGATGTCCACGACGGCGATGCGGTCGAGGCCGGTCAGATCCTGGCGACCTGGGACCCGCACACCCACCCCATCGTTACAGAGGTGGCCGGGCGCGTGAAGTTCGTCGACTTCCTCGACGGCGTGACCATGACCAAGCAGACCGACGAAATCACCGGTCTGTCCAGCATCGTTATCATCGATGCCAAGCAGCGCGGCGGCGCGACCAAGGACATCCGTCCCATGGTTAAGCTGGTGGACGAGGACGGCAATGACATGAACATCGCCGGCACCGAGACCCCGGCCCATTACCACCTGCTGCCCGGGGCCATAGTCGGCCTCGAGGACGGTTCCGAGGTGGGTGTGGGCGACGTCCTCGCACGTCTGCCGCAAGAGTCTTCCAAGACCCGCGACATCACCGGTGGTCTGCCCCGCGTGGCCGACCTGTTCGAGGCGCGCAAACCCAAGGACTCCGCCATCCTGGCCGAGATCTCGGGTATCGTCAGCTTCGGCAAGGAGACCAAGGGCAAGAAACGTCTGGTCATCACCCCGCAGGAAGGCGATGCCTTCGAGATGCTGATCCCCAAATATCGCCACATCACCGCGTTCGAGGGTGAGCACGTGGAGAAGGGTGAAGTCATCGTCGATGGCCCGCTGGAGCCCCACGACATCCTGCGTCTACAGGGTGTTGAGGAGATGGCGCGCTTTATCGTCAACGAGGTGCAGGACGTCTATCGCCTGCAGGGTGTAAAGATCAATGACAAGCACATCGAGGTGATCATTCGCCAGATGCTGCGCAAGGTAGAAGTCGACGAAACCGGCGACACCAAGTTCCTCAAGGGTGAACAGGTGGAACTGGCGCGTCTGCTCGACGCCAACGACGACATGAAGAGCCTGGGTAAGATGCCCGCCAGCTTCACACCGATGCTGCTGGGTATCACCAAGGCCTCGCTGGCCACCGAGTCCTTCATCTCCGCCGCCTCCTTCCAGGAAACCACCCGCGTCCTCACCGAGGCCGCGGTCAGCGGCAAGATGGACGATCTGCGTGGTCTCAAGGAGAACGTCATCGTCGGTCGTCTGATTCCGGCCGGTACCGGCCTGGCCTATCACGATGAGCGCCGTCGTCGCCGTGCCGGTGCCGTCGCTGCCGTCGAGGCCGCCGCCGAGATCGCCCAGCTGGAGGAGGAGGCCCCGATGGTCACCGAATCCGCTGAGTCGACCGAAAGCAGCGAACAGGAGTAGGATCCGGCCCGGATCCCGTCTGATCGCACGTGGGTGCTTGACAGAGGGCTGTCAGCACCCTAAAATTCGCCGTCTTGCGCAGGCCGGTGCGTCCCGGCCTGCCGTTTATTTTTGGGTTGGAGTATTTTCATGGCAACGACCAATCAGCTGGTTCGCAAACCACGCATTCGAAAGGTTAAGAAGAGCAATGTGCCTGCGCTGGAGGCTTGTCCTCAGAAGCGCGGCGTATGCACCCGTGTGTACACCACCACCCCGAAGAAGCCGAACTCCGCACTTCGTAAGGTGGCCCGTGTGCGCCTGACCAATGGTTTCGAAGTGACCTCCTACATCGGTGGCGAAGGCCACAACCTTCAGGAGCACTCGGTAGTGCTGATTCGTGGCGGTCGTGTAAAGGACCTGCCGGGTGTGCGTTATCACACTGTTCGCGGTTCTCTGGATACCGCCGGTGTTAATGACCGTAAACAGGGTCGCTCAAAGTACGGTGCCAAACGGCCCAAGTCATAAGGCTTGAGTACACAGGATTAATGAAAGATGTCTAGAAGACGAGTTGCTGCAAAACGTGAAATTCTCCCGGATCCCAAGTTCGGGGATAAGACTCTGGCCAAGTTCATCAATATGTTGATGCAAAGCGGCAAGAAGTCCGTCGCGGAGAAGATCGTTTACGGTGCCCTCGATGTCATCACCGAAAAGGGCAAGGGTGAACCGTTGGAAGTGTTTAACAAGGCGCTGTCCAACATCCGTCCCCAGGTTGAGGTTAAGTCGCGCCGTGTGGGTGGTGCGACCTACCAGGTGCCGGTAGAAGTGCGTAACGACCGCGGTGTGGCCCTGGCCATGCGCTGGTTGGTGGACGCCTCCCGTGCCCGTGGCGAAAAAAGCATGGGCATGCGTCTTGCCGGCGAGATTATCGATGCCTACGAGCAGAAGGGTTCTGCCGTCAAGAAGCGCGAAGATACGCACCGTATGGCCGAAGCCAACCGTGCCTTCGCCCACTACCGCTGGTAAGGCAGAAGGAACGAGAGTATTGCTGTGGCGCGCTCAACACCCATTGAAAGGTATCGTAATATCGGCATTGCCGCGCATATAGACGCGGGCAAGACCACTACGACTGAGCGCATCCTGTTTTACACCGGTATCTCGCACAAAATCGGCGAGGTGCACGACGGTGCTGCCACCATGGACTGGATGGAGCAGGAGCAAGAGCGCGGAATTACCATTACTTCCGCTGCCACCACCTGCTTCTGGCAGGGCATGGATCAGCAGTACCCGCAGCACCGTATCAATATCATTGATACACCCGGGCATGTCGACTTCACCATCGAGGTGGAGCGCTCCATGCGGGTTCTCGACGGTGCGGTGGCCGTGTTCTGTGCCGTCGGCGGTGTGCAACCGCAGTCGGAAACGGTCTGGCGTCAGGCCAATAAGTACAAAGTGCCGCGCATGGCCTTTGTCAACAAGATGGACCGCCAGGGCGCCGATTTCCTGCGCGTGGTATCACAGATTAAAGAGCGCCTCGGCGCCGACCCGGTACCGATTCAGCTGAATATCGGTGCCGAAGAGAATTTCGAGGGGATCGTAGACCTCATTCGCATGAAGGCCATCTACTGGAATCAGGCCGACATGGGGGCGACCTACGAAGCCAAAGATATCCCCGATAATCTGCTGGAGCAGGCGCAGGAAATGCGCGAGCAGATGGTCGAGGCCGCGGCCGAGGCCAACGAAACGCTGATGGAGAAGTACCTCGAAGGGGGGGATCTGTCGGCCGACGAGATTAAGCAGGGGTTGCGTCAACGCACCCTGGCGCTGGAGATTGTTCCGGCCATGTGCGGCACCGCCTTCAAGAACAAGGGCGTGCAGGCCATGCTGGATGCAGTGATCGATTATATGCCGGCGCCCACCGATGTCCTTGCCATCAAGGGCATCAATGAAGACGAGACCGAAGGCGAGCGGCACTCATCGGACGATGAGCCCTTCGCCGCGCTGGCGTTCAAGATCGCCACCGACCCGTTTGTCGGGACCTTGACCTTCTTCCGCGTCTACTCGGGCGTGTTGAAGTCGGGCGACACCGCCTACAACCCGGTCAAGGGCAAGAAAGAGCGTATTGGCCGCATCCTGCAGATGCACGCCAACAGTCGCGAAGAGATTAAAGAGGTCTATGCCGGCGAAATTGCCGCCGCCGTGGGCCTCAAGGATGTCACCACCGGTGACACCCTGTGTGATGCAAACAATGTCATCACCCTGGAGCGCATGGAGTTCCCGGAGCCGGTTATCTCTGTTGCCATCGAGCCGAAGACCAAGGCCGACCAGGAGAAGATGGGCATGGCCCTGTCCAAACTGGCACAGGAGGATCCGTCCTTCCGTGTACATACGGACGAAGAGTCGGGCCAGACCATCATTTCCGGCATGGGTGAGCTGCATCTGGAAATACTCGTCGACCGCATGAAGCGCGAGTTCAAGGTCGAGGCCAACGTGGGAGCACCCCAGGTTGCCTACCGCGAAACGATTCGCAAGCCGGTCGAGATCGAAGGCAAGTTTGTTCGCCAGTCCGGTGGCCGCGGCCAGTACGGACATGTCTGGCTCAAGCTGGAGCCCCGGGAATCCGGTGCCGGCTATGAGTTCGTCAACGAAATCGTTGGCGGGGTGGTGCCGAGGGAATATATCCCGGCAGTCGACAAGGGTGTGCAGGAGGCCATGGGTAACGGTGTAATCGCCGGCTTCCCGGTGGTCGACGTCAAGTGCACCTTGTATGACGGTTCGTACCATGACGTGGACTCGAACGAAATGGCGTTCAAAATTGCGGGTTCCATGGCCCTGAAGGACGGCGTGCTAAAGGCCAGTCCGGCGCTGCTGGAACCGGTGATGAAGGTTGAGGTGACCACCCCGGAAGAATACATGGGTGATGTCATCGGTGATTTGAACAGTCGCCGTGGGATCGTCTCAGGAATGGAGGATGGTCCCGGTGGCAAGCAGGTCAATGCTTCTGTACCGCTTGCCGAGATGTTTGGTTATGCCACAAGCCTGCGCTCGATGTCGCAGGGACGTGCCACATACTCGATGGAATTCGAAAAGTATGCCGAGGCACCGAGTAATGTGTCAGAAGCCATCATCAAGAAAGTATCGTAAGTATTGTTAAGAATTTTGTAAGAGGTAGCAGCCGTGTCCAAGGAAAAATTTGAACGTACGAAACCGCACGTAAACGTAGGCACCATTG
>JABURT010000077.1 GCA_014762495.1 Gammaproteobacteria bacterium | reverse complement strand
CGAGACCTACGAAATCATGCGTGCCGAGGACGTCGGCTGGAGCGCCAACCGCATGGTGCTGGGCAAGCACTCGGGCCGCAACGCCTTCCGTAGCCGCCTGCTGGAGCTGGGCATCGAGTTTCCCTCCGAGGAGGAGCTCAACGAGGCCTTTTCCCGCTTCAAGGACCTGGCCGACAAGAAGCATGAGATCTTCGACGAGGACATCCAGGCCCTGGTCACCGAGGCCAACCTGGAGACCCTGGAGAAGGTACGGCTGGTGGCACTCAAGGTCTGCTCCGAGACCGGCGAGACCCCGGATGCGGACATCACCATTAGTATCGAGGGCGAGGAGCGCCACGGTCGCGCGACCGGCGGCGGCCCGGTGGATGCCACCTTCCGCGCCATCGAGTCCATCGTCAACAGCGGCACCGAGTTGCAGCTCTACTCGGTCAATAACATCACCAGCGGCACCGATGCCCAGGGCGAGGTCACTGTGCGCCTGGAGAAGGGCGGTCGTATCGTCAACGGCCAGGGCGCCGATACCGATATCGTCATCGCCTCGGCCAAGGCCTATCTCAACGCCCTGAACAAGGTCTTCGCCCCCAGCGAACGGGCCCATCCGCAGGCGGCAGACGTCTAGAGGCATGGGCATGGACGCGCGGCAGCAACACTATCTCAAGGCCATGGGTATTACCGCCTGGGTGCGCCGTGAATTGCCGGACGAGGAAGCCCCCGTACAGGAGTCGTTAGCGACCGTTGCGGCCCCGCAGCTGTCCGAGGCGGATCCCGCGCCGAGGCCGCGCCCCGCTGTCAGGTCCAAAGAAACCACGCCAGCGCCGGAGCCCAACATACCCGCCGCCGACGAGCCGGCCCCGCTTCCCCAGCTGGATATCACGCACATGGACTGGGAGGCGCTGGCCCGAGGCGTGAGTGAGTGCCAACAATGCGACCTGCATAAGACACGTATGAACGCCGTGCTCGGTGTTGGCAACGCTCGCGCACAATGGATGTTTATCGGTGAGGCCCCGGGGGTGGACGAGGACCGCCAGGGCGAGCCCTTTGTCGGCCGTGCCGGCCAGCTTCTCAACGAAATGCTCAAGGCGGTGGGGATCTCACGCGAATCGGTCTACATCGCCAATATCCTCAAGTGTCGACCGCCCAATAACCGTGATCCCCAGCCGCACGAGGTGAGCGCCTGCCACGCCTATTTGAGGCGCCAGATCGAACTGGTGCAGCCCAAGCTCATTATCGCCCTGGGTCGGGTGGCGGCGCAGAACCTGCTGCACAGCGAACAGAGCATGGGCAATCTGCGCGGCGAGGTTCACCACTATGAAGAGACCGGCACGCCGCTGATTGCCACCTACCATCCCTCCTATTTACTGCGCAGCCCGGGCGAGAAGCGCAAAAGCTGGCAGGATTTGAAACTGGCGTTGTCGGTCTGTAATCCCACGGAGGCCGGTGCATGAATGCCGTGACCCACGAGGAGCTTCAGTTCAGTCACATGCGGCCGTCCGATGTGAAGGAGGTGATGGCGACCGAGGTGCGGGCCTATCCCACGCCCTGGACCGAGGGCATTGTGCGAGACTGCATCAGCGTGGGCTATGACTGCCAGGTGGCGAGACTGGGCGGTGAGATCGTGGCCTATGCCTTCATGTCGGTGGCCCTCAACGAGGCCCATCTGTTGAATCTCACCGTGAAGCCGGATCTGCAGGGGCAGGGCTACGGTCGTCGCATGCTGCTGCACATGCTGGATCGGGCCGAAACGCGGCAGGCCGATACCGTGTTTCTCGAAGTCCGACCCTCCAACCGTGTCGCGCGCCAGCTCTATCGCTCACTCGGCTTCCATCAGATCGGACGGCGCAAGAACTATTATCCCGATCCCAACGGTCGCGAGGATGCCCTGGTCTACTCCCTGATCCTGGTGGATGTGGTTTAGCGGCCGTCCCAGGTCGAAGTAGGCGGCTAGGGCCTGTCGTCATGACTCCATCGTCTTGCACCCTGTCCCCGCTTTTCAGGTAAAATGGCTCGTTTTTACGCACTTTGAGCAGTCCATGAGCGAACTTCAGCAACAGACCCGGCGGCGTCGCACCTTTGCCATCATCTCTCACCCCGATGCCGGTAAGACCACCATTACCGAAAAGCTGCTTCTGTACGGCGGCGCCATCCAGATGGCGGGTACCGTCAAGGGTCGCAAGGCCGCGCGCCATGCCACCTCCGACTGGATGGAGATGGAGAAACAGCGCGGCATCTCGGTGACCTCCTCGGTAATGCAGTTTCCCTACAAGGAGTGCATCGTCAACCTGCTCGATACCCCTGGCCACGAGGACTTCTCCGAGGACACCTACCGCACCCTCACCGCGGTGGACTCGGCGCTGATGGTGATCGACTCGGCCAAGGGTGTCGAGGACCGCACCATCAAGCTGATGGAGGTGTGCCGCCTGCGCGATACACCCATCATCTCCTTCATCAACAAGCTCGACCGCGAGGGGCGCGACCCGCTGGAGTTGCTCGACGAAGTGGAGGAGGTGCTCAAGATCCGCTGCGCCCCCATTACCTGGCCCATCGGCATGGGCAAGAACTTCAAGGGCGTATTCAATCTCTATAGCGACTCCATCCATCTCTTCTCCGCCACCCACGGCGGCAGGATCCAGGAGGGTGAGGTGATCCAGGGGCTGGACAACCCGCGACTGGATGAACTGTTCGGTAGCCTGGCGGCGGAGTTGCGCGAGGAGATCGAACTGGTGCGCGGCGCCAGCAACGAATACGATCAGTCCGCCTTTGAGAAGGGCGATCTGTCACCGGTCTTCTTCGGCTCGGCCATTAACAACTTCGGTGTCGAGGATCTCCTCAATGCCTTCGTCGAGTACGCCCCCGGTCCCCAGCCGCGCGAGACACGCACACGCCTGGTGGAGCCCAGCGAAGAGAAGTTCTCCGGCTTCGTCTTCAAGATACAGGCCAACATGGACCCCAAGCACCGCGACCGCATCGCCTTCATGCGCGTCTGCTCGGGCCGGTACAGTAAACAGATGAAGCTATTTCAGTCACGCGAGGGCAAGTTCTTGCAGAACATCAACGCCATCACCTTTATGGCCCAGGAGCGTGCCCACGTGGAGGAGGCCTGGCCCGGCGATATCATCGGCCTGCCCAACCACGGCAACATCCAGATCGGTGATACCTTTACTGATGGCGAGGACCTCAAGTTCACCGGTATCCCCAACTTTGCGCCGGAGCTGTTCCGCCGCGCGCAGATCAAGGACCCCATGCGACTCAAGGCCCTGCTCAAGGGGCTGGAGCAGTTATCGGAGGAGGGCGCCACCCAGCTGTTCAAGCCGCTGCGCAATAACGACCTCATCCTGGGGGCTGTCGGTATCCTGCAGTTCGACGTGGTGGCCGAGCGCCTGAAGAACGAATACAAGGTGGATTGCGCCTTCGAGCCGGTCAACGTGGCCACGGCGCGCTGGGTCAGCTCCGAGGATCAAAAGGCGCTGGATAAGTTCCGCGACAAGGCCTCAGACAACCTCGCCATCGACGGCGCGGGCAACCTCACCTATATCGCGCCGACGCGGGTCAATCTGGATCTGGCCATCGAGCGTTATCCCGAGATCGAGTTTCACGCCACACGCGAACACTAAACACCAGGGGCCTTGCGCCCCTTTTTGTTTGCCCTCCTTGGTATACTCGGACAAACCTTTCGAGAGTGTTGTGGTATGCAGAACAAGCGTGCGGTCTGGTCCTGGGCCCTCTATGACTGGGGCAACTCTGCCTATGCCACGGCGGTGATGGCGGGTTTCTTTCCGATCTTCTTCAAGAGTTACTGGGGGGAGTCCCTCCCGGCCAGCGAATCCACCTTCTATCTTGGCCTCGGCAACTCCATTGCCAGCCTTGCCATTGTCCTGCTGGCCCCGGTGCTGGGCGCCATTGCCGATGTCGGCAACAAGAAGAAGACCCTGCTGACCACCTTTGCCTTTCTCGGCATTCTCATGACCGCGCTATTGGGTCTCATCGAACAGGGGCAGTGGCTGCTGGCGCTGATTATCTATGTCGGGGCCAGTTTGGGCTTTTCCGGCAGCGTGGTGTTTTATGACTCGCTGTTAGTGGATGTTTCGCCGCGCAATAAACTGGATCAGATATCGGCACTGGGTTTTGCCATGGGCTATGCCGGGGGCGGGTTGTTGTTCGCCATCAGCGTTCTGATGGTGACCTATCCGCAATGGTTTGGTCTGGCCGATGCCGTGTCCGCCATTAAGCTCTCCTATTTTATGGTCGCCATCTGGTGGCTGGTGTTTACCCTGCCGGTGTTGCTATATGTAAAGGAAACGCCGGTTGAACGTCGGGCGGAAAAGCCAAAACAGATGGTTCGCGCCGGCTTACGACAGCTCATCGAGACCTTTGCCGAGATCCGCCGGTTTCGCATCGCCTTTACCTTTCTCATCGGTTACTGGCTCTACATCGACGGCGTCGACACCATTGTGCGCATGGCCATCGACTACGGCATCTCTTTGGGGATGGATTCCAACGATCTCATCGTCGCGCTCCTGATCACCCAGTTCGTGGGGTTTCCCGCCGCCATCGTCTATGGCTACGTCGGTAACCGGGTAGGCCCCAAGCGCGCGCTCTACTTCGGCATCTTTGTCTATCTCATGGTGGTGTTGTGGGCCTACCAGATGCAGACCGTGCGCGAGTTCTATGCCGTGGCAATCGTGGTGGGGCTGGTGCAGGGCGGGGTGCAGGCCTTGAGTCGTTCCGTCTTTGCTCGCATCATTCCGACCAGTCGCAGCGCCGAGTTCTTTGGTTTCTATAACATGGTGGGCAAGTTTGCCGCCGTGCTGGGGCCGGTTATCATGGGCAGCGTCGCTATCATGACCGGCAGTACACGCTATGCGATTCTATCCATTTCCATATTGTTCATACTCGGAGCCTGGTTCCTGTATAAGACCGATTTGGAGGAAGGCGAACGTATCGCACGCGGCATGGATTCATAAAAAAGACAAACAAGGGGGGGATATGTCGGAACCTAAGACACATGGCTTGTGGACCACCTTCAAGGGGGTGATGGCCGGCCTGTTAGGCGTACAAAGTCACCAGCAACATGAACAGGACTTCACCCAGGGAAAGGCCTCACATTTTATCGTGATAGGGCTGATCGTGGTGATTGTATTTATCCTGGTGGTGGTTGGCGTGGTGAATATCGTCCTGTCGACGGCGACTTAGTGCGCGCAGAACGCGAATTTTTTTCAATTCGTCATATAAATTATTGATTTTTATGCGCCATTTCACAAATTTGTAACACAGACGTCATTACATATGTAATTCGCACATTATTATAATGAGTAACTCTAAGTAATCTGCTGACTTACTATGGCCCAACAAGACGACGAGACTCTGACACCAAGCGGTTTATTGGCACTGCCGTCCATTTATGATCGAAGTGCGGAACCCGGAGTGATGCTGATGCGCCATGTGCGCGAGCAGTTGGCTACGGCTGGACTGCCTCGTAGTGGTGGACCGAATGAGCCGGGTGCGGAGATATCCGGCCTGGTTCCCAGGGGTGCGTTCGGCGATACCGGCTTCAGCGTACAGGAATTGAGTCAAAAGGAACTGGAATTCCACATTGTCATTTCCGGTAAGAGTGCGGGAATCGAATACAAGGAGTGGAGCGACTGGCAGGCCGGTGTGGGTGCCATGCGTGCACACGAGCCGGTCAACCAGAAGTCACTGCAACAGCCGATTCGCGATGCCTTTCGCGACATGGGCTTTGAGGTGAAGAAGGTCAAGAACGACTCCTTCGAAAAGTACGACAATGATGACCTGACCTATAATGTCATCACCGACTATCCCGATATCCTCAAAATCTCGGTCGGCGAATCCAGCGACAAGCTCGATGGGGTGTCGCGTGAGTGGGATGCCTTCTTTGATAGCGTCAAGCCGATTAAAAAGATTTAATCACATCGTCAAAATACAAACGAAAAAGGCCCCGAATATGGGGCCTTTTTCGTATCAGTATCAAAAAGTGACTACATGGACTGTATCTTTTTCTGTTGTTCTTGTAGTTGCGACAAGGAGTCTTCCATTTGTGAAAGCTTGTCGCGCTCCTTTTGAACCACGGCCTCGGGGGCCTTGCTGACGAAGCTGTCGTTGCCCAGCTTGCCGGCGATACGTTGAATGTCCTTCTCCAGTTTTTCTATTTCCCTGGCAAGGCGCGCCAGTTCGGCATCCTTGTCGATGAGCCCTGCCATGGGGACCAGCAGTTTCATCTTGCCCACCAGGGCGGTGGCCGATTCGGGGCCCTCTTCACCGGCGCCAAGTATCTTGATGGATTCGGTGCGGGCGAGGAAGTCGATGGTGCTTCGATGTGACTCGACACGTCGCTGGTCTTCATCGGTGGCACCCTGTAGCAGGACCGGCAGGGCCTGGCTGGGTTTGATGTCCATGCCCGAGCGGATCTGGCGCACGCCGATGATGAACTCCTTGACCCACTGCATCTCCGTGATCACCGAGGCGTCGTTAAACTTGTCGTCGATGACGGGGAAGTCGCGCGTGACGATGGTCTCGCCCTCGACCCCGGCCAGGGGGGCGACACGCTGCCAAATCTCCTCGGTGATGTAGGGCATGATGGGGTGGGCCAGGCGCAGGAGTTGTTCCAGTACCTGCACCAGGGTCTGACGGGTGCCGCGCTTTTGCGCCTCGGAGCTGGACTCGCTATTCAACACCGGCTTGGTCAGCTCCAGGTACCAGTCGCAATATTCGTCCCAGGTGAATTCGTATATGGCCTGGGCGGCGTGGTCGAAGCGATAGCCGGTGATGGCCTTGTCCACCTGTTCGATGGCCTGGTTGAGGCGGGCGCGGATCCACTTGTCTGCCACCGACAGCTCGATGGCGCCGCCGCGCTCGCCGCAATCCTTGTCCTCGGTGTTCATGAGTACGAAGCGACTGGCGTTCCACAGCTTGTTGCAGAAGTTGCGGTAGCCCTCGACGCGGCCCATGTCGAAATTGATGTCGCGGCCGGTGGAGGCCAGCGAGGCGAAGGTGAATCTTAATGCGTCGGTGCCGAAGGCGGGAATGCCGTCGGGGAACTCCTTGCGCGTCTGCTTTTCGATCTTCTGTGCCAGGTGGGGCTGCATCATGCCGCCGGTGCGTTTGGCCACCAGCGATTCCAGGTCGATGCCATCGATCAAATCGATGGGGTCGAGTACGTTGCCCTTGGACTTGGACATCTTCTGGCCCTGGGAGTCGCGCACCAGGCCGTGGATATAGATATCCTTGAACGGGACCTGGCCGTCCATGAACTTCATGCCGAACATGATCATGCGCGCGACCCAGAAGAAGATGATGTCGAAGCCGGTGACCAGTACCGAGGTCGGGTAGAAGGTCTTGAGGGCGTCTGTCTGCTCGGGCCAGCCCAGGGTGGAGAAGGGCCAAAGGGCGGAGGAGAACCAGGTATCCAGCACATCCTCGTCCTGACTGAGCGGGTAGTCGTCGGCGAGATTATGTTTCTGGCGGACCTCGGCCTCGTCGCGGCCAACGTAGACATTGCCCTCTTCGTCGTACCAGGCGGGGATGCGATGGCCCCACCAGATCTGACGGCTGATGCACCAGTCCTGGATGTTGCGCATCCACTCGTAGTAGGTGTTCTTCCAGTTGTCGGGGATGAAGCGGATGCTGCCGTTCTCCACCGCCTCGATGGCCGGCTCGGCGAGGGGACCGATCTTCACATACCACTGGTTGGTGAGGAAGGGCTCGATGACCACACCGGAGCGGTCGCCGCGGGGCACCATCAGTTTGTGGTCGACGACCTTTTCCAGCAGGCCGGCCGCTTCCAGGTCGGCGACGATCTGCTTGCGCGCCTCGTAGCGATCCAGGCCGATGTATTTGGCCGGGATCAGTTCGCCTTCCCCTTCCTCGTTGGCACGGATGGCGGCGTCGGCGGTGAGGATATTGATGAGGCCGCCATGGGGCTGGTCGGAGATGGCCAACTCGTCGCGGTGATTCTGCCAGACCGCATAGTCGTTGAAGTCGTGGGCCGGGGTGATCTTGACGCAACCGGTACCGAACTCGGGATCGGCATGTTCGTCGGCGACGATGGGGATCCTGCGGCCGGTGAGGGGCAGCTCCACCTGTTCGCCAATGAGGTGTTTGTAGCGCTCATCCTCCGGGTTTACCGCCACCGCGCAGTCGCCCAGCATGGTCTCGGGGCGAGTGGTGGAGACCACCAGATGACCGGTGCCATTGGTGAGGGGATAGCGCATGCGCCACATGTGGCCGGCCTCCTCCTCGTTGAGTACTTCCAGATCGGAGACCGCGGTGTGCAGCTTGGGATCCCAGTTCACCAGGCGCTTGCCGCGATAGATGAGACCTTCATTAAAGAGGCGGACGAAGACCTCCTTCACCGCGTCGGAGAGCCCATCGTCCATGGTAAAACGCTCGCGCGACCAGTCCAGGGACGAACCCAGGCGGCGCAACTGGCGGGTGATGTTGCCGCCGGACTCGGCCTTCCATTCCCACACGCGTTTGATGAAGGCGTCGCGACCCAGGTCGTGGCGGGTCTTGCCCTCGGCGTTCATTTGACGCTCCACCACCATCTGGGTGGCGATACCGGCATGGTCAGTGCCCGGCTGCCACAGGGTATTCTGGCCCTTCATGCGGTGGTAGCGAACCAGGGTATCCATCACCGTGTTGTTGAAGCCGTGGCCCATGTGCAGCGAGCCGGTGACATTGGGCGGCGGGATCATGATGCAAAAGGCGTCGCTATTATCGCCCTTGTCGTTCTGGGGGGCGAAATAGCCCTTCTCTTCCCAGGTCTGGTACCACTTCTGTTCGATGGAATGGGGGGTGTAGGTTTTATCCATATCTGGCGTCGCTGCTTCGTTCTAATTACGGCAAAGGGCGAATTATACATTAACGCCCCCCCTTTCGTGGCGAAAATACTATGTAAATTCAGCAACTACCACGCAATTTACATCAGTAGGAAGGAGGCAAGTTCAGGATTGTATGGGGGATTTATCGATTGCCAGTGGATAGCGGGATCGCCCTGGCAGCTAGATATTGCCCATGCCGTCTGCGAGGCAAGCGGCATGGGCATATGTGTTGCGACAGTATCAGTTCAGGGAACAGGCGGTACCGGAGACCGGGATACTCTCAACTGTGACGCTGAATGTCCCGGCACTCAGGTCGATGGAGCCGGATACCGTGTCTCCTGAAATCGTACCTGTCTGGGGATCATAAATGGCGTTGTCATATGAGTGTTCTTTCTCGTTACCATCAGGAGTGAAGGCGAGGGCGAGCACTCGGACGTTATATCTCTCATCGATCTCCATCAGGAACAACCCAGACGTCGCGCCCATGTCATACCAGTCAGCAGTGGATACACCACGGATGATGACGTTGGATACGCCGGTGTTGCCGCGGTTGGCACCGAAACTAGAGGTGGCTGTGACACCATCGCTCCAGGTAGCAGAGCTTGTGCCTGTGAGACGATCCGTGCCGCTGAAGCTTATATCCAGTGCGCTGCCGGTGATACAGGGGAGTCCGGAGGTAGTGCAGGAACGGACGTATTTATAAGTCCCTTCCGCGTTTCCAAATAGGTAACCGGTATAGCCGAAATCGGCGCTAATACTCTTGGTATCCAGAGTCAGAGCGGTAATGGTATTTGGAATCAACCAGTCGCCTTCGCCTCGGAAGTAGCCATCGATTTCCCCGTTGCCATCGACTACATATCGTACCTTGCCATCATAGGCTCTGCCCCAACCCTCCTTTGTCCCGTCGAACGAGCCCTTGAACATACCACTGTATTGACAGCGTAGGGAGCGTGACAGGTGAGCCTGGGCGGTGGCGGAATCGGGCAGTACAGGTATCCGGCCATCTGCGGACTCTACATCGGCCAAGATAGACGAAATATCGGTCTCGTAGCTTGTGGAACTGAAATCGGGTGTGGACCAGGATGCCGCTGCCGTTTGAACGGCACTGGAGATGACAATGCCATTGTCCGGGTTGCCATCGGAATCAAGCATCATCATGGTACGCGTAATATTCAAAACGCGGGTGTCCGAGATATCACCGCCAACAATGAGATCGATGGGTGAGATGATACTGTCCGCCGAGGCGTCACCGAATTGCAGCCCTCCCAATGTGAAGGTGATGCTGCTGTCACCGCTCTCATAAAGATAGCGCCCATCGCTATCGGTGATCCCGGATGTCTGGCTTGGCATGGACAGATAGCTAAGTCCTGCCACCGGGGCGTCCACAAAGATACCCGACTGGGTAGAATCGCATGCACTGGTTACCGCGACCGTACACAAGCCGAGCAATGTACGAATACTATTCTTATTCAATGGCATAGGGGGGGTCTCCGCTGATTTTTTTTTCATGATATTATGTGAACAGGTTCACATTCATACCTCGATTGAGGTATATGTCGATTCAAGCGGGAAAATTCTGCAGCAGTCGGAATTCGGGGTGATTTAAGACGGTTCGAGGCCTGACCGATATTTATAAGGTATATAAATAGAAAGAGGTGGGATGGACGCGCAACGCCTTTCACAACTTATCGGCCTGATCTACGACTCATCGGTAGACCTCGATCTGTGGCCCATGCTGTTGCAGGGCCTGGCCGAGGAGCTGGAGTCGGGGATCGGTGCCGGAGAGTCAAACCCACGTCTGCAACGTCCGCAGGTGGAGTCTATCGAGCGCCTGGGTGAGTATGTCAGTCAATGGTACGAGGGCGGGCTTGAAGAGGACGCCATTCTCGAGGCGGAAAAAAAGATCCGCAGTTTCAGCGGCGAAGAGAGCCAGCTGATTCAGTTATTACTTCCCCACTTCGTACGCGCCCTGCGCATCAATCTCAACTTCGTCGAACTCAATAGCGAAAACCAGGCCTTCAGTTCGGTGCTTGAACGTCTGCCCATCGGCATGGCCATTTGTGACAACTCGGGCCGGGTCCATGCCAAGAATCGTCGCTTCGATTCCCTGCTGGAACAGCATAGCGGGTTGGTTTTGCGTAGCGGCCGCCTGAACGCCACCGATGCAGCGGATAATGACATGCTGCGCAAGATGGTGTCCGAGGTGGCCTCTGAAGAAGAGGGCATGGGTCAGGCCATGCGTCTGAATGGTGAGCTTCCTTCCTCGGTGATGATATTGCCCCTGAAAATGGGCGATTCACCGATCGCCCGGCCGAGGGTAATCGTCTTTCTCGCCAGCCTCATGAGCGAGGTAGATATCGATCCACGAACCCTCGCCTCTCTCTATGGCCTGACCAAGGCGGAATCTCGCTTGACCCTGGCCCTGGTCAATGGCTCGACCCTGGACGAGATCTCGGAACAGTATCACGTCAGCAAACACACGCTGCGCACACAACTGAAATCGGTCTATAGCAAGACCGATTGCCGTCGCCAGGCCGAATTGGTGGTCAAGGTCTTGACCAGCCCCGCCCTGCTCGCCGAAGAGACGCCGCCGCAGACCAAGGTCGAATTCTCGCTCATGGGGTTGCCGGAGCAGGGCGAGTCGAATGATGAGGACCCGCGCACCCTGCAACATATGTACCTCGGTGATGGGCGCCGCCTTAGCTTCGCCGAATATGGTCCGGAAGACGGCTATCCTACGATCATGATGCATGGGCTGACCGGGTCGCGTCTGCAACTGCACCCCAACCACCGGCCCCTGTACGAGAACAATATTCGCCTGTTCATACCGGAGAGACCGGGTTACGGATACTCAGACAGCCAGTCCGAGCGGACTATCCTCGACTGGAACCGTGACCTGGACGAGCTCAGTGACTTTCTCGAACTGGAACGCTTCGCCCTCATGGGGTACTCGGTGGGTGGAAGCTTTGCCATGGCCGCCGCGGCCCACTTTGGCGAACGTGTCTCTCATCTTAGCCTGGTCAGTAGCATGGGGCAGTATCATGATCTCGAGGATCTCGATGGCATGTTGCCCATGTTTCGAATGTTGCTTGGCCTGGGCAAATTCACGCCCTCCATCGCCATGGCCCTGATGCGATTGATGACAAGAAGCATACGCAGCAAGCCGGACAAATACTTCGAACGCATCATTGAGCAATCGCCGCAAATGGACAAGGAGGTACTGTCGGACCCGGATATCCAGTCGGTTTATACCCGCTCGGTACTGGAGGCGGCACGCCAGGGCGAACGAGACATGATGCTCGAGCAGTTGATGATGGCGCGTGACTGGGGATTCTCGCCTCGCGAGGTCGAGGTGCCCGTGACCATGTGGCATGGGGAACTGGATCGCCATGTGCCCCTGCCCATGGCCCGGGCCATACAGGCGGAACTGCCGCGGGTAAAAATGAAGCTGATTCAGGGGGCCGGTCACTTTCTGATCTTCCGCTACTGGCCCGAGATCGTCTCCGAACTGTCCGAGTCGGTTCGGGCGGCCTGAAGCGGGCCCACCCAGCTTGATGCCAAGTTATTGGTCAGGCAGTTATTTTGATACAATCGCTTCACTTTCGACCGCTATGGAATCGATATGCTGGGAACACAAAAGGCCTTTTACGGCTTTCTCATCGCCACGCTGATCATCAAACTGGGCTTTGCCTACACCCTGCCCATCACCACCGATGAGGCCTACTTCTATATCTGGGGGATCGCTCCTGACTATGGTTATTACGACCATCCGCCCATGGTGGGCTGGATGTTCTGGCTGCTGCAGCATGTCAGTCACGACATCGGCTGGTTGCGCACCGTCTCGGTTCTGCTGACGACCATTATCGGTTTTGGGATCTATAAGCTGATCTCACGCAATAACCCGGAGATGGGGGCACTGGCCGGTAGCCTGTACATGATTATGCCGGTCAATCTCTACGGCATCCTGATCTCCACCGACACCACCCTGGTTCTATGGATGTTCTTCTCGGTGGTCTCTTTTTATCTTGCCGTGGAGCGCGAGAGCAAGGGCTGGTTTGCCATGGCCGGACTCTTCCTGGCGCTGGCGGTTCTGTCCAAGTATTTCTCGGTCCTGCTCGGCTTTGCCTACCTGGTCTACTTCCTGATATTCGAACGCAACGGGCGGGGCTTTTTTAAACTCTTTATTGTCTACCTGATGGTGGTGCCGGCGCTTGCCATCCAACTGGTCTGGAACTATGACCACTGTTGGGGCAATTACATGTTTAACTTCGTCAACCGTCACGACCGATCTTCGGGCTTCTCCCTGTATACCTTCTTCGGTTACATGTTGATGTGGGTCTACCTGCTGGTGCCGCCCATCGTTTATTACCTCTACAAGCGGCGCAAGGATATCCTCTCGCTCAGGGAGGGACCGGAGCGGGTCTTTCTTATCGCCTATTTCGTGCCGGTACTCCTGTTCCAGGCGCTCGCCCTGGTCAAGGTCATCGGCCTGCACTGGGTGCTGGGCTTCTACCCCTTCATCTTCCTGATCATGGCCCATGTCTTTGACCGCAAGCAGTTCAAGACTTCCATCAAGGTCACCCTGGTGGTCTCGCTGATCCACGTGGCCGCCTTCGCT
Organism: Gammaproteobacteria bacterium; assembly: GCA_014762495.1. Lineage (GTDB taxonomy): Bacteria > Pseudomonadota > Gammaproteobacteria > Thiohalospirales > Thiohalospiraceae > JABURT01. The sequence goes on along the minus strand of JABURT010000077.1, from coordinate 1,023 downwards.
GCCGTGATTGCCAAACCCATGGCCTTTGTTGAGCCAGGCGATCGCTACTACCACGAGGTGGTGATGGGCACGCAACCCGAGGTCTTCCTTGATGCCATCGAGGAGTATCGCGACGACTATTCCCTCGCTACCACCAGCTACAGCGTAGCAGCGGTCATGACCTACCATGCAGGTGAGAACGTCAGCGTGATCGGCAAGGGTTCCTCCCATGCCCGCCATGACGACATCATGACCGACTTCCGCAAGCTGGATGGCAGGAACATCCTCATCTTCTATGAAGATCGTGAGTCGGTAGAGCGGTTCGCACCTATGTTCGAGACGGTCGACTCCAAGGAGGTCACCATCGAGGGTGCTAGCTTCTATATCCTGCTGGGACAAGGCTTTAAATACGAGGACTATCGCGATACCTATCTTGAGCAGGTCAAGATGTACTACCAGATCCCCAAGCTACTGCCCAAGGGCCAGTGCTATTTCTATGACCGTTATTTCCCAGACGAGGCCTACTGATGAGGACGGCCCTGCATGTCGACTAAGCTGACGCGAAACATCTCGCGCGTCCTGCTGTTGTCAGTGGCGATCTACTTTGTCGGTGTCTGGTATGTCGGCTGGGAGGAGATTGTCACGGCACTGGGCAAGGTCGAGCCGCTGGTGATCCTGGTGCCGCTGGGCTTTTCCCTGCTTGCCTACCTGGTACGCTTCGGTCGCTGGCAGTATTACCTCGGCCTGTTCAATAAGCCGGTCGACACGGCTTACAGTGCGCTGGTCTATTTCTCAGGCTTTGCCCTGGCCATGACACCCGGTAAGGTCGGCGAGTTGTTGCGTTGTGCCTACCTCAAGAAATACCGCATCAGCTACAAGCGCAGCAGTGCCATGTTCGTGGTTGAGCGCCTGCTGGATGTGATTGCCATGCTGATCCTGTCGACCCTGGCTATCCGCTACTTCTCCGACAAGCTCGGCTTTCTCTATATTATTATCACCATTGCACTCATCGCCCTGGCCATGCTGGTCAGTCCTCGCGTATTG
>JABURT010000174.1 GCA_014762495.1 Gammaproteobacteria bacterium | reverse complement strand
ACCCAGCCATGTTGCTGAGATAACCATAGTCAACAACAGCTAAGAAAGATACGAGGTCTTGCAAGCACGTGCAATGGGGTCAGGTCTTGCAATGACGTATGTGTAGCATTGAAAGGCCTATTCCGAAGATATTCACAAGCTTATTTTTTTTTCTTCCATGATGACCTCGCAGCAGAAAACGCAGCAGAAAACGGGGTCAGGTCTTGAATTTTGAATTCAAGAGAGCAAAGTTCAAGACTAACACCCATATTCTCTAGCGCTAAATAATCTATTTTTTCCTTTCTTCCATGATGAGTTCGTAGGCGGCTTTGATTTCCTGGGTTTTTTCCGTTGCCAGGTTTACCATTTCTTCCGGCATGCCGCGTGACACGAGTTTGTCAGGGTGATGCTGGTTCATCTGGCGGCGATAGGCCTTTTTGACTTCGCTGTCACTGGCTGAGGCATCTATGTTTAAGACTTCATACGCCTCTTTGAGCGCGTCTTCACGGTTCTGTTGGGTGGTGAAACGATGGCCGCCTGCGCCGCCGCTCTGCTGGTAGTGTTGTTGCCCTCGGATCATGGAGACCAAGTGGTGATAATCGGCTTGGGTGAATCCCAGGTATGTGAAAATATGTAATAAAGCCGATTCTTCCTTTTTGTGTAATTCACCGTCGGACAATGCACCGAGGATTAATACCTCAAGCATCATTTGCGTGAGCATGTGGTTGGCGCGCGAGACCTGTCGGTATTCGTCCAACTGGGCATTAAGCTCGAAATCCGGGTGCTTTCCTTGCGTGAAGAAGTCGATGGCCTGTTGTTTCTGCTCGGGATTCAAACGCATCTGATCCATGAGCGAACGGGCGGTCTGGATTTCGTCTTCGCTGACGCGGCCGTCGGCTTTTGCGAGATGACCCAGTAATGAGAAAATGGTCTTAAAGAATACTTGCTGGATCTGCTGTCGACCGTGGCTGCTATGGACGCCGCCAATAAAATCCCCCTGTGCCAGGCCTCGGTCAAAAAAGCTACCAATAAAGAAGCCGATAATTGCACCAATGATACTGCCGCCTGCAATTATGTAACCTAACGCGGCGCCGATCAGTCTTCCGAAAAAATTCATTTTCACTGCCTATTTATAAGCTTAACAAAGCTACTCAAAATCAAGGTTGCTATTAACCAGCATTATTCCTCTCTATTTTAAAGGGTCCTGAATCAGATGGGAAACTCTGTCTTGCTTAAAAACTGTGAGATTAGGTCAAAGCATTGGGGGCAGATCTTGCAATTATGCAAGTCTTGTATATTGATTTTTACAAGATGAAAGCAGAAATGAATATTGGGTAAGAGAAAACTTGTGCGAACAGACTCTCTTCTAGTGCGATATTCTTTATTTCTGGTTAAACAATGCATCAGTCGACTTTATGGCATGCATCGACAGGTAGGGTTTCATATCGGTGAAAAGTTTGTGTAGCTCTGCGCCGTGCCGGGTTATGAAATCAGGGTTATTCTGTGCTATCTCCACTTCATTGGCGGCAGTGAGTTCGCAGAAAGAGGTTAGATCATATTCCGTGACGGGTATGATTTTTCCGCTGAAGCGCTCTCGGAACTGAATCGGCTTATCCTGTCCGAATTGTGGCCAGACACTGTCTCTATCGCAGGCGCAGTAGAGATAAACGATTCTTTCGGTGATCTCACCGAGTTGTTCGGCAACGGCCCCCCTTAACCCCATGGATATCAATGACGACGGGAAGCCACCGGTGCCGTAGATGGCATGGTATAGACCTGCCTTGCACAGTGGCGTTGGGGCCTGCCATTGCTCCAGCAGGGCGGCAGTACTCCGCAGATGGCTGAGTAACGTCCCGGAGGGGTGGAGTATCTTTATCAGTTCTGTTTCTTCCAGCTTCATGATTATCCGCTTTATATCCTGTGTATTAATGTCCGGCCGGTTTCAGGCCGTAACGAACAGACGCAATCCGAATTCCAGCCACATAAGGAGAAGGAGGCCGGAACTGAAGAGGAAGATGTTGCGCCGCCAAAGCAATCGATTCTTCACTATGTGGATATAGGCATGGAGCAGGCGGCCGATGACGAAGGCCCAGGCCAGGCCAAGGTTGAGTGCATCCACCAGCCCGGTGGCATACAGGGCAAGGCAGAGCACATAGAACAGCAGGGGTAACTCGAACAGGTTTTGATAGTGTTGGGTTACACTGAGCAGGGATTCGGGCGGCTTCGCGCCGCGGTTGTAACGAAAATAGGCTGGCGGGAGTCCGTTCCTCACGGCCCGGTTACGTTCGTGGAGTAACAGCAGGCCGATTACGTAGCTGTGTAATACCAGGACGAATAGCGGGGCGAAGATGCTGGCCTGTGTCACGTATTGACTCCCTATCTGATGGTGGAGTCTTTAGCCTATCCTGGTCTAATATATGTTCAAGAACATATTTAGAGGCCGGTCCCATGCCGTATTCAGTGCAGCACAAACAGCAGAGCCGAAAGCGGATCCTGGAGAGCGCCTACCGGTGTTTCATGGGCCGGGGCTATGCCCAGACCACCATCGATGAGGTGATGGCCGATGCGGGCATGACCCGCGGCGCCTTTTACGCCCACTTCTCCACCAAAGACGATTTGTACCAGTCGGCGATCGAGTACGCCGCCATGAACAGCTACATCGCCGATCAAAAACCCGATGGCATGAGTGACTCGAACTGGCTGTCGGCCTTGCTGAAGATCTATTTAAGCGATGCGCACATCGCCTTTGAAGGGCGTCCCTGTCCGTTGGCGGCCCTGGTCAACGATGTCGCGATACGTGACGACGGTGTGCGTAAAAGTTATACGCATAGCTACAAGGGCTTTAACCGTATCGTCAATCAGTCGCTGGGGCAGGATGCCTCGCGAACGCCTACCTCGCTGGCGGTAACGGCGATGATGATCGGTGGGGTGGCAATCGCCCGTGCGGTAGAAGATACGGGCCTTCGACGAGAGTTACTGGAGAGTTGCCATGCCCTGGCCCGGGAGCTGCTCGAACTGGAGTGAATCATGGGTAGCCGGGATTATTCTTGACTTATCTTTGATAGCGTCTAACATATCGGTAAATGGCGATAAGTAAATGACAAAGAAAACCGATTTAAAAGAGATGGAGGGCTTTATCAAGGCCCTGGGTTCTGAAAACCGGCTGAAGATCCTGATGCTGTTCATGGATGGCAGGGAGCGCACGGTGAACGAGATCACGCATGCCGTGGGCATCGGCCAGTCGACCTGTTCCGAGCACCTGGCGGTATTGAAGAAGGCCGGCTTGATGAACTCCCATAAGATGGGCAAAGAGGTCCTCTACCTGCCCAATCGTGATGTGATTTTGGGCATGCTTGAGCGGATCTCTGGAACCTTGAAGCAGTGCTGCTGATTTTTTATTTAGACTACATATCGCCATATAGCGATATATAAAAGAGGTTAAACATCATGCTGGAAGCAAAATTGAATCGTGAACAAGTCATAAAGGCCTACACGGCCAATGCACCGATATACGATATCTGGGCCATGCTCACCGAGAGTCGTGCGCGAAGGCAGGCCATTGAGTTTGCACAGGTCAGGGATGGAGAGTCGATACTGGAAGTGGCGGTGGGGACTGGCCAATGTTTTTACGAGTTGGTCCGCCAAAATCCTTCCGGGATCAATCGAGGCGTGGATCTCACACCGGCAATGGTGGAGCGTTCAAAGAAAAGGATCGCGCAGTTGCCAGGGGATCATAGTATTACTCAAGCTAATGCGGCTTCACTGCCCTTTGCGGATGATAGCTTTGACCTGCTGGTGAATAACTATATGTTTGATCTGATGCCGGAAGAGGGTTTCGTCGAACAGTTGCTGGAGTTCAAGCGGGTATTAAAGCCGCAGGGACGACTGGTCATGTCCAATATGGCCAGGCCAAGACATGGACATCATGCCCTATACGAGACGGTATATAAATTAAGCCCGTCCTTAATGGGGGGCTGTCGTGGCGTGGAGCTGGCACCCGCCCTGGCAGAGGCAGGGTTTAGCGTACAGGCGCATCGCTATCTTTCACAAATGGGATTTCCCTCCGAAGTTGTACTGGCCACAGTAGGCGCATAGCGGCCAGGTGAGCGTGAGGGGTTTGTGGAGCCTGGCGGGGCTGTGGCCGGGTCTATTCGGACCGCAGACAAGAGGTTTGCCTTCCAGGCAACATCGACTCTTTTATGCCTAAGCATATTGAGTTGTACGGTGCTCTCGATAATCCGCGCTGTGAATATCGCTGGCGCCTTATATTATGTGTCGAGCGTACGCAGGGGCTCCGGTCTACCCAGTGCATAGCCCTGTCCGTAATCGACACCCAGGCCCGCGAGTTGCTGCCTGGTGCTGTCGCTCTCAATCCATTCGGCGATCACACCAAGCTGTGTTTTGTGGCCAACCTCTGTGATGGCCTTAATAATGGCGCTATTGATATTGTCCGTATCAAGTTCTTTACAGAAAATACCGTCGATCTTTAAGTAATCCACATCCAAAGTGCGTAGGTATGAGAAAGAACTCATACCGGTGCCGAAATCATCTAGGGCAAACTTAAAGCCGGCCTTGGTGAGGTGATTAATAAAGTCACGAGCCATATTGAGATTGCTGATGGCTGAGGTCTCCGTGATTTCGAAACATACCAGTTCCTGACGAATGTTATATTGAGCGGCTGTGTCGAGAATGAATTGGGCAAAAGCAGGGTCGGTAAAGGCCTGGCCCGACAGGTTAATAAAGGCGATAGGCATTTGGGTGTTTTTCAGTTGATTATCATTCGATAGATTGAGGTACTCGAAGACATTGCTCACCACCCAGCGATCCAGCATGACCATCAATTCATATCGCTCAGCCGCTGGCAGGAAGGCGCCTGGGTAAAGGAGTTCTCCATTCTCATCAAGCAGTCGTATCAAATATTCGTATGTAACAGGCGTGTCATTTGTCTGTAACGGCGAAATGACTTGTCGGTGCAGAACAAACCGATTTTCTTCAAGCGCTTCCTTGATGCGCTCGACAAACTGCATTTCGCCACGACGTTGTAGCATTTCGTCGTCATTGTGTTCGAAGATATGAATTCGATTTCGGCCGCTATCTTTGGCGGCATAACAGGCCATGTCTGCAGCACTCAACAGTTCGAAGTCGCTGTAGGAGTCGTCTTCGATCATCACAAGCCCAATGCTGGCACCAATTGTGAAGCGTTTTTCCTGCCAGTTAAAACGAAAGTTGGTAATAACGTTTAAAAGACCTTCTGAGAAAGACCGTGCAGTTTCAAGGGAATTGTCATGTAAAATTACGCCAAACTCATCTCCGCCTAGCCTGGCAATGATACCTCTGTCACCAACATATGACTTTAATGTGTTGCCCAGCTTGATGAGCATTTGATCGCCAGCAATATGGCCACAGGTATCATTTACGATCTTAAACTGGTCCAGATCGATATAGAGAAGGGCACAGCTTTTTTCCTGAGTGGGTCTTCTGGACAGAAGTTCAGTGAAGTATTTTTCGAATGCATATCGATTATTGAGACGTGTCAGTGGATCATGCAGTGCCATGAAGCGAATTTGATCTTCGACATCTTTTCGATTGGTAATGTCTTCGGCTACACCTGCTATACGAGTGGCATTGCCATTGCTATCTAGAACCGGGTAAGCGCGCGCCGAAATCCAACGGGTCTTTCCGTCACCCGCGATAATCCGATACTGAGGAAATGCCGGGTCGGAAAGGTCGCCTGATGCCTTACGTTTCAAGTCGGCAATGACCATATCACGGTCTTCAGGGTGGACGAAGTCAATCCATTTTTTCGGTGAACGATAGAGAGATTCGGGCTTGTCGCCCCATATTTTTTCATACATCGGGCTTATGTAGAATATCTGTTTCCAGTCAGTCGAGCCAATCCAGAAGACTTCGTTGATGTTTTCGGCAAGTTGGCGAAAGCGGGCTTCGCTTTCAGACAACTCTGAGGTCTTGATACGGACCTGCTGGCGGACAATCTTTAAAATGAAGAGTGTGATGAGTAGTGCGATAATAATGATGCCAAGTGAATAGGCTAGCCACCTAGGAAAGGCCTGGTTGCTCGTATTGCCATACCACCTGGCTAGCGACTGATGATATTCAGAATTTTTATCATTTTTCTGTGCTCGCAGATGGGTATCGATCAGGTTGAGGAGTTCTTCGTTTTTTCCCTGGGGCGCCGCCATACGCACTTCAACCGGATTAAATATGATTCCAGTTTCTACGGCCTCAAAATCCTTGGAATTGAGCAGGCTGATGACTCGGTTGATGATTACAGCATCTGCTCTACCTTCGTCAGCCGCCTTGAGGCCCTCCAGATAGGTAGGAACCGGCACGGTAATATAGTCAAACTGGAATTGATCCATGATCTCGTTAAAGACTTTGCTATGAATGCTGCGGCTTAGCATGGCTATCCGCTTGCCTTTGAGATCCTCAAGTGAACTAATACTTACATTTGGGTTGCGATAGACGACGCCCCAGTTATTTATTACGGCTTCCTCGATATAGTTAAACTTTTTTGCTCTTTCTTCTGAATAGGCAATACCCACCAGCAGGTCCAGCTTGCCCTGTTCAAGCATGCCAAATACATCTTTCCAGGCACCATGTACGTAGTCGAACTCAATATTTTCGGCATCGGATACCGAGTTGAGCACATCTATCGACAAGCCCTGTAGATCTCCGGAGGCATCCTTGAAGATGATGGGTTTGTTGTCATAAACGCCGACCCGGTAAGTCGTCTTACTCTGGGCCTGAACGGATACGTTAAATAACCCTAGAATTAATATTGTGAATAGGAATTTGTACAAGGAGCTAATGAATCGATTCTTTATCATTATTGATGTATAGCTGAATTATGTGGGATTTTCCGAGGTCTGATTCAAGATTTATGATAAATCACGATGATGCAATCTTTGCACGAACATCGATTGCATGCCTGTCCGGTACATTGATAATTCCAGACAATAGTAAGGTTATTCTCGACAGGGCAACTAACCCATATTTTGCGTGACGCGCTGAAACCAGTTTGTAGTGCTAGTTATACTCACCGGGAATATCGTTTTTATGCACGGTAACCTGTCCGACCTTCTTGCCGGATATTCTCAACAGTTCATCGCCTGAGAACTCATATCCCAGTTTCAATGCAATGCGGGCAACGTCGTCGGCGGTGGAGGCCTGGAGCACTTCGTTCTTGAGCGCGGGGTCGTCTTGCATTTTGCGTAAAAATGCCTCGAGTTGGTCTAGTGCCATCTTGTGGTTCCTGTTTCGTCTACTTTGTAATTATAACGAAATGTCTTACTGGAGGTCTCGCCACCAGGAGCTCGTTTTCATTGGGCCTGCGTAGTCCAGGGTCTGGCCCAGCTTGGGCGTGACCAGGCGAATGTTGGCGGCATCGGCGGCTGTCAGCGTGCGTTCGATGGGTTCGTCCCAGGCGTGATTGGAGAGTTCGAACACACCCCAGTGAATGGGCATCATGACCTTGGCACCGATGTCGAGATGGGCCTGCACGGAGTTCTCCGGGATCATGTGGATGTCCTGCCAGCCCAGGTCGAGGCCGTAGTCGCCCACCTTAATCAGGCTCATGTCGATGGTCTTGAAGCGTTCGCCGATTTGCTTGAAGTGCGGGGCATAGCCGCTGTCGCCGCTATGGAAGACAGTGTGACGGGGGCCCTGGACGACCCAGGAGGTCCACAGGGTATCCTTGCTGATGGATTTTCGTCCCGAGTAGTGACGCGCCTCGGTGCAGTTGAAGCTAAGATCCTTAAACCGGATCGTATCGCCCCAGTCCATTTCATGCATCTTTGCGATATCGACGCCCCATGTTTCCAGGTGTGCACCAACGCCGAGACCGACGAAGAACTCGGCGCCCTGTTTATCGAGGTGTTGAATGGTCTTCATGTCCAGGTGATCAAAGTGATCGTGGGTGATGACCACGGCATCGATGCGCGGCAATTCCTCCATGGACATGGGCGGTGGGTTCATGCGTTGCGGCGCCACGGCCTTTACCGGGTAGGCATACTCGGAGAGCATGGGGTCGAAGAAGACACGATAGCCGTCTATCTCCACCAGCACACTGGCGTGGCCGAACCAGGTGGCACGCAATCCCTCTGCAACCGGTTCATCAAACTGGGGCGTAATGAGGGGGAAGGGCGCGGGCGGGGTGCGCAGTTGATCGCCCATCATATCCTCGAGGTTGGCACCGACGTCATAATCCCGCTCCGGTACCGTGTTGTGAAACTTTTCATCGTGAAAATGGGGCGAGGCCTTGAGGATCTCGGCACGATCCTCCAGTGGCTTGCCACCGAACTCCGGGTCCTGAACCACGACGAAGGCGCTGGCCATGATCGTAAGCAGAATCAGTACGATGATGATAAGGGTATATAAAATGAATTTACGCATGGACAGAGCCCTAAAATAGTAGTCAAACAGATTATCCCCTCGGCAGTCTGCTCGCAAATCGCAGGCGGTTAAATCTTTTTCCGGTGCAACGCTAGCCAAGGTCTGGTCGGTTACAAACCAGTGCCGGATTGAGACGTGTTAGTGTCCTGGCGTCGGCGCATCCTGGGGTTTTCTGACAAAGAAGGCGGCGATAAACGCCAACACGGAGAGCGATGCCGCCCACAGGAAGGCGCTGGTGATTCCCCCTGACAAGGCCTCCACGGGTGAGCGACCGGATTCCAGTAGTAGCTTGCTGTTGAGGCTCATCAGTGCCACCAGCAGTGCGACACCTGCCGCGCCGGAAAGCTGTTGAATGGAACCCAGCGTGGCACTGCCATGGGAATAGAGTTGTGGCGGTATGGACCCCAGGCTCGCGGTGAACAGGGGGGTAAATACCAGTGCCAGGCTGGCGCCAATAATAATGTGTCCCATTAATATGTAACCCCACCAGGTTTCCGGACCCAGTTGGGTCATGGCCCACATCACCGCGCTGAAGATAAGTGTTCCGGGAACGATCAAGGGCGTGGGACCATAGCGATCAAACAGGCGCCCCACGGTGGGGGACAGGATGCCCATGAGCACTCCACCGGGGAGGAAGATCAGACCGATGAGCTGGGTGTCCAGACCGAGTACCTTTTGCATATAGATCGGCAACAGGATGAGCGCACCGAAGAAGACGCCCATTGTCACCGCCATCATCGCCAGGCTGATGGTGAAGTTGCGTGAGGAAAAGGTGCGCAGATCGAGCAGGGCCCTATCTTGTTTCTGCAATCGTAGCTGCCGCCAGACAAACAGCATCATGGTGAAAATACCGATGGCCAGGGACTGTACGGGTGTAATCGAATCGTTCACATCGGCCACCTGACCCAGGCTGGACAGTCCGTAGACCAGGCCGCCAAAGGCAATGACGGAGAGCGCGACCGAGAGTAGATCAACGGGTGCGTAACGAGGTGTGGTGACATTGATCAGGCGGAACTGACCAAGGACGAGGGCCGAGAGGGCGATCGGTAACACGAACCAGAATAACCAGGGCCAGGTGAAATGGCTGAGAATAAAGCCGGCCACCGCGGGACCCAGGGCGGGGGCCATGGCTATGACGACCGAAATATTGCCCATGAACTTGCCACGACTCTGTAGCGGCACCAGGGTCATAATCGTAGTCATGAGCAGCGGCATCATGATCGCGGTACCACTGGCCTGGATCACTCGACCGAAGATCAGGATTTCCAGACCGGGTGCCAGGGCACAGACCAGTGTGCCGATACTGAATAGACTCATGGCCAGGGCAAACACCGGTCGGGTATTCATCCGTTGCATCAGGAAGCCCGTCACCGGGATCACGATCGACATGGTCAGGAAGAAGGCGGTCGTTAGCCACTGTGCCGCCTCGGCCGTCACACCCAGGTCCACCATCAATTGTGGGATGGCAACTATCATTAGGGTCTCATTGAGGATCACCACGAAGGTGGAGATGATCAGAATACTAATGACAAGACGGTTGCGAGTGGAGAAGCGAGCATCATTGGGATTGATCACCTCGTCCTGCGATGCCTGGGTATCGGAGTCGTGCATGGATGAAGCGTCCTTTCAGGGTGATCAAGGCCAGATACAACCCCACCTCTGCCAGGTGAGGTATTGGCATTATAGCGGCATATACGGTGTCCTATACAGACAAAAACAAGCCGACCGGGGTCGGCTTGTCTTGTGCTCTATAGGACGCTGAATGGATCGCTTGCTGTCGGTGTTGCGGCTGCCTCAACTATTGATAATGCATCTTAACTTGCCCTTGTGCACATGGCCCCGTTTTTCATCCTTCTCATCTTCGCGTGCATTGGCTCGATGAGTTTCCACTTCCTCTTTGGCCAGCTTCTGCTCTTCCAGTTTGATTGGGTCTTGTTTGTCTTTCTCAGGTATGAGGGTAGGGAAGTCTTCCAGCCAGGTATTTAGCAGGTGAAAGGGCATGGGATTGCCCTTTGGAACGGGTTTGTCGATGGCGGTGTCGGGAGTGGCTTGTGCCGAGTCGATGGTCATCCGAAAGGGCTTTAATTCCACGGCACGGATCTGCACAAAACTGATCTGCTGAATACTGTGGCTGGGGTAGGCGAAGAACTCATCACGAAATCCGGGTTGCAGTTGGGCCAGTTGCTGGACGCGACTGGTGAAGGCGATCTCGTGGAACTTCTGTGCCAGGGGCGAGTTGTTGGCAAACAGACTGCCGATTTGAGACTGATTCGGGTGGTTTCCGAAGACATTGATATCGCCCATGGAATTGAGCCCAAGTTCGATGCTCGGCGGTACGGAGAGTCCGTTTTGAAACAGGCCGTCATACATATGCTTGCTGAAGTCTTCCAGCATGCCCAGCAGTTGTTCCTTCTGGAACAGGGTCTGGGGTGAGCTTGGCAGGCGCTCCAGCCGGGTGGGCTCGTAACCGGGCAACTTGAAATTACCGCGCATGTTTTCATTCTTATACGGAGAAGCGGAGGTGTAGTCGTGTACCACGATACGCTCCGGTCCTACGCTTGAAGATCCCTTGCCGGGCTTGGGTGTTGGTGTCGCGACCGGCACCGTGACGGACGAGTTGCGGTTCTTTTGGTGCCCTAGTTTGCGTCCCGGACATTGCGTGGCGGCCTGGTTGCTCATTTCCATGGTATGACTCCTGTTCTTAGTCTCTCATTAAGTGCATTGCCTGAGAGGGCTATCGCAAGAGGCGTACCAGTTTTTGCGGCAAATCTGTGTTTTTTGTGATCAAAAATCACTTCATAGGCTTGAGTGCCAAAGCTGAGATTTTACTTTAAGTTAGCGGCAAGGCCGGGCGGCAGAGCCTTGCCGTTTTAGTCCTACGTGGCTTCGATTTACTAGGCTTATAACAGTGAAAGGTCGTGGGGCATCACCTGGTTGCGGCCGTTCTCCTTGGCACTGTACAGGGCGAGATCGGCCTCCTTAACAATATCCCACACCGTTTTTCCCATGGCGAAGCTGGAAAATCCGATGGAGAGGGTGAGGTTGAATGTCTCGCCTTCGAACTCAATGGGCAGTTGTTCGATATCCGTGCGAATGCGGTCGAGGATCTTGAAGGCGATATCGGCTGTGGCGCCGTTCAGCAGGAGCAGGAATTCCTCCCCGCCATAGCGGCTTACACTATCCGAATCGCGTAGCGAGCTTGCCAGGTATTTCGATACCGCCTTCAGGGCCGTGTCGCCGCCGAGATGTCCGTAGTTGTCGTTGATGGACTTGAAATAGTCGATGTCCATCATGGCAATGGTATAGGTGGTGGCGTGGCGCAGGGAATGGCTGTGATTTTTTTCCAGAATGAGGCCGATGGAGCTACGGTTGATCAGTCCTGTAAGCGAATCGAAGGAATACTGCTGGTTGACGATGGTGTCACGCAGGCTGGACAGCAATTGCATCAGATACCGTTGCTCATCGAGCAGGGCCCGGTAATCTTCCAGATCTATTTCACCGGTTCTTTGAAAAGTTTCCACCAGTGCCCTGGCCTCGTCGTGCATCGCTTTATGCGTGGTCTCGATGATCTGAAATTCAGCGTTGGCGCGTATGGCATGGCTGGCGTTGTGGTAATACCAGGTCCCGAAATCGCACATGGTGTGTGCGCTGGTGTCGGTCACGGTTTCCTGGAAGGGCTGCTGGCATAACAGGCCTTCATGCAGGGATTGAAACCAGCTTTGATGGTTATCGATTGCGGTCTGCAGGTGCTCAAGGGCCTCGTCGATTTCCTCCGGGGAGAAGCTGTTACGCAGGATTTCGGGTTCTTGTGTGTATTCCATTTACACCGCCTCTTTATTGCGTTTTTTAGTCTGGTTTCTAAGGAAGTATAACAGCGACTTGGCAAAGGTGATGTCAGGGGAAATCACGGCGCAAAAAAAAAGCCCCGCAGAGCGGGGCTTCTTCTTACTACACAAGGCGTCGGGAATTAGGCAGCGTGAGATTCCTTGGCTTCCCGGGCGGCCTTGGCCTGTTCCTTGTCGTAGGCGGCACCGGACCACAGCATTTCGTAGGCGATCTCTTCGTTGCCGTTTTCGCACAGGTCCAGGACCTTCTGGAACAGGGGCTGGAAGGTCTCACTCTTGTGCGACTCCTCGTGGTCCTCGAAGGTGTTCCAGAAGGTGATAATCAGTGCTTCCTTACCCTTCATCGGGCTTTCCACGGCCTGGCCGATGGTTGAGCCTTCGTTGGAGACGGCACCGCTGTTGAGGGCGACGAAGCCGCCGACAAAGCCGGTCTCAGAGTGATAGGTTTTCACATTCTCACACAGCTCGGCCACGCGCTCTTCCAGGTCTTCCACGGTGTACTCGGGCTTGAGAATCACACGGTTGATGGTGACCACACCATCCATAGGGAAATTGTTAATAAGGCTCATACTTATACCTCCATAAGTAAATCACACTATACTAATAGGATAGTGTAGTGTTTTAGTCAAGTAATCAGCGCCCTGTTTTGTAAAAAAGTGTTGAGAAAGTTCGGGTAGGGAGTGCGGGAATTAGCGACAAGGCCCCGCAGGACCTTGTTTATAAAGCAAAAAAGTCACAGGCCTGCTTCAGTCGCGCGTTTGAGCTGTTCCACCTGCTTCATGACCAGTCCGATGGCATCAGTATAGGGTACGGCACCGGCCTTGCGGATGACTTCCTTGCCCTCGCGGCTCTGGGCGTAACGTACGAAGCCCTTCACATCCGGGTCCTCGTTGGTCTTGTTCACCACCAGGTAGAGGGGACGGTAGAGGATGTATTCGCCGTTCTTGATGTTCTCGTAGCTCGGCTCCTTGCCTTCCAGGCTCAGAATATTGACCTGGCGGCGCTTGGCACTGCTGATCCCGGTGGTGGCGATGGCGTGCAGGTTTTCCTCCACCGCCTGCTCCAGGGGCCCGGAGGAGCGGACGACCTTGGCGCGTGAGGTGAAGTCCTGGTTGTAGTCGGCGAAGACCAGCTCACGCAGGGTGCGACCCACGCCGGACAGCTTGCCTTTGCGCACGTAGAGCTCGATGCGGGCATCGTGGCCGCCGAGTTCCTGCCAGTTGGTGATATTGCCGAGGTAGACCTGTCGCAACTGATGCAGGCTGATGTCCTTGACCGGGTTATTGCGGTTGGTGATGGCCACCAGGGCATCCCAGGCCAGCGGGACCTGGATCACCTGGCGTTCCTCTTCATGCCTGTCCAGGGAGACACGGCAGGCACCGCCCAGGTCGCTCTTGCCCAGGCCGGTGTCGCGGATCCCCTTGGTGGCACCGCCGCCCTTGAGGGTGATCTTGACGCCGGTCTTGGCCTCATAGGCCTTGGCCAGCTCGGTCATGAAGGCCTTTTTGGTGATCCCACAACCGACCCAGAGCAATTCACCGTCGACGGCCTGGGCCGGTCCGCTCAGGCTGGCGACCAGGAGACCGATCAGGCCCAGCAGTGGACCTCTTCCACACCACTTATACATCTTGTCCTCTCCATCCGGCGCGTCTTTGGCTGCGCTCTAATTAATATCGTGATCAACCACAGATTATCACTACTGTGACGGGGATTACATTCGCGGATTTTAACTTCGGGAGATCGGGGGGCTCGCCCCGGCCGGCTGGCCGGGGCGGACGAGATCATTCGATGATGACGAAGAAGGCCCCGCTGCCGCGACGAATATTGAGCAACAGGCGATCATGCCCTTTCATGGCGCCTTCCATGTCATCCAGGTCCTTGACCCGTTGTCGGTTGACCGAGGTGATGACGTCGCCCTTGCGCAGGCCCACGCCCCAGGCGGGGCTGCCGGGCTGCACACCGAGCACGACCACGCCCTCGATGCGCCCGTAGTAGGGATGATTGGGGTCGATATTGCCGATGGCGGCACCGGCCAGTCGCTTGTTATAGCGCTCGCCCTCGACAATCTGTTCCCTGGCCTTCTCGACCCTGGCCGAGAGTTCCCTGGGCTTGCCGTCACGCAGCACCTTGAGGCTGAGACGGGTGCCCACCGGGATCAGGCCGATGATGTTGCGCAGGGTGGCGCTGTTGTCGACCTTCTTGTCGTTGACCTCGATGACCACGTCACCGACCTTGAGGCCGGCCTTCTCGGCGGCCGAGCCCTTGGTGATGCTGGTGACCACGGCGCCTTCGCCCCGATGCGGTCTCTGATACACATCT
>JABURT010000224.1 GCA_014762495.1 Gammaproteobacteria bacterium | reverse complement strand
CATGGCTGTTGCCGTAGGCGCGAAAACCATCGTGGGTGTTGACGGTGGCGCCCTCGGAATTCTCGATGCGGGAATCGAACTCCAGTGCTGCGCGTTCGCACTCGGTGGCCAGATCGATGGCCCGCTCCGGCGAAACCTCCCAGGGATGGTAGAGATCAAGCTCGGGGATGTTTTGTGCCATTAACTCGGCCGGGGCGAGTCCGCTGCAACCGTCGGCCGAGGTATAGCGGGCGATGTCGCAGGCCGCCTTCACGGTCTCGCGCACGGCATTGGCGGAGAGGTCGGAGGTACTGGCACTGCCCTTGCGCAGGCCGTCGCTGTCGGGGAAGTAGACGGTGACGCCCAGGCCCTTGTCGCGGTTGTGTTCGATGGTCTCCACCTCACCCATGCGCACGGTGGCGCTGAGGCCGGATGAGATACTGACGGCGGCCTCGGCGAAGGCGGCCCCCTGTGTCCTCGATTCGGTGAGGATGTCCTGTACCAGTTGTTTGATTTGTGCGTGATCCGGGAACTGCATGATGTATCCGTCTCTATTTGCAAAAGTGGGAGGGAATCGAAGATACTGCACGCATTCTACTGCCTGCATACAGATCAAGACAAACCACATGGACCAAGACCCGGAGTTCGAACAGGACGAAGACGACGTCGAAATCGTCAGTCGCTCGCAAATCAAACGCGAGATGCAGGCCTTGCAGGAACTGGCGGGCGAGCTGGTGGAATTGAACGACAGGCAACTGGAGCAGATACCGCTGGATGCGGATATGCTCGCCGGCATCGCCGAATCGCGCAACATCAAGCAGCACATCGCACGCAAGCGCCACCTCAAGTTTCTCGGCAAACTCCTGCGTCAGGTGGACGATGCCCCCATCCGTCAGGCCCTGAGTGAACTGCGTCATCAGGACCAGGCCGGCAACGCCCGCTTCCATCGCATGGAAAAGTGGCGCGACCGCCTCATCGCCGAGGGCGATGCCGTGCTCACCGAGTTCATCGATGAATATCCCACCGCCGATCGCCAGCAACTGCGCCAGCTGGTGCGCAACGCACAACGCGAGTACAAGGCCAACAAACCGCCCAAGTCGGCGCGGCAGTTGTTCAAGCTGATCCGGGAATTGATGGAACAGGCGGGCTGAAGGTCCCAGCCCACCGCTCCATTAGACGTTGGTACCGCCCACGGTGAGGCCGTCGATCTTGAGGGTCGGCTGGCCCACACCCACCGGTACGCTCTGTCCTTCCTTACCGCAGGTGCCGACACCATCATCCAGCTTGAGGTCATTGCCGACCATGCTGACCCGATTCATGATCTCGGGACCGTTGCCAATGAGCGTGGCACCCTTGACCGGCGTAGTGACCTTGCCATTCTCGATGAGATAGGCCTCGCTGGCGGAGAACACGAACTTGCCCGAGGTTATATCGACCTGGCCGCCGCCGAAGTTGACCGCGTAGATCCCCTTCTCCACCGAGGCGATAATCTCGCCAGGGTCCGACTCGCCCGGCAGCATGTAGGTATTGGTCATGCGCGGCATGGGCAGGTGGGCATAGGATTCACGCCGGCCATTACCGGTGGCGGGCACGCCCATCAGCCCGGCATTGTGCTTGTCCTGCAAATAGCCCTTGAGGATACCGTTTTCGATGAGGACATTGTGCTGGGTGGGTGTGCCCTCGTCGTCGACGTTGAGCGATCCGCGGCGACTCGCCAGGGTGCCGTCATCCACCACGGTACACAGCCTGGAGGCCACCTGTTCGCCGATGCGGCCGGAGAAGGCGGAGCTGCCCTTGCGGTTGATATCGCCCTCAAGACCGTGACCCACCGCTTCGTGCAACAGCACACCGGGCCAGCCCGGGCCGAGCACCACCGGCATGGTGCCGGCCGGGGCATCCACCGCCTCCAGGTTGACCAGGGCCTGTCGCACCGCCTCCTGGGCGAATTGCACACCGCGATCCCCCTCGAGGAAATCGGCATAGCCAAAACGGCCGCCGCCACCGGCGCTGCCGCGTTCGCGGCGTCCGTCCTGTTCGGCCAGCACGCTCACGCTGAGTCGCACCAGCGGGCGTACATCGGCGGCCAGGGTGCCATCGGTAGCGGCGACCAGGACCACGTCATGCACCGCAGCCAGGTTGACGAAGACCTGGCTCACGCGCGGGTCGGCGGCACGGGCGGCGGCATCCACCTGGCGCAGCAGCGCCACCTTATCGTCGGCACTAAAACTGTCCAGTGGGTCCATGGGCAGATAGAGGTCGTGCCCGCGGCTGCGGTTCCACACCTTGAGCTTGCCCTGCTGGCCGCTGCTGGCGATGGCGCGGGCCGATTGCGCGGCCTCCATCAGGGCCGGCAACACGATATCGTCGGAATAGGCAAAGCCGGTCTTCTCTCCGCTGATGGCACGGATGCCCACACCTTGATCGATGTTATGGCTGCCCTCGCGGACAATGCCGTCCTCCAGTGCCCAGGACTCGTGGCGTGAGAACTGGAAATAGAGGTCGGCGCTGTCCACCGAGTGGCTCATCACCTGGTTGAGGACCTTTTCCAGTTCCGACTCGCCCAGGCCGTTGGGGGCAAGCAGGGTCGATTCGGCAAGTTGTATATGTTCAGTCATGGCAGATCACAGAATACCTGGCGGTGAGTGAGTGCGGGGAACGAGGTGCGAACACTGCTCACCTGTTGACGATCAACCTCGGCTATCACCACGCCTGCGCCCTTGGGCAGGCGATCCAGCACCCGGCCCCAGGGATCGACAATCATGCTGTCGCCATAGGTCTGGCGGCCATTGGCATGATAGCCGCCCTGGCCGGGTGCGATGATATAGCAGAGGTTTTCGACGGCACGGGCACGCACCAGCACCTCCCAGTGTGCCTTGCCGGTGATGTCGGTAAACGCCGATGGCAGGGTGATGAATTCGGCACCCTGACGGGTCATGTAGCGAAACATCTCGGGAAAGCGCAGATCGTAGCAGACCGCCATGCCCATGCGACCGAAGGGGGTATCGATGGTGACGATCTGATCTCCGTGTTCGATGGTCTCGGACTCATGATAGGTCTCCTGGCTCTCTTCCAGGCTGACATCGAACAGGTGGATCTTGTCGTAGCGGGCGACGCGTTGACCCTGGTCGTTGAGAACCAGACAGGCGGCGCGGATCTTGTTGCTGACCGAGGCCTCAATGGGAATGGTACCGCCGACGATCCAGATCCCGTGACGTGCCGCCTGCTCGGCGAGAAAGTCCTGGATCGGGCCCTTGCCATCCGGTTCGCGGATCTCGACCTTGTCCTGTTCACTCATGCCCATGAGGGCAAAGTTTTCAGGCAGTACCGCCATGTTGGCGCCCTGCTCCGCGGCCTGGGCAATCAGGCGGCCGGCCTCGATCAGGTTGGCGTCCACATTGGGACCGGATGCCATCTGTATGGCTGCTATTCGACTCATAGTTTCTCCAGACTGATGGACCGGCTCTAGTAATCACCGGTTCCATTCAGGACTTCTAATTCAATGAGATCCGTTGCCGGACTGCCGGGACGCAGTTCAATCGATTCGGGTCCAACGCCGAGGGCGAGTAACCAGGATCTCAGTTCCTCGACCCACAGCGTCCCTTCATCGCCACCGGGATAGCGCAGCAACAGTCTTGCACCGGGATGTTCGTCCATGGACAGGACGGCTGAGCGAACACCGTCCATATTGAGGATGCGGTCCCCCTGCTTGGGGCCGGCCCATTCCGCTGCTGTCAGGATGTAGACCGGCGCCCCCGACGCGGGTGCGGCCAGGAGCAGCAGGGCCATTATGGGGCCGAGTCTCGACATCGTCATGAGCATATCATATCCACTGCGCTTTAGGGTGCGGACTGAGGCGTGCCACCTTCACTGAGATTGGTCACAACCGGATCTTCCCAGGTTCCCTCGATCTTGTAGATAAATCGGGTATATTTTTCGATATTCAACATCTTCTCCACCAACCAGACCACAACACCGGTCTGTACCCCACCGGCCAGCGCCCCGGCCACGAACAGGTTGGTGCCGTCACCGGGAACCACGATGACGTCATAGTCATAGTCCTGTGCCTTGAGCCCGGTACGTCCGGACATGGTGATCCGTGCGGAAGGTGAATTGATCACGATGCTGGGCGTATAGGCATTTCCGTCCTCAAGCTTAAATTGCCCGCGTATGGAGTCAAAGCGATAGCCCTTGCCGAACAGGTCTCGAAAATCCAGGGCCAGGCGTCGCGGCAAGGCCTGGAAACTGAATAGCCCCAATACCCGACCGGCCCCGGGTTCAATATTCTCCAGACGACCGTCGCTGATGCGAAATTTGGACGCACCCTCCAAGTCCTCGATCTTGAAATCGCCGGGCGAGCCCGGCCATTGCAGATTTCCATCCACCGACAGACGGCCGCCACGGATGGGGGTATCAAATCCAAATCTGGAAAGCAGCCGCTCGGTACTGCGGGCATTCAGCTGTATGCTCAGCGCGGTCAAGGGTGAATCCCCCTGATTCCAGTACCCCTTACTGGAGAATGAAAACAGGGGACCGTTGAAGGCCAGCACGTCGATCTTATAGCCATTGTTAAAGCCATTGGCCAACATGTTGAAACGACCCAGCTCGATATCTTTGTAAAACAGCTCGCGAATGTCGATATCGATGGTCGGCAGCTCATTATCCGACGTGCTCGACGCCCGCGAGCTGGATGGTGAGGTTTCTGACTCAGCTTCGTCATCCTCGCGTACCTGCAGGTAATCCAGACGAACCTGCATGGGGAGACCGTCGACGCTGTCCCCGTTACCCTGATCGGCATTGAAGCTACGCAGCCATTGCGACAGCGGAAAGTCTTCGAGTTTACCACTCAGGCGCAACACGTTGGTCGTGGGAACGGCCGCCTCACCGGGACCGAAACGGAGTTCACCACGACGCAATCGCATTGCATCGGTCGCATCATCCAGCCACAACGCAGCATGCACATCATTTCGGAATGAGATATCCAGCTGGCGGGTATTGAAGTCCCATTGTGCATTCAACTCGGCGGGGATATCGGCCGCCTTGCCCATCGGGTCTGGCAGATCGATGGCCATCCCCTGCATCTGGCTGTTGAGACTCAACAGGGTTAGGTTACGGCTGCCGGAGAACATCTGCACGCGGGCCTCCAGCGGTGCCTCGCCGTCGAGGTAGCGTAATAGACCCACCTTTAACTCGGCATTCAAGGCCTTCGAGGTCGCCGCCCCGCGAATGATGGTCTCGACCACGCGATCACCATTGCCGTTGGCTGTGCTCACCTGGATCCTTGCCGGTTGGCCGAAGATGCTTGCGCGGATGTCATTGGCCTCGAAGCCCTGCTCGGTGAAGCGAAGCTGACCATTGACCGCGCGGGCCTCGAGTCTGCCCTCACCCAGTGGCGACAGGAAGCGTGTATCCTTAAAAAGGAGATCGCCCTGATAACGCATATGGCCCAGCTTGGGTGAGAGCGGGATTGTCATACTGAGGTCGAGTTCGCTGCGGCCGCTGGCCGAGAGCCGGTCAATGACCGCGGAAAAGGATTCGCGCAATGGCGAGTTGGCGATGAAGGCAACACTGTTTTGCGTGGCGCCTTCCAGATCACCTTCAAGTTGCAGGATGGCCCGCTTAAAATCGGGTATGCGGGCCGTCATGCGGGTGATATTAAGGCCGTTCATCTGCGCCGATTTCGACTCAATGCGCATGCCAGGACCATCGAAGACCAGATGCGCCTTCAACTTCTTAATCGCCGGCCAGTCGGGCAGGTAGTCGAGTACGGCATCCTCTGCATCGAAGTTGACCTCGAACTTGCCCTGCTTGTGGACAAAGGGATAGTCACCCTTGCGCAGCCAGCCACGGTAGACCACACCTCCCGAACTTGCCTGCCCGGATTTGATGGCGCGATCGAGCCATTTCACGAGTTTGGGTTTCATGATGTTGACCGGGTAATAGCGATGCAACTGGCTGACATCACCCTCTTCAAACCGCGCCACCAGGTCCAGATAGGCCGGGCGCTTACCGGCCGCCAACATGAGCTGCATACGCACATTCATGTCCAGGTCCGCACCATCGATGTGGATACGCTGCGTACTGACATGCCAGCGCCCCGCAACCCTGCGCCATTGCAACTGACCTTCCAGTTTGTTGATGTCCCAGGGTGAGCGGAAGACATGTCTGATGTCCGCCACCATGTTGCGACTGTTCAGTTGCAAGGCACCGGAGTCTTCATTCATCCATACCGTGCCGGCCAGGCCACTGACTTTGGGAATGTTGTTCCAGGCCCGTGTCGACATATCCTGCAGTCGAAACGCCAGGTCATAGCCCAGCTTGTCTGCCCCATGGCCAGGTCGATAGTCCAGGTGCAGGTCGCGAACCTCGCCACTGGGCGCCACGCCCTCCAGGCGCTCCCGCCATTGCTTGTCCAGTTGGCCGCTGGCCGCCAACATATCGCGCAGGTCCTGCAGGTAGACCAGATTCGCGCGCGCACTGAAGTCACCGCTTTGCGGATTCAGGCTCATGCTCAAGCGCATGGGCTCTCGAGGTATGGCCGAGTCCACCAGATTCAATTCATCGATATTCAGGAGAATGTTGTTGTTATTGCCGTGACGGGCATGAAACTGTGCCGTCAGCGCACCGACGCCGAACTCGGTGTTCGCGCGGGGGCTGCCGTAGGCCAGGTCCAGGATCGAGACATCGCCATCGACGGCATCAATACGACCATGGCGCCACTCCAGCCACAGGCGTGCCGCCGCCGTGCCACGCCTGACCTCGGTGCCATCAATGGGAAATGCCCGATTTAGATTGGGCAGGTTAAGGTCCTGGCCGAGAAAGAAGGCAGAGATCTGCCAATCCTGCGGACGCATCAGTTCCGCAGCCACGATATCGATGGAAAAGCCGCTATTACCGCCCCAGCCATCGGGCAGGCTGACAAGGCCGTCGATCTGGTGTCGCGCACCCGAATTCTTGAGTTTGAGCTCCATTTGCGGGAAATGGAGATTGGTGTCGTTGACCTCGTCATGATAATTGAGGCCAACCTCCTCCATATGAAGCCGACCGTGCTGAAATAACCACTGCAATACCGGTTGATATTGAGCCGCCTGTGGGGCCTTCGTCTCAGCTGCCGTCTCATTGTCGGCTTGAGGCGACTTGCTGCCGGGGCCCGATCCGTTCGCCGGCACCTTCAGGGAGACCCCGTTTAAACGCATATCGCCCTTGCGGTGCCGAACCAGGTTGATTTGTGTGCCGCGAATATCGAGGCTGACCGGTATCGGCCGCCCTTCGCGCAGAGACTTGGTCACCGAGAAACCGAGACTCAGGCTGTCGAATTGAAACAGCTTGCGAATCCCGCGACTGTCGTACACGGTGACGCCGTTTAGCACCAGGGAGGGGCGTATTCCGTTGAGCTCCGCAGTCATCTCATCGACACTGACACCTTGGCCAAGGGTCTCGGTCAGGACACTCTCCACCTCGACGCGATAACTATTGGCAAAGGGCAGAGCCAGTCGCACCACGGTAAACACTACAGCGGCCAGGATCAGCAGGCTGACCAAGCCCATCCACGCGTAACGGTAGAGCTGTTGAAGGAAGCGACGAGCCTTGATTTCAGCCATTAAAGTAGTACGACGTCAAACTGTTCCTGGGTATAGAGATTTTCGACCTGAAAACGAACCGATTTTTCGATGAAGCTTTCCAGTTCGGCGACGCTGGTGGACTCCTCGTCCAGCAATCGGTCGACCACATCCTGCGAGGCAAGGACCAGGTATTCGCTGGCCTTGAACTGTCTCTCGACGCGAAGGATTTCGCGAAAGATTTCGTAACATACCGTCTCCGTGGTCTTGATACTGCCTCGTCCTTTGCAAGTAGGACAAGTCTCGCACAGGATATGTTCCAGGCTTTCGCTGGTTCTTTTGCGCGTCATCTCCACCAGGCCCAGAGGAGAGACATCACAAATATTGTTCTTGGCATGATCGCGGGCCAGATTCTGTTCCAGTGCCTTCATGACCTGACCACGATGGTCGGGATCGAGCATGTCGATAAAGTCGATGATGATAATGCCGCCTAGGTTTCGCAGGCGCAGGTGACGGGCAATGGCCTGGGACGCCTCCAGATTGGTCTTGAAGATGGTCTCTTCCAGGTTGCGGTGGCCGACAAAACCGCCGGTATTGACGTCGATGGTGGTCATGGCCTCGGTCTGGTCGATGATTAGGTAGCCCCCGGATTTGAGTTCGACCTTGCGTTCCAGCGCCTTCTGGATCTCGTCCTCGATGCCATAGATATCGAAGATGGGACGCTCGCCCGGGTAGTATTCGATGTGATGCTCCAGCTCCGGGATGAACTTGGAGGCAAAGCGCAACACCCGTTGATAGGTCTCCTTGGAATCTATGCGCAGCTTGTCCACCTTTCCACCGACCAGGTCACGCATCACCCTCATCACCAGGGGCGGGTCCTCATGTATGAGGGTGCCGGGCTCGGCATCGGCGGTCTTTTCCTGGGCCGCCAGCCACAACTTCTGCAGGAATTTCATATCGGCGACAATGGCGTCTACACCGATACCCTCGGCCACGGTGCGCACGATGTAACCGCCTTCGCCAAACTCGGGGGCATGCGCCTTGACCAGCTCACGAATCCGGCTGCGCTCCTCCTCCTCATCCAGTTTTTGCGAGATACCGATGTGGTCTGAAAACGGCATGTAGACGAGGTAACGGGCAGGTAAGGAGATGTGGGTCGTCAGGCGCGCGCCCTTGCTGCCGAGCGGGTCCTTGATCACCTGCACCATAACGTCCTGCCCCTCGCGCAGCAGTCTGGAAATTTCAGGCTCCTGACGCGCCGTGTTGCCATTGCCCTCCTCCGATTCGACATGGATGTCCGAGGCATGCAGGAAGGCGGTGCGTTCCAGGCCGATGTCGACAAAGGCCGCCTGCATGCCCGGCAACACGCGGCACACGCGTCCCTTGTAGATATTGCCCACCAGTCCGCGACGACTGGCGCGCTCGATGAGGACCTCCTGCAGGACCCCGTTCTCGACCACGGCAATGCGGGTCTCGCTGGGGGTGACATTGATCAGTAATTCTTCACTCATGGTGGCGGATCGCTCGTGTTGTTGTTATGGGTCCAAGATAGGGACTCCGAAGTCCTGAAGCAATTGTGCCGTTTCGTATAGAGGCAGCCCCATGACGCCGGAATAACTGCCGGCAAGTCGTTCCACAAACACCGCAGCCAGTCCCTGTATGGCGTAGGCACCAGCCTTGTCCACCGGCTCCCCAGTCTCCCAGTAGGCCTCGCATTCGGCCACACTTAAGCTGCGAAACCCCACCTCGCTAATACTGACACGCGAGTGACATCGGCCATGATGGTCCGTGACCGCCACTGCGCTCATGACACGGTGACTGCGCCCGGAGAGACGAGCCAGCATGTCCAGCGCATCGGCCCTGTGGCGGGGTTTACCGAGGATCGTATCGTCAAGCACCACCGTGGTATCGGAGCCCACCACCACGGCTGGGGCCTCTGTCAGGGCCAATCCCGCCACGGCCTTGTCCTCGGCGAGGCGGCGCACATAGGCCTCGGGAGACTCGAGCGGTAACACCTCTTCGGGGACCTCGGGCACCACTGTCCTGAAAGAGACCCCAATCTGGGCCAGCAATTCAGCGCGGCGGGGAGAACTGGAAGCGAGGACGACAGGCGGTGTTGGCATGAACATTCCTTGTTGTTATATCCCCCCCCCGCCCGGGTCAACGGTGATAGGGGTGGTTTTTCAATATACTCCAGGCGCGGTAGAGCTGTTCGGCGAGCAGGACCCGCACCATGGGGTGTGGCAGGGTCAGGCGCGACAGCGACCACTTGCGCTCGGCCAGTGCCAGGCACTCGGCGTCCAGTCCCTCGGGCCCACCCACCAGCAGGGCGACATCGCGTCCCTGGCCCAGCCAGTCGTCAAGCTGCACCGAAAGTTCCTGGGTGTCCCACTCACGGCCGCGCTGGTCCAGGGCGATGACCAGGGCCCCCTTGGGGATCGCTTCCAGCATGCGCTTGCCCTCATCGCGCATGGCACGGGCCAGGTCCATGCCCTTACCCCGTTTGCCAGGCGCCAGTTCCACCAGTTGCAGTGGACACTCGGAGGAGGAGAGACGCTTGGCAAACTCGCCGTAGCCCGCCTCCACCCAGTCGGGCATGCGCTGGCCCACGGCGATAAGGTGAATCTTCATTTGGGCCTAGGCCTGTTGCTCGGCCTCGGAATCGCCCGCCGTCCACAGCTTTTCCAGGTTGTAGAAATCCCGGATCTCCGGCTTCATGACATGTACCACCACGTCGCCCAGGTCCACCAGCACCCACTCGCCACTGTTCTCGCCTTCCACGCCCATGGGCGGGACCCCGGCCTGCTTGGCCTTGGTGATGACGTTGCCGGCAAGGGACTTGAGATGGCGATCGGAGGTGCCGCTGACAATGACCATGATGTCGGTGATGCTGCTCTTACCGCGCACGTCGACAATCTTGATGTCCTTGCCCTTGAGGTCTTCCAGGGCATCGATGACCAGTTTTTTCAGTTCGTCTATTTCCATTCTATCCATTCTAGCGTTGATATAGCTTATGCGAGCGTAAGTAATCGACCACGGCATCGGGCATCAGGAAACGGGGATCGTTCCCCTCTGCCAAGAGGCTACGTATGGCGGTGGAGGAGATATCCAGTTGGGTGACCGGGTGCAGCCAGACCAGTCCGGCACTGCGGCCGTGCAGCTCGCTGGGTTGCAGGGCCTGTCGTTGTGACAATTCACGCGCCAGTTCGGCATCCATGCCCTGCAGTTCGGCGCCGGGGCGATGGCTTACTACGATATGGGCCAGTTCAAACAGACGCCGCCACTGGTGCCAGCCGGTCAGTCCCATGAAGGCATCCAGTCCCAGCATCAGGGCCAGTGGGCGTTCGGCTCCCAGCTCTGTCCGCAATTCGGCCAGGGTATCCACCATGTAGGAGGGCCCATCGCGCTCGATCTCGCGGCGATCGATGAGCCAGTCGCTGCCCTCAATGGCACGCTCGAGCATGGTCACGCGGTGCCCGGCCTCGGCATGGGCCGCCTCGCGGTGGGGCGGCCGGCCGGTAGGGATGAGACGCAGTTGCTCAAGCCCCAGGGCCTGCTCAAGTTCCAGTGCCGGACGCAGGTGGCCGAAGTGTACCGGGTCAAAGGCGCCGCCGAGTATGCCGATCATATAGTGACGATCACTCGCGGATTTGACCGTCGCCAAGGACGATGTATTTCTGCGAGGTCAGCCCCTCCAGACCCACCGGGCCGCGGGCGTGTATCTTGTCGGTGCTGATGCCGATCTCGGCGCCGAGGCCATACTCGAATCCGTCGGCGAAGCGGGTGGAGGCATTGACCATCACCGAGCTGGAGTCCACCTCGGCCAGGAACTGCCGCGCGCGGCTGTAATTCTCTGTGACGATGGACTCGGTATGGCCGGAGCTGTGGCGATGGATATGATCCATGGCCGCCGCCAGGTCCGCCACCACGCGGATGGAGAGGATAGGGGCCAGGTACTCGGTGTCCCAGTCCTCTTCGCTCGCCTCAACGGCGTAGGCGAGGATGGCGCGGGTCTTGTCGCAGCCGCGCAGCTCCACACCCTTCTGCCGATACATCTCGCCTAGCTCCGGCAATACCCGCTCGGCGATGCCCTCGGCCACCAGCAGGGTCTCCATGGCGTTGCAGACGCCGTAGCGATGGGTCTTGGCGTTGTAGGCGATCTGGATCGCCTTGGCACGATCGGCCTCGTCATCAAGGTAGACATGGCATACCCCATGCAGGTGCTTGATCACCGGCACACGGGCGTCTTCGGAGACACGCTCGATGAGCCCCTTACCGCCGCGCGGCACGATGACATCGACGTACTCCTTCATGGTGATGAGCTCACCCACGGCGGCACGATCGGTGGTCTCAACCACCTGCACGGCATGGCTCGGCAGACCGGCCGCCTTTAGGCCCTGATGGATGCAGGCGGCAATGGCCTGGTTGGAGTGCTCGGCCTCGGAGCCGCCGCGCAGGATGGCGGCATTGCCCGACTTAAGGCACAGGCCGGCGGCGTCGGCGGTGACGTTGGGGCGCGACTCATAGATGATGCCGATGACGCCCAGCGGCACACGCATTTTGCCCACCTGGATGCCGGAAGGGCGATAATTGAGGTCCTCGATCTCGCCTACCGGGTCGGGCAGGCTGGCTATCTGGCGCAGGCCCTCGGCCATGCCGGCGATACGCTCGGGATTGAGCTCCAGACGGTCCAGCAGGGCCGCGTCCAGCCCCTTGGCGGCGCCCGCCTCCAGGTCCTTTTTGTTCTCGGCCATGAGACGCTCGCTGTCGGCCTCAATGGCCGCGGCCATGGCCAGCAGGGCCTCGTTCTTGGCATTGGTATTGGCCCGGGCCAGCTCGCGCGCGGCACCGCGCGCCTGCTGTCCGAGACCTTGCATGTAGGCTTTTACATCCATCTCGCTATCGGTTCCCGTCGGTTATGCCGGCCGCCGTGCCGCCCTGGCGAAGAGGCGCACGCCGGCCATTAAGAGCGTCAATTCTAACAATTCGTCCCAGGGATTGCCCGCTGCTGCGCCCTTGATCATGCGGTCGATATGACCACAGCGTCGCAACAAGGCCTGCCAGCGGCTGGCGTTGTGACGCGTGAGGCCCTGGCGCACGAATGGCTTGCGCTTCTCCCACACACGGTGGGCAGCGATGACACGGTCGACGGACTGTCCCTGCTCCACCTCGCGCGCCATGGCGGCGAGGCTGCGCACCTCGCGACTGAGGGCCCATAGCACCAGAATAGGCTCGATTCCCTCCTCGCGTACGCCGCCCACCATGCGCACGCAGCGCTCGTGTTCGCCGTTTAAGGCCGCATCCACCAGGCCGAAGATGTCGAAGCGGGCCGAGCTGGCCACCGAGTCGGCCACCTGTTCGGCGCTGATGGGCCCGGTGCCGTGCAAGAGCAGGAGCTTCTCCATCTCCTGTTCCGCCGCCAGCAGATTGCCCTCGATGCGATCCACCAGCAGACCGACCGCCTCGTCCTCAGGCTGTAGCCCTCTGCCCTGCATGCGCTGGCGCACCCAGGCCGGTAACTGCTGTATCGTCGGCGGCCACAGCGGGATGAAGACCCCTGCCGCATCCAGCGCCTTGAACCACTTGCTGCGCTGCTGGGCCTGGTCCAGCTTGGGTGTGATCAGGATCAACAGGTCCTCGGGCGAGGCGTCGGCGGCATAGGCCTGTAGCGCCTTACTGCCGGCATCGCCAGGCTTGCCCGTAGGCAGGCGCAGTTCGAGGATGCGCTGCTCGGCGAATAGCGACAAGTTGCTCGACTCGGCAGCGAGGCTGGCCCAGTCGAAGCCGCGCTCGGCATGGAACACCTCACGTTCGCTATAGCCCTGCTCACGGGCGGCAGCGCGTATGGCGTCGACCGTCTCCATCACCAGCAGCGGCTCGTCGCCGGCGACAATGTAGATGGGCGCCAGTCGTTCCTTGAGGTGTTGTCCCAGGGCGCGGGCATCGAGCTTCATGGTGCCTGACCCGGCAGGGCGTACTGGATCCGTTGCAGGATGGACGAAGCGGCGGCCTCGCGCAGGGCCTCGTAGATCTGCGCCTCCTCGCGACTCTTGCCGAGGACATTGGCGGCATCGAAATTGAGGTCACGGCTACTGGAAAGACTCTGTCTGCCGAGCAGGGTCTCGCCGGCGCCGTCATGCAGCTCGAAACTCACCGTATAGCTCAGTTCATAGGCACTGGCCTGGCCGCTGGTATCGACCGCGATAACACGACGCTGACGCTGCTCGCCCAGCAGGCGAATGACGGCACTGGCTTCGGCCTCGCTGGCGACCAGCTGCATGCCGGCGCCCCTGAGCCGTTGCTCCAGGGCCTGTCCCAGCTCGCGGTACTGGCCAGCCTCGACGAAGCTCTTCTCCATCACCGCCGGCAGCGCCACCGAACCGCGCAGGTGAAACCCGCAGGCGGAGAGGGACAGTATCAGTCCCATGAGTCCGGCGATACGACTCCACCCTGCAACCATACCTCGCATCACTACCCCTTGATCACGATATTGACCAGTTTACCCGGCACCACGATCACCTTCACCACTTCCTTACCCTCGATGAAGCGTTGCACATTGGGCTCCTCACGGGCGGCGGTCTCCACTGCGGCCTTGTCGGCGCTGGCGGGGACCTCGATCTTGCCGCGCAGCTTGCCGTTGACCTGCACCACGATCTCGATGGAATCACGCACCAGCGCCGATTCATCTACCTGCGGCCAGTCCTGCTCCTGCACCGCACCCTTATGGCCCAGCGCCTGCCACAGGCCGTGGGCGATGTGGGGAACGATGGGTGAGAGCATCAGCACCGACGCCTCCAGCGCCTCCTGCATGACGGCACGACCCGATTCGCTGTCGTCGTCGAACTTGTAGAGGCCGTTGACCAGCTCCATCACCGCGGCGATGGCGGTATTGAAGGTGTAACGACGGCCGATGTCGTCGGAGACCTTCTGGATGGTCTCGTGCAACTGGCGGCGCATGGCCTTCTGCTTGTCGTCCAGAGAATTCAGGTCCAGGCTGCCGACGGCGCCCTGCCCGACATGCTGTTGGACCAGTCTCTTATACCCTCCTGACGC
>JABURT010000139.1 GCA_014762495.1 Gammaproteobacteria bacterium | reverse complement strand
ACCGGCGACGCTAGTACTTGAAGCCCTGCGACGAGCAGTTTCTTTAAGATCCTGTCCTTTTTCAATTAGTACCTAATCTTTCTGCACCGGCTTATCTTCACTAATCAAGAGCGAAGGTATCCATCCCTGCGATTTATCATGCATGACCTGTGCCCAGCTTCCCTGACGTTCACTGACGTCAATTTCGGTACCACGTTCAAGCGTGACGATGACATCAGATTTAAATGATTTTTCGCTATATATCTTCGCTTCCTTACTCTGCACATAAAACGTCTCCGCAGAAGCCATTGCTGGAAGCAACAGAAAAACCGATACAAGTAGTTTTTTGAGAAATAGTTGCATGATTTGAACTCCCTTCAGAACCCTTACTTTGAGGTATGTCGAAATACCCCATCCCATGCGCCTTCAGGTGGAACCTCGATATAATGTTCACACCTGCTAATATACTTATCTGCCAAAATTCGATTCTCAAGCGCTTGATACTTCTCCAGGGCCGATGACCAGTTACCAGACTGATAATCGGCAAACGCTTGTTCCATAATACTTTTCTCTTTGAGAGCCGCATTGCCTTTCAGAAGTTTACCATCTCTATCTACCGGGATTGCATACAATTTGATGGGAATTTCCTTTCCCTTGACCTGCACCGCATCGACGATGGCAAAGGGGTACGTCGATTTCAGGCTCTCCAGAGTATCCTCGGTCACCAGCAGGGGGAAGCCGTATTGCTTGGTAAGCCCCTCCACGCGTGATGCGAGGTTTACCGCGTCCCCAATCACAGTGTAGTCGAGCTTGATGTCTGACCCAATATTGCCGAGCACGGCGTATCCGGTGTGAAGGCCGATGCCGATTTTGAGTGCGCCATAACCTCGCTCCTGTAATTTGGCATTCACCCTGTCCAGGGCCTCCATCATTTCAATACTCGCCACCACTGAGCGGTCGGCATGGTCGTCGATAATAATCGGTGCTCCCCAGAACGCCATAATTGCATCCCCGATGTACTTATCGATAGTGCCGCCATCGCACATAATGATATTCGACATTTCCGTCAGGTAGATATTCAACAGATCCACAACCTGCTCGGGACTTAATTTTTCAGAGAGATTGGTAAATTCTCTAATATCGCTAAAGAGGATGGTAACCTTTTGTCTCGCACCATCTCCCGCCGAGATATGGTCTTCGTATTTGTCCAGCAGTTCATCGAGCACGGCTTTCGAGACATATTGCGAAAACATCGCCTTGACTCGGCGCCTGTCTTTACCCTCCGTGATCGCTTTATAGGATGCTCCTAACAGCATTGCGACAAGAGCAAGCGTCACGGGTTGAATAATATTGATCACAATGTTCTGTGAAAAAAGATAATACGCAAACACAACATATAAACTGGTAGCAACAGCGGGGATGGTGTACACCAGGTACCATCTCGAACCATACATAATCAATAACAGCGAGCCCAACCCGAGCAAAGTTCCTATCAACATAGTTATTGATAGAGGAATGGTTTTCAGTAGATCATCGTCAAGGAGATTTGAAAGCACGGAAGCGTGTATAGTCACTCCGGGAGCAATGGGATCAATCGAAGTCGCCTTGATGTCATCCAGACCCACTGCACTGGCACCGATGAATACATATTTATCCTCCAGCTCTGCCGGATTGATCAACATACCTTCAACATCACCTTCTCTCAAACTGCTCAGTGAAGCGAATATTCCTGCTATGGAATAAGGATGATACTCACCATACATATTGATGAGAAACTTGCTACGGCCATAATTTTCAAGCAGCTCATTTTTCCACTCTTGGCTTCGGGCTTCTGGCTTGAGATGGACCAGAGGGCTAACCGATAGGCTTGGAAATAGGTATTGCTCATACTCATGAAACAGGTGTATTTGTCGATAGACTCCATCGATATCCGGTGGAATATTGACAACACCAATCCCTGCCGCAGACTGCCAGAGGGCTTCCATTGGCAACACGTAGGTATTGTTTTCATCATCTTTTTGTTCAGATTCATTTTTGAATCCGAAGCGACCAACAAACTCCAGTGGCAACTTGCCATCCATGGGCGCTGAAATCAGTTCCAGTGTTTCATCATGAAAAAGTTGTGCCGAATGAATAACGAATTGATTTTGCCTGGTACTAGAAATAAATTGCCGATCATCTCTACCGTATAGACCTGGCTCTGATACATCTTGTCGCTCTGGGAACAAGATATCGAAGATAACGGCCTTAGGTGATGCCAGTGCGAGAAATTCAATAAGTTCAGCATAGGCCGACCTGGGCCATGGAAACCTTCCATAAACAGGCTCCATTGTTTTTAGTGATGCTTCGTCAATCAGGATAATCGCGATATCATCTGAAATATCACTGTCCTGCCGGAGCAACTGTGTACGCGAATCAAAAGTCCAGTATTCCAGACGCTCAAAGACAACCGTTTTATTGAGTGCGTATGCAAGCACAACTGCCAACAACAACAATGACGGTAGAATCAGTTTTTTTGATATTTTTGGCAAAGTCATCACTTGCCTTTTATATATTTATCATCATCAAAGGTTGTCACCCACCTGGGCCTAAACACAACTAGAAGCGTAATCAATAAACCGCTGATAAAGGCCTCAACAAACATCATTAGCGGTGTATATCGTATATAATTTCTCACCAGCGTAGACCATTCGTAGGCCCCTGTTATCAGCAAATATACCGAGGTTAGCAAAACCATTGACACGATTAGAATCGCCGAGCCAAAAAATCCGGCACCATAAATATAAACAAAAAAGTGATCCGGTAACTTTCTATCCACCAGTTTGTAAATCAGATTAGCCACATATATGAGTACAAATGCATAAAAAACTGCATTGATCGCATAGCTACTCCAATCGATCACCCCAGTAAATATCTGCGATAACAAAACCAGGAGCAAAGCCCAAATTGCATATTGCCAGCCAAACATCAGGGTCAGAATCATTGCGCCGACATAATGAAAATCCAGTGCGGGAAGTGCTCCGGCATTGATATTCCACAATACAATAAGACCGGCAATCGAACCGAGAAATACATGTCGATAGTCCGCATGCCGAAATTTATACCAGGGTGTAAAATAGACCAGAAAAGCAAGTAAAACGAGAAAGATGATAAAAAAGAATATTGCTACACCAGCGGGGATTAAATGGGAGGGGATGCTCATACTGGTGCCTGGATACGTCTATTCAATGTCGACCAACATTCCTTGCGCCGCCTGGTATTTTAAACAGTAGTCAAGCCAGTCAGTCAGGAACCGATTTAAGTCTGATTTTTCCCTGCGGTGATGCATGCGAGGATTCGGATATTCGTACTTGACCTGAAAACGCTCCTGCTTCTGATATGCAATCACCTCGGCGACCTTGGCATCGTGATACACCTGAATCGTGATCTGAAGATCGGGCACCCAGTCCTTGAGCGCGAATATCTGGTGATTCAATTCAAGCGTACTTGTATAGGGTCCTATCTCCACGACTTCAATCCGAACCGAATCCTTGGCATCATGGTGCATATATTGCACGCCTATCACGCTGTCACGAAGGGTCGGAAACAGTCTCATGATCTTGGCGTAATTCATCTCGAAAACATACATGGATGGTACGCCGTTGCGTTTTTTCCGAGTCAAAATCATGGTGAAGTATTCGTCAAATTAAATTGAGTAACCGCAATATACTAACATATCGTCAATTTGGCATTCGAAATTGACAAATTCATGACTGCCGCCATCAAATATCTTTACATGACTCTGGCAGAATTTGTCGGCAGCTTCACGATAATTCAATACCTTATCGCCTTTTTCCAGCAAAACTCTAAAGTTTTCGGGATGCGATAGAGAGGCGATATCAAGTGATTTTAGCGTTTCAATATAGCTCTCATCGATGAAAAACGCCTCACCAGTGTAGGGATTGGTATTTTCCCCCTGGTATTCATTCAGCAAGGTATAGGGATACACAGCAGGATTGATAAGAACCGCGCGTAAGCTGTATTTTTCTGCCAACCAGGTCGCATAGTAACCGCCCAGTGAACTGCCCATCAGGCTGACAGTATCGCAATCTAAATCTGTGATCTCTTGTTCCAGTCGCCGCACCGACTCATGAGGATCAGCCGGCAATTGAGGTACGCTCAGTGTATTTTCGATGCCATGCAAACGCATTCGTTCTCGCAACAGCATTGCCTTGTGTGATCCGGCAGAGCTGTTGAATCCATGGATATAGATGAGTGCGGGCATACGACGACCCTGATCACAAAAAAGCCCCTGGATAGGGGCAATTTGGTCTTATTCTCCGAAGATGGACTGTAGTCGATCCAGGTCATTTATGACACGGAAGGTACCGCCTCCCTCTTCGATACGAGCACGCCAGTGCTCTAGTCGTTTCATGTATTCACGCGGGTCGACCTGGTCTGAGCGTAGTTTGGTCACATTCAGCGCAATAACCTCACAGCCCTTCATGTCCAGCGTGAAGTCGCGCACATGACCTTTTTTCAGGTCCTCTTCCATATCGGAGAAAACAAGAATGGTCTTGTTACCGACACCGGTTTCGGTCAGAAACTCGACGGCCTGTATGAGGCCCCCGGTAATATCGGTGTAAGGACTGCTCTTCAAGCCACTGATGAAGTCATCCATTTTCTCGCGGAAGCCACGTTTCTGTTGGTTGGTCACACTGGGTCGAGTATCAAAGGTTACCTTGGCGATTATATCTTTCTCGCTGAAGCTACCGCTGTCGATGCGCGCCACGGCCAACGAATCACCGGGATTCAACTTGAGCAATAGAAAATTAATGATATTGCTCGCCTTGTCCATCTCTTCGGTATAGGTACCGGAGGTGTCCAACAGCATATAGACACCACGGGTTTGCGGACCGGAATCGCCACAAGCGGTAAACAATAGGGCAGCCAGGCTCAGGCCAAGGATCTGTATCTTACGTATCATTGTATTCCTCCCTGTGATCATTTCGACGGCTCGGGCTTGGCGGGAGCGGGGGGCTGTGGCTGTGGTTTATCAGACACGGGGGTTGCCTTAGTCTCAGCCGTTCTATTGATCAGCTTTTCTTCCACCCACAATGGCATGAATATTATTAAATCATAGCCATGCACGATGGCCGAACCGACATGATGTGCGATATTGCCCAGCAGACGCAAGACGAAGGCCACCAAGCGCAGGATAACCGCCCCCAAAACTCCAAGAACGATCCGCGATGAGTGCACAAACGACTCAAGAGGCAGTGCCGCCAGCGCCAGCACGAAGGGAAGGATAAAACCAATCACCATCTGTACCGCAGTGGGTATGCTACTGAACGACTCACCCCCCATGACCATGGGGACACCGGAGAGGCTCTGACTCAGGGCCTGGTTCTCTGCCGCCATGAGATCACGCATATAGGCCAGGGCCGATTCGGCACTGGCGAGGATTACCAGGATGGTCAGGGTGATCCATTTCATGCGCTCGCGAACCTTGTCGTCCAGCGCACCGATGACGGGAAACAGGCGTGTGAAGCGCGCCGACTCCATAAAGAACAGGCCAATCGCCAGTTCCAGCAGGATGATTACCATGGCGGCGACGTTGGAGGTCTTGAAGCCGGCCAGGTAACTGCTACCGCCCACCATCTCCTGCATGGGATAGGCAATCAGATTGAAGTTAACGATACCGCCGCCAACCGCAATCAAGAGCACGAAGGTGGAGATGAAGAACTGGGTATAGGCGGAGGAAGAGAGCATACGCTCACCGGCCGACTTACCCTTGCAGATGTGCTCGAATTTTTCCAGCTGCGAATCGACTTCCTTGCTGCGCTCATCGAGGCTGTCGACACTCTTCTTGACCTCGCATAGTGCCGCATTGACACGGCGCCAGCTCGGTAGCAGCTTTTTCAGCAAGTGATGGCGTTCATGGAACATCTCGCGATATTCCTCGACGGCATGTTTCTGCGCTTTATTCATCGATTCGTGGATGTTGTTGAGCACATCCGCCACCATAGTGTCGCCGTTGGAGGGGATGTTGGAGACGGCATCAACCGCACGTACCCAGGCATCCGGCGTCGGCGGCACCTCCGATGTCCGGCTGTAATCCTCTTCCATGCGGGTGATTTGCTCATCCAGTTTGCGATAGATGGTAGGGAATCCGGCCAGGTCACGATGGATGACCGTTTCCATGCGCTCGAACTCGCGTGTGATCTGGCGCTCAGAGGCCTCCTGGCCCATTGAGAACAGCACTTCACGATTACGATGCTTAAGACGTTCCTCGGCCATCAGGACCGAATGCGAAGAGAGGTGAAGCGCATTGCGTAGAAGGCGGCTGACGGCGCGTATGGAACTGTGCGCAGGCTTACGTGCAAAATACAGCACGATAACGATTAAAGCGATCCAGATTAACAGCGATAAGCCAGGCTGCCCCGGCCATAGCTGCGGCATGTCGGAAAGACCCATTGAAATCTCCTTGGCGATGTAGAGCCGTTCGTCGTGTGTCGCGCTATCAAAACGGCATCGAGTGACACGTAACCATTCTCGTTATGTCGTTATTGATTAATACCGAGCATGTCACAAAACATTTGTGCATCTGTTACAGAACTGAGTGTCTAGTTATTTTCAGGCAATCGAATGACCCCTGCAACGATGCCCAGGATTTGAACGTCTTCATTTTTCAGGAAGATGGGCTCCATATCCGGGTTCGCCGGTTGCAGGCGGATGCCGCCAGCCTCGACGTAGAACTTTTTCAGGGTGACGCTCTCGCCGTTAATCATCGCCACCACCGACTGTCCATTGGCAGCGGTTTCGCATTTTTCCACCACGATGACATCGCCGTCCTGGATATTGTCGTCAATCATGGAGTGTCCGCGCACCTTGAGTGCGTAGCAATTGCGACGCATCATATTGGACGGGATGGAGACGGTTTCTTCGTTCTCGCACAGGTCCACCGGCTGCCCGGCGGCAATCCACCCCAGCAGGGGAATCTCCACCATCTGCATGGGAACGACGTCCATCTCTTCCATGCCCGCGATCCACTCGGGTCGAACTCGCTTGGGGATCAACATGCTGATATCGGCCATGACGACTCCTGTTATTATCTGTCCTATCGTGAAACTTACTGTGCAACGTGTTATAAATCAAATCAAATTCAGAGTGTTAGGCCATAAATATGAACAAGTTCCTGAAAACCCTGCTCATCCTCCTTATTGTCGTTGCCGCCACCGCCAGCGGGGTCTGGTTCAGCCAGTGGTGGCATCAGCGTCAAACGGCCCTGCCCGAAGACCTCGAAGCCCTGGTCCTGCCCCAGGCGCGCGACATCGGCGCCTTCACTCTGACCGACCACAACGGGGACGCCTTCACCGATGCCGAGCTGGAGGGCAAATGGTCCTTCCTGTTCTTCGGTTATACCAATTGCCCCGATGTCTGCCCCACCACCCTGGCGATCATGAACAGCGTGGCCCAGTCACTGGAGGCCCAGGACGGGAATCTCGAGAAGGCCCAGTTCATTTTCGTCTCGGTCGACCCGGAACGCGATACGCCCGAGCAGATGCGAGACTATCTCGGCTACTTCAACAAGCAGTTCATCGGTATCACCGGTGAACGGGCGCAGCTGGATCAGCTTGCGCGACAGATGAGCGTCATGTACTTCCTGAATAAGGATGAAGGGGGGGATCAGTACACCGTCGACCACAGCGCCGCCATCCTCCTGACCCAGCCGGACGGCAACCTGCGCGCCCTGTTCTCGACCCCGCATATCCCCGAGAACATCTTCGAATCCTTTTATGCAATCCGCAACCGTTATTAGGGCTGGTATCGATGAGTGCACACAAAACCACCTGTCATGCGAGCCTGCTGGACTATCTCAAGGCCCTGCCGCAGTATCTGCTGCCCCATCACGCCCTGTCGCGACTGCTCTCCCTGCTGACCCATGCGCGTTGGTCGCCTTTGAAGAATTTCCTGATTCGTGGCTTCAGCCGCCTTTACCACATCAATTTGCAGGAGGCGCAAAGCGAGCGAGTCGAGGATTATGTCCACTTCAACAGCTTTTTCACCCGCGCCCTGAAACCGGGGGTACGCCCCCTGGCCGAGGGCGACCGCATCATCGCCAGCCCGGTGGACGGCACGGTCAGCCAGTGCGGACCCATCGAATCTGGACGCGTGTTCCAGGCCAAGGGGCGAGCGTATACCGTGCAGGAACTGCTGGGCGGCGATGAGGCCCTGGCCGCCAGGTTTGGTGATGGCGAATTCGCCACCATCTACCTCTCGCCCACCGACTATCACCGCATCCATATGCCCGTCGACGGCACCCTGACGCGGATGATCCATGTGCCGGGACGGCTGTTTAGCGTCAGTCCCGCCACCACCCGCGTCATCCCGCGCCTGTTCGCACGCAACGAGCGTGTCGTGTGTGTGTTCGAGACCGAGGCGGGCCCCATGGCCATGGTGCTGGTGGGCGCCATCTTCGTCGCCAGCATTGAGACCACCTGGGCCGGCGTGGTCACCCCACCGGCGGGGCGCAAGGTCCATGAGCGCGACTATGGCAGTGACGAGGCGCCGATACGGCTACGAAAAGGCGAAGAGATGGGTCGCTTCAATATGGGTTCCACGGTCATCCTGCTGTTCCCTGAAAAGCGCTGCCGCTGGCAGGAGAAGATGAAGCCCTCGACCATCACGCGCCTGGGCGAGGCGATTGGCGAGTTGGTCGAGCACTAGTCGACGATCCATCCTCGGCAATGCCAGTGAAACTGTGCCGAGGCTCAGGCCCGGTCCATGGGGAAGGCAATGACCTCGCGGATGTCCCGCGCGCCCAGAGCCAACATCAAGACCCGATCCACTCCCATGGCCACACCGGAGCAGTCAGGCAAGCCATGGCTCAGCGCGGCCAAGAGATTCGCATCGGCCGGGACATCGACCTGACCGGTGCTGGCACGCTGTCGGCGCTCCTGTTCAAAGCGCCGGGCCTGCTCCACCGGATCGGTTAACTCAAAGAAGCCATTGGCCAGTTCCATACCGCCGAAGAAGAGCTCGAATCGGTGTGCGTAGCGCGAATCCGCCTCATCCAGCCGCGCCAGGGAGGCCTGACTGGCGGGAAAGCGGGTGATAAATACCGGGGTGTGGGGAGGCAGGGAGGGCTCGATCACCTGGCTCATGAGCAGTTCCAGCCAGGCATCGCGCTGGGCTTCATGCACGGACATTTCGATATGGATTCCATGCTCAGCGGCAGCACGGGCCAGTCGCTTCACCGGGGCCTGCAGCGGGTCCAGGTCCAGGTAGCGGAAGAAGGCATCCTCATAGCTCAAGCGCAGTCCCTCACCCATCTGCATGCGGTCATCGAGCAATTCACGCAACAGGGCCTCGACCTCGGCCATGAGTTCGACATCGCCCCATCCCGGGCGATACCACTCCAAGAGCGTGAATTCACCATTATGGCGCCGCCCCAGTTCCTCACGTCGAAAAACCTTACAGACCTGGTATATCGCGCCGCTACCGGCCGCCAGCAGCCGTTTCATGGCAAATTCCGGCGAGGTGTGCAGCCACAAACCGTCCTGCGTCCGATAACTCTCGATGGCAGGCTCCGTAGTGCCATGGTGTGATAGCAACGGGGTTTCCACCTCGAGTACGCCACGGGCCCGAAAAAAGGCCCTCAGGCGCGAGAGCATGTCGGCTCGCTGTCTGAGGGCCTCTGGGCCAGCAGTGGGTGACCAGTTGATGTCGGTCATGACACCGGCGCGTCCGGGGGCTCCCGGTTACTCCTTGGCGCGTGAGATGTATTCACCGCTGCGCGCATCCACCTTGAGCAAATCGCCAATTTCGATGAAGAGCGGTACCTGCACCACGGCGCCGGTCTCCAGGGTGGCGGGCTTGGTGGCGCCGGTGGCGGTATCGCCACGCACACCGGGATCGGTCTCGGTGACCGCGAGGATGGCATGGTTGGGCGGATTGACGCTGATGGGGACACCGTTCCAGAGGGTGACCTCGCAGACATCCTGTTCCTTGATCCACAGCTTGGCGTCACTGACCGCAGCCTCATCGGCGGCCACCT
Organism: Gammaproteobacteria bacterium; assembly: GCA_014762495.1. Lineage (GTDB taxonomy): Bacteria > Pseudomonadota > Gammaproteobacteria > Thiohalospirales > Thiohalospiraceae > JABURT01. Next base: position 4,924 of record JABURT010000139.1, on the reverse strand, counting down.
GCTCAAAGCTGTTGGGGTCCATGAAGTGCCAGGCCTCTCCGTCGTTATAGAGATACTGCATTTCGACATCGGTGACATCGGCGGCATCCAGCTTTTCGCCGGACTTGTAGGTTCGCTCGATGACTCGTCCAGTCTTCAAGTTGCGTATCTTGACGCGGTTAAAGGCCTGGCCCTTACCGGGTTTGACGAACTCGTTCTCGATGATGGAACAGGGATCCCCGTCCAGCATCACCTTGAGACCGCGCTTGAATTCGTTGGTACTATAAGTCGCCATAATTCTCTCTGGGGCATGAAATCAATGAAAGCCGATATGATAACCCGTAATGCCGTCCCGCTACAGACCGAGAACTGGCAAAAACGTCAGGCCGAGGCGGTTCGGGACCCGGCCGAGTTGCTGGAATTGCTCGGTTTGCCGCGCCAGCTCCTGCCCGCGGCAAAACAGGCGGCACGGGAGTTCGGCCTCAGGGTCCCGCGCGAATATCTCAGCCGTATCACGCCGGGTGATATTCATGACCCCTTGCTGAGACAGGTATTGCCACTGGCCGAAGAGCTGTATGCTCAGCCTGGATTTGGCACCGATCCGGTCGGCGACGCTGCCGCCAGGGCCGGGGCCGGTATATTGCATAAATATCATGGCCGGGTGCTGCTCATCACCACAGGCGCCTGCGGCATCCATTGTCGCTACTGTTTCCGACGCCACTATCCCTACCAGCAGGATTCCCTGTTAGGCCAGCAATGGCAACAGACCCTCTCCTACCTCGAATCAAACACCGACGTCGAAGAGGTGATCCTAAGTGGCGGCGATCCGCTGAGCCTCTCGGACGATAGATTGTCGAGAATTATTTCGGATCTTGATGCCATACCCCATCTCAAGCGGTTACGTATTCACAGCCGTCAACCCATTGTCCTGCCACAACGTGTCACATCGGCCTTACTCGCAAGATTTGAGCAAATCCGCATGCAGGCAATCATGGTGGTGCACGTCAATCATGCCAGAGAAATAGACGTCGAGGTGAGCACGGCCCTTCGCCATCTCAATCAGGCCGGTTGCGTATTGCTCAATCAATCAGTACTGCTGGCAGGCGTCAACGATACGGTGGAAAGCCTGGTTGACCTGAGTCGGCGTCTGTTTGAGACGGGCGTCATGCCCTACTACCTGCATCAACTGGATCGGGTCGCGGGGGCCGCACATTTCGAGGTCGAAGATCAACACGCGCGTTCACTCATGGAAGGGGTCCGCGCCCAACTGCCTGGCTACCTGGTCCCACGCTTGGTGCGAGAACATTCCGGCGCTGCCAACAAGCTGCCACTCGATTGAAGCGGCATTGTAAAATCTGCGTTATTCCTCGCCATTGAAAGCCCCAGGATATTTACAAAACATCAGACGAAGCCATAGCATGGTCAATAAGTTTTTGTATTGATGCACCAATTCGGTGAAACTGGTGCGCCGTGCCGGACGGTTTTGACGTAGGGTTTATGGCTGGCAAGCTGAACAGGATAAACGTCTTGATCCACGATCTCGTGGGCGAGCATAAAAAAACACTTGAATCCGTGCTGGAAACGCTCGGGAATCAGGTCAACGTGTCGTCATTTTCCGATGTCGAATCGGCCAACGATGCGCTGAATCAAAAAACCTACGACCTGATTATCCTCTCCGCTGATGATGTCAAACAGTCCTCCAACCTGATCCAGCAACTGCACAGGCCGGAGAGTAGCTACAGTATACTCATTGCCTCAAACCAGGTTGATGCTGTGAATGCCGCTAAGTTATTGAGTGTCGGCGCCCGTGGAATACTCGACCTCGATAACAGGGATATCACACTTTACACCCTCCAGCGCGAACTCAAAGACCTCTTAACGAGGCGAAAGTACCAGAAGTTGAAACTCGCCTATGACGAGTTAGATCAGCGCTTTTGTGAAATGGTGGAAAGCTCGCGTGATGCCATTGCCTGCGTTCAGGATGGTATGTTGCTGTTTACCAATTCCAATTTTGCCCAGCGCGTTGGTTACGAGCAGGGCAAGGATCTGCGTGGACTACCGTTTCTTGATCTAATAGCCGATGCCGATCGCTCACGGATGCAGGAGGTCTTGCAGGCATATTCACGGGGTGAGTCCCCGCCCGCAAACATGGAAGTGCAAATTAAGGGCGCCCGTGGCGTTGCGGTCCCCATTGAAATGGATATCAAGTCCAACCGCTCAGGAGAAAAAACCAGCCTTCTCTTGACCTTGCATAGACCAAACAGCAACCAGGAGCTTGAAAACAAACTCCGTATGTTGAAGAGCCAGGATCTACTTACCGGTTTGTTTAATCGTCAATATTTCCTGGAACGCCTCAAGTCGACCATTACCAACCCCGGCGATAAGACATATGCCCTGTTCTATGTCGAAGTCGATGATTTCAAGGAGCTGAAAAACAGGCTAGGAATCGCCGGGAGCGATATGGTGCTGGTTGAAATCGCCGAACTGTTACGCAAGCTGCTGCAGGTCACACACTACACCTCACGCTATGATGGCAGTGTATTTACTGCCCTACTTGCCGTGGATGACAAGAAAGATTCCGTGCAAACCGCTCGACGCATCTGCCATGCGGTGAAAAATCATGCTGTCAGAATCGAATCACAAAGCATTACTACCAGTTGCAGCATAGGCATCTGTATGCTGGATGGCCTGACGGCAAAGGACGCCCTCAACCATGCCCATAAGGCCGCCGACCAGGCACATGCCGGAGGCGGCAACCAGGTCAAGTTCCATATCCCCATGGATGACGAACTGGCGGACCAGGACTTGCAACGGCAATGGCAACAAAAGATCGAGCAGGCCCTGGCACAAGGGCGCTTTCAACTGGTCTATCAGCCCATCGTCAGCCTGCATGGACAATCCGGTGAAAAATACGAGGCACTGCTACGTATGCAGTCCCAGGATGGCGATCCCATCGCCCCGGCACAGTTCATACCCGCCGCTGAAAAGACCGGTCAAATGGCCTCCCTGGATCGCTGGGTGATTGAGCATGCCATCACCAACCTGGCCCAGAAGGGGTCCAGCGAGCAGAATATCACGCTATTCATCAAGCTCTCTTCTGCCAGCATCGAGGATATCAGCCTGACCCCCTGGCTCAGCCGGATACTCAAGCACCATCAGATCAAGGGGCAACAGCTGGTCTTCGAGGTGGTCGAGGAATTCTGCCTGACTAACATGAAGTCGATGAAGGCACTCAGTACCGGCCTCAAGAAGCTGGGCAGCGCACTTGCACTCGATCACTTCGGTCGAACGCCAAAATCGGCCGCGATTCAGAAACATCTGCAGGCAAATTACCTGAAAATTGATGGCACCATTATTGGTCAACTGGGCATGAATGGAGATGCCGTGGATCGCATCAAAACCCTCAACGCCATCGCCACCGCGACCGACAGCCAGACCATCGCCCAGTTTGTCGAAGATGCCAACTGTCTGGCCCAGCTCTGGCAGACGGGGGTCAATTACATCCAGGGTTACTTCGTCCAGGAACCCGATGCGCTAATGAGTTACGACTTCAACGACTAGGATGCACAAAAAAAGGCCCGCTTGCGCGGGCCTTGTTCTAGGCATGGGCCTGTAGTGCCCGAATGCGTACTTCCAACGGGGGATGTGATCGGAACAGTCCCGCCAGTGTCGTGCCGGATATGCCGAAGGCCGCCATCTGGTCAGGAAGGTGGGCCTCGCCGGTGTAGCGTCTGAGCTTGTCCAGGGCCGAAATCATCTTCTGCTTGCCTGCCAGGTGGGCACCACCGGCATCGGCGCGGAACTCACGCTGACGGCTGAACCAGGCCACGATCATGCTGGCGAGGATACCAAGTATGATTTCGGCGACGATGGATGTGATCCAGAAGGCCGGACCGTGTCCTCGCTCTGTCTTGAACACGACACGATCCACCATGTGTCCAATAACACGCGAGAGGAAGATGACGAAGGTGTTCACCACGCCCTGAATCAGGGCCAGGGTGACCATGTCGCCATTGGCCACGTGGCTGACCTCGTGGCCCAGCACCGCTTCCACTTCCTCTTCGTTCATGTGTTGTAACAGGCCGGTGCTTACCGCCACCAGGGCATCGTTTTTGTTCCAGCCGGTGGCAAAGGCATTGGGATCGGGCGAGTCAAAGATGGCCACTTCGGGCATTCCGATACCGGCCTTTTGCGCCTGGCGCTCCACCGTCTGCACCAACCACTGTTCGGTCGCATTGCTCGGACGTTCGATAACTCGTGCACCGGTCATGCGCTTGGCGGTCCACTTGGAGATGGCCAAGGAGATGAAAGAGCCGCCGAACCCAATCACCGCGGCAAACACCAGCAGACTATTGAGATCCAGACCGACGCCCTGCTCATCCAGGATGCGTTCCACCCCTAACAGTCGCAGGGTAATGCTCAAGACGAACACAATGGCAAGGTTGGTTGCCAGAAACAGAACAATGCGCTTCATGCAGGCACTCCGTTTAGGTAATTATTCAAATATTTCGGGATTAATAAGGTCTGAAGAAACCGTTTTCAAGACAAGCCTTTTGACAAAGAGTTCCCGGGCCGAGGCCCGGGTCTGCCTATTCCTCTGCCAGGGTGACAGCGTCCACCTTCTGGAAACCGCGTGGCAGCTTGTTGCCGCGACGTCCGCGCTCGCCCTCGTAGTGTTCCATGTCGTAGAAGTTGAAGTTCACATGGCGTTTGCCGGAATAAACGGTGAGGTTGCCGTTCTCGGACAGGGAGACGATCCCGACCACGTACTCTTCACCACTCTTGAACTTGTCCGAGGGGATGCCGATCATCTTGTTGCCCTTGCCCTTGGCCATCATCGGCAGCTCGCTGATGGGGAAGACCAGCATGCGGCCGACATTGGTCACCGCCGCCACCCAGTCGGTCTCGAGTGAGGACACCGGCGCCGGTGTCAACACCTGTGCGC
>JABURT010000145.1 GCA_014762495.1 Gammaproteobacteria bacterium | reverse complement strand
GTCGGCATTGTAGTAACCATCGGTGTGCCAGTTTAATTGACGGTTTGAGTAGGGAATATATCCCTTTTGTCTACCCCCCGGGATCACCGTCAACGACGTAATGCTGTCCGCATCGGCGCACAGGTTGCTGTCCAGACGTTCTAGCCCAAACTGCCTGCCCAGCTCGGCCACCAGCGATTTTTCGCTCACAGCGGGGTCGATCCGATAAATGGCCATGTTGCAACGCCGGATCTGGCGCAGCAGTTCATCCTGCTCCGCAGGCGTAACGCCGTAGGGATCGGCGATATCCACCATTATTTGCGCCGCAGCCGTTGGATAATTCGCCAATTTCTCTTCCCGCCAACGCCGATAACTCGCCTCTTGCGTCAAATCGAAGGGCGTTGCGATCGGGCTATAGCCCTTGTCTCGTGCGGGTCTCATGGACAAATTCAATCCTATCTGCTATTTAATTGCGCCCACTGCTGCAAAAGTGCTTTATCTGGGCATCAATTATATCTAAGATACCGCGTCTTGCGGTACAGATATGTGCGGCAAGATATGCAGATTTCAAGGCCTGTGGAGCCAAATATCCCCTAGGTGATAGAGGGGGTACCCCCCGGGCCTCCCATCAGTGGGATGTTCACATTTGGTGTGGACAAATAGACTTGCATATCGCCAAATTGAGTACTTGACTACGACGTTTGGTTATTCACAACAAAAACGTGTGGTTATTTACGGGCAGGGCCTCTGGCGCTGCTCAACATGGGACAAACCTGTCAGCCTAATGGGAAATACACTCAGAGGAGAGCTCCATGGCTAAAACGATTCATGATACTCCTATGCTTGACGAACTGGAGAAGGGTCCCTGGCCTTCCTTCATTTCCGGCTTCAAGCGCCTGCGTGATGAGCATCCTGACGAGCGCATCAACGCAATGGCCGGCGACCTGCTGGGTCAGCTGGAACACTCTTACGAAACCCGCAAGGGTTACTGGAAAGGCGGTACTGTATCCGTATTCGGTTACGGCGGCGGTATCATTCCCCGCTTCTCCGAAGTGGCAGCAGCCTTCCCCGAATCCAAAGAATTCCACACTCTGCGTGTACAGCCCCCCGCAGGTAACTTCTACACCACCGACATGCTGAATCAGCTGGCCGACAGCTGGGAAAAGCACGGTTCCGGCCTGGTGACCTTCCACGGTCAGACCGGTAACATCATGTTCATCGGTACTACCACTGAAAACACCCAGCACTTCTTTGATGAAATCAACGAATACGGTTGGGACCTCGGTGGTGCCGGTCCTTGTGTACGTACCGCCATGTCCTGCGTCGGTGCGGCCCGTTGCGAGCAGTCTTGCGCCAACGAGAACGCCATCCAGCGTCACCTGGTGAACACCTTCACCGACGACGTTCACCGTCCGGCCCTGCCCTACAAGTTCAAGTTCAAGGTTTCCGGTTGCCCGAACGATTGCGTGAACTCCATCGAGCGTTCCGACTTCGCCGTAATCGGTACCTGGGCTGACGACATGAAGGTCAACCAGGACGCGGTCAAGGAATTCATCGAGAAGAAGGGTCGCTCCTACGTGATCGACAACGTCATCACTCGCTGCCCGACTAACGCGATCAGCCTGAAAGACGACGACACCATCGAAGTCGACAACCCCAACTGCGTACGTTGCATGCACTGCCTGAACGTTATGCCCAAGGCTCTCGGCCCGGGCGACGACAAGGGTGTTACCGTACTCATCGGTGGTAAGCGTACTCTGAAGATCGGTGACCTGATGGGTACTTTTATCGTTCCCTTCATGCGTCTGAACACCGCCGAAGACTACGAGCGCATCGTCGAGATCGCCTCCGAGTCCATCGACTTCTTCGCCGAAAACGCCCTCGAACATGAGCGTACCGGTGAAATGATCGAACGTATCGGTCTGGTGAACTTCCTCGAAGGCATCGGTATTGACGTCGATCCGAACATGGTCAACAGCCCCCGTCAGTCTTCATACGTACGTATGGACGGCTGGGACGAAGAGGCCGAGAAGTGGTTCCAGCGCAAGCTGGAAGAAAAGGCTGCGGGTTAATCCCCGCAGTTCCCTCGACGAGAGTTTTTGGGATTTAGGAGCTTTTGTAAATGTCTGAAATGCGCCATCCTATTGAATCTGGTTGCCCCGACGGCTTCCAGTACATGCACCCCGTGATGCGCCGTAACTACGGCCTGTGGGAATACCATGAACATCCCCGCCCCGGCGTGCTTCGTCACGTCGCCAGAAGCGGCGATGAAATCTGGACCGTTAAGGCCGGTACCCAGCGTATCCTGGACCTGTACTCCCTGCGTAAGCTGACTGAAATCGGCGACAAGCTGGGTGACGGTTACGTCCGTTTCACCCTGCGCTCAAACATCGAGTACATGGTGGAAGACGAAGCCAAGGTTCAGCCTATCATCGACGCCCTGGAAGAAGCTGGCTTCGTAGTCGGCGGTACCGCAAACTCCATCTCCACCCTGTCTCATACTCAGGGCTGGTTGCACTGCGATATCCCCGGTACTGACGCTTCCGGTGTGGTTAAGGCCATGATGGACGAACTCATCGATGAGTTTAAGTCTCACAACATGCCTAACCGTGTTCACATCACCACCTCTTGCTGTCAGATCAACTGCGGTGGTCAGGGTGACATTGCCATCAACGTTCAGCACACCAAGCCGCCCAAGATCAACCACGATCTGGTCGCCAACGTATGCGAACGTCCTTCCGTTGTTGCGCGCTGCCCCGTTGCTGCCATCCGTCCTGCGATGGTTAACGGCAAGCCTTCACTGGAAGTGGACGAGAAGAAGTGCATCTGCTGTGGTGCCTGCTTCCCCCCCTGCCCCCCGATGCAGATCAACGATGCCGAGCACTCCAAGCTGGCTATCTGGGTTGGTGGTAACCACTCCAACGCCCGTAGCAAGCCCAGCTTCCAGAAGCTGGTTGCCGCTGGCGTACCCAACAATCCTCCCCGTTGGCCTGAAGCCACCGCGATCGTTAAGCAGATCCTGGCGGCCTACAAGGATGATGCGAAGGATTGGGAGCGTATCAACGACTGGATCGACCGTATCGGCTGGCCCCGCTTCTTCGAGAAGACTGGTCTGCCCTTCACCAAGTTCCACATTGATAACTGGCGCGGTGCTCGTAACAGCCTGAACGCCTCTACTCACATCCGCTTCTAAGCCGGAAAGAGGTGAAATCAATGAAGTTTGGAATTTTGGTAACTGAAGGTCCTTACCAGCATCAAGCTTCAGACTCCGCCCTGCAGTTTTGCAGGGCGGCTCTGGAGAAGGGCCATGAAGTCATGCGTGTTTTCTTTTATAACGATGGTGTTAATAACTCCACTCGTTACACCACTCCCCCTCAGGACGATCGTAATATCGTGAACTCCTGGAGCGAGCTGGCCGAGAAACACGGCATAGATTTGGTAGTTTGTGTTGCCGCCGCACAGCGTCGCGGTATCGTCGACGAGGGCGAAGCACAACGCAATGGTAAAGATGGCAACAATATCGCAGAAGGCTTCCGTATCTCTGGCCTTGGCCAGTTGGTAGAAGCCGGCATTCAGTGCGATCGCATTGTCACTTTTGGTGATTAAGGGTAAGAGGTTTTAAGAAATGGCTGAACCGTGGGAAGAAGACGAAGGCCCCGTTAAAAAGTTCATGTTTGTGAACCGCAAGGCGCCTTACGGAACCATTTACGCCCTGGAATCACTGGAAGTGGTACTAATCTCTGCTGCTTTCGATCAGGACGTAAGCCTGGTGTTTGTTGATGACGGTGTGTATCAGTTGAAGAAGGGTCAGACTACCGATGGTATCGGTATGAAGAACTTCTCCCCTACCTACCGTGCTCTGGAAGGTTACGACATCGAGAAACTCTATGTTTCCAAAGAGTCTCTTGAAGAACGTGGCCTGTCTGAAGATGACCTGCTGGTCGACGTACAGGTAATGAGCAAGTCTGAAATTGCCGACCTGATGGACGACCAGGACGTGGTCCTGAGCTTCTAAGGGGATTATAGATATGACCATGCTGCATACTGTTAACAAGTCGCCTTTTGAGCGTAATGCCCTGGATTCTTGCATGAGTATGGCAAACAAGGGCAGCAAGATTCTTCTGATTGAAGATGCTGTCGTTGGTGCTGTCGACAAGAATACACACGCAGAAAAGATCAAAGGCGCGATGAGTGATTACACCTTCTACGTACTCGGACCTGACCTTCAGGCTCGTGGTATCGATGAAGGTAACGTTATCGATGGTGTAAACGTAGTTGACTACGCAGGTTACGTAGACCTGGTTGCAGAAACCGATAACGTCCAATCTTGGCTTTAATCGCTAAGCATTTTTGAAGTTCATCTGAGCTGAGGAGACACACAATGGGTACTATTACCGTAGACGGTAAGGATTACGAAGTAGACGAAGAAGGTTACCTGGTTAACCTGAACGAGTGGGTTCCTGCCATGGCCGAAATCATGGCCAAGGACGAAGACTGCACTCTGACTGACGCTCACTGGGAAGTTATCAACTTCCTGCGCGAGTACTATGACGAGTATCAGATTGCTCCCGCTGTACGCGTTCTGACCAAGGCAATTGGTAAGAAGCTGGGTGCTGACAAGGGTAACAGCAAGTACCTGTACGAACTGTTCCCTTACGGTCCTGCCAAGCAGGCCTGTAAGTACGCCGGTCTGCCCAAGCCTACTGGCTGCGTATAACGCAAGATGGGGGGCGGTAGCCCCCCTTCCTTGACCTACTAGTAAAACAAAAAAGTTAGACGGGGATTGGTGATATGTCATCCGTAAGCGTCGTATATGCGCTGCTGTTTTATTTCGCCACTGCGGTATTGGTAGCAGGCGTTGTACGTAAGATCGTGCAATACGCCAAGACTCCGGCTCCGCTAAAGATTCCTACAACGCCGGCTCCTGTGACACAAGGCGGTGTTGTGTACCGAATGGCAAAAGAAGTGGTTCTGTTTTCCAGCCTGTTTAAATCCAATAAGTGGATCTGGATCTTCGGCTGGATGTTCCACTTTGCCCTGCTTTTGGTTCTATTGCGTCACCTGCGCTATTTCACCGATCCGATTTGGGGCTGGGTTGCCCTGATTCAACCCTTCGGTAAATATGCTGCATTCGCAATGATAATTGGCCTCGCTGGCCTATGGGCTCGTCGCATTGTTGTTGACCGCGTCCGTTATATTTCCAGCCCGTCCGATCACCTGATGCTCGCTCTGTTGCTGGGTATTGGTGTCAGCGGCAGCCTGATGACTTACGTTGACCATACCGACATCGTCATGGTCAAGGCGTTCTTCACGGGCCTGATGGTATTTGACGTCAACAGCCTGCCGACCGATGGCCTGCTGTTAGTACACCTCGCCCTGGTAGTGGCGCTGATGATCGTGTTCCCCTTCAGCAAGCTGCTCCACGTTCCGGGTCTGTTCTTCAGCCCGACACGTAACCAGGTTGATAACCCGCGCGAAAAGCGCCATGTCGCTCCCTGGGCTGCCAAACTGGACGCCCAAGAGGATTAAAACAAGAACGTAAGTTTCGAGGACTGCAAAGTGGCTGATTTCGAGACACCTGAAATGAAAGAAGTGCTTTCGACCCCCAAGCTGTCACGCGGGGCGACAGAGCACGTATCTCCATACGTCGCCAAGCCTGACCACCAGGAGAAGCTGGGCTTCCCCGGTGAGCTGGTCGAAAACTTCGAAGAAGTTGCCATCAACAAGATGGGCGACCTGCTGGGCAAGTATCGCGGCTTCCGCGTCTTCCTTGACTCTTGCGTCAAGTGTGGGGCCTGCACCGACAAGTGCCATTATTATCTAGGCACGACCGATGCCAAGAACATGCCCGTGGCTCGCCAGGATCTGCTGCGCAGTGTCTACCGCCGTTACTTCACCTTCTCCGGGAAATACTTCCCCAAGCTGGTGGGCGCGCGTGACCTGACCAAAGAAGTCCTGGACGAATGGCACACGTACTTCCATCAATGCTCACAGTGCCGTCGCTGCTCCGTATTCTGCCCCTATGGCATCGATACCGCCGAGATCTCCATGGCGGCACGCGAAATACTGGACAGCGTTGGCCACGGTCAGAAGTACTGTAACGAAATCATCGGCAAGGTCTTCAAGATCGGTAACAACCTCGGTCTGCCCGAGCCGGCCCTGGCCGATACCCTGGAAGGCCTGGAAGAAGAGATCAAAGACGACACCGGGGTTGATGTTAAGTTGCCCCTGGACCAGGAAGGCGCCGAGGTTCTCCTCATTACGCCTTCCGCCGACTTCTTCGCCGAGCCGCATATCGACGGCCTGATCGGTTATGCCAAGGTCTTCCATGCCGCCGGTATCAGCTGGACCATGAGTTCCTACGCCTCCGAGGCGGCCAACTTTGGTATGTTCATCGGCTCTTATGAAAACATGCGCCGCATCTCGCGCAGAATTCGTAAGGCGGCTCTGGACCTGGGCGTCAAGCGCATTGTCTTCGGCGAGTGTGGCCACGCCTGGCGTGTTGCCTACAGCTTCCTCAATACCCTGGCCGGCCCCTGGGACTTCCTGGATCCGAAATACCCGGTTCCACAGCACATGCTGGAGCTGACCCATAGCCTGATCCAGGAAGGCAAGCTGAACCTGGACAAATCGCAGAACGATCACATTAAGCCCACGTTCCACGATTCCTGTAACGTGGCTCGCGCCTCGCGTATGGGTAACAAGCCCGGCGGGCAGTTCGAGATACCGCGCGCCGTGATCAAGTCTGTTTGTAACAATTACGTCGACATGGAACCCGGTACTACCCACGAAGCAACCTTCTGCTGTGGTGGTGGCGGTGGCCTGTTGACTGACGACCTGATGGAAATCCGTGTTAAGGGCGCCCTGCCCCGCATGGAGGCCTACAAGAAGGTTGTCGAAAACAATGGTGTAACCAACCTGGTTGCGATTTGTGCCATCTGTAAAGCGCAGTTCACCAAGGTGATGCCCTATTACGGGTATGGCATGGATTCAATCATGAGTGCACACCAGCTGGTCAGCAACGCCATCGTTCTACCAGGACAAGGCGAGGAAACTGCTGAACCGGTCGAGGCCAGTGAGGCATAAGGTTTATTAACTCAGTTTAACTAAATTTCGGTTCATATTTAGGATCGAACATATAGGAGAAGCAGGTATGGCGACATCCCGCGACGATATGCAGGAAGATAAATTGACTTTCCGCCGCTTCAAAGACGGCCAAACCGACTGGGGTCGTTGGAGCGACAAGATTTTCAATGAGGACACTTCACACAAGTGCCCGACCTATGTACACCGTACCCCACCCTGCCAGGGCAGCTGCCCCTCTGGCGAGGACATCCGCGGCTGGCTGGATATCGTTCGTGGTATCGAAAAGCCCACCGGTGAAATGAGCTGGCAGGAATATGCCTTCCGTCGTTCCACCGCGGCCAACCCCTTCCCCTCGGTCATGGGTCGTGTCTGCCCTGCGCCTTGTGAAGACGGCTGTAACCGTAACGAAGTGGAAGACCACGTTGGTATTAACGCGGTTGAGCAGTTCATCGGCGACTACGCCCTGGAAAACAAGTTTACCTTCGAGCCCGCCAAGGAAAGCACTGGCAAGAAAGTTGCCATCGTTGGCGGCGGTCCCGCCGGCCTGGCTGCAGCCTACCAGCTGCGCCTGAAGGGCCATGACTGCACCGTCTTCGACGAGCGCGAAGAGCTGGGCGGCATGATGATGTATGGTATCCCCGGCTACCGTACCCCGCGTGACGTACTGAAGGGTGAAATGGACCGCATCGTCGACATGGGTGTCGATGTCAAGATGAAGACACGTGTCGGTCGCGACGTCTCCGTTGAACAGCTGGAGAAGGACTACGACGCCATCCTGTGGGCCGTTGGTACCCATTCCGGTCGTCAGCTGCCCATCGATGGTTCCGATGCCCCCAACTGTCTGACTGGTGTCGACTTCCTGCGTGCCTTTAACGAAGGTCGTCTGCAGCTGGTCTCCGACAAGGTTGTGGTTATCGGTGGTGGCGATACCTCTATCGACGTTGCCTCCGTTGCCCGTCGTCTGGGTCACATCACCAACGTTGCCGAGAAGGATCGTCCTGAGAACATCGTTCTGGGTCACACCGCGCACGACGTCGCCTCCTCCGCGACTCGTCAGGGCGCAACCGTTACCCTGATCTCCCGTTCTCCGGTAGAGAAGATGCCTGCCGCCGAGCACGAAATCGAAGATGCCAACCGTGAAGGTGTCAGCATCCAGGGTCAGCTCAACCCCGTCGCCGTTATCAAGAACGACGAAGGCCGTGCCATCGCCCTGCGTGTTCAGAAGCTGGAAGAAGACGGCAACACTCCTATCGAGGGTTCCGAATTCGATATCGAAGCCGACCTCATCGTCGCCGCCATCGGTCAGAAGGGTGAACTGGTTGGTCTGGAAGATATGGATAATGGCAAGGGCTTCATTGACGCCGACCAGCACTTCCAGGTACCCGGTAAGCCCGGTCACTTCGTTGCCGGCGACATCGTTCGTCCGCACCTGCTGACCACCGCTATCGGTCAGGCCGCTATCGCAGTTGAGTCTATCCATCACTACCTCAACCACGAAAACCTGGTTAAGCGTCCCAAGGTTGATAAGCATCACTTCAACCTGATGAGCAAGCTGATGGAATCCGGTCTCGAGCCGGAAGCCTACAAGCATGAAAACAATGACCGTGGCACCTCTTCTGCCAAGTTCGCTGTACACAACTACGAGGACCGCTCCAAGCACGAAATCATTCCTGCCGACAAGCTGTTCCTGGGTCACTTCGCCTTTGAAGGTCGCCTCAAACGTGAAGAAGATGTACCGGATGCCGAGCAGGTACTGGGTCACTTCGAAGAACGCATGCAGGGTCTTTCCGAAGAGAAGGCGCAGGCCGAAGCCGGTCGCTGCATGAGCTGCGGTATGTGCTTCGAATGCGACAACTGTGTCATCTACTGCCCGCAAGATGCCGTACACCGTACTCCCAAGGCAGAAAGCACCATGGGCCGTTACGTATACACCGACTACGATCGTTGTATCGGCTGCCACATCTGTGCCGATGTATGCCCCACCGGTTACATCGACATGGCCATGGGTGAATAAAAACTAATAAGGGAGGGGATAAGGTGTCGTTCCGACGCTCAATTGCGGGTTTACCGCTAATCATGGCAGGGCTTCTGGCCCTGCCCCTCTCCACCCAGGCGGGTGATCCGCCTCAGGTGGCGAAGGGTAAAGGTGACGCCTGTGTCGAACCTACCGATGTGATGCGTAGAGATCATATGGATTTCTTAATGCATCAACGCGATGACACAATGCGTCAAGGGATTCGAACCAAGAAGTACAGCCTGAACGAGTGCCTCGAGTGCCACGTTCAACCTGACGAAAGTGGTGAGGTCGCGCGTATCGACAGTCCCGACCATTTCTGCAGCACCTGCCATACCTATGCTGCGGTCAAAGTCGACTGCTTCGAATGCCATTCCGACCTGCCAAAGTCCATGAACAAGGCTGCGTACAAGCATAAGCTCACGGGTGATGACATGCATCATGCTGGTATCCAGCATGAAGACATCTCCAAGGGCATGCTTGACGCGATCGTTGCCGGGGGTGAGTCAAAATGACAATGCAGAATACCGACCAATCCCGTCGTAAGTTTTTAGGGACTTCCGCTGCCGCGGTTGCCGGTGTCACCATTGCACCGGGTGTGCTGCTGCACACTCCGGCTCAGGCCCGCCCTGTTGATCAACCAGCAACCAGCGCTCAGCGTTGGGGCATCCTCATCGACACCAATCAGTGCGATGCCGGCTGCAACGACTGCGTAACAGCCTGTCAGAGCGAAAACGGCTGGGGTAGTAATGAAACCAAGTCCAGCCCTGAACAACAGGCAGAGTGGATTCGCAAGGTTGAACTGAAAGATCCCAACACAGGTTACAAGCAAAGCCTGCCTGTGATGTGTCAGCACTGTGAAACGCCGCCCTGTGTTGATGTCTGCCCAACTGGCGCCTCAATGAAGCGTGCAGATGGCATCGTCCTGGTGGACAAACACATCTGTATTGGTTGCCGTTACTGCATGATGGCCTGCCCGTACAAAGCACGTTCATTCATCCACGAGACCTTGACCGATCAGAAGACCGTTGCCCCTCGAGGCAAAGGGACGGTTGAGTCCTGCACCATGTGTGTCCATCGCGTGGATGATGGCGGCACACCGGCCTGCGTCGAGGCCTGCCCCGGCAAGAACGGCAAGGCCATGGTCTTTGGTGACCTGAATGACCCCAACAGCGAGATCTCTCAGCGCCTGAAACAGTATGGCGGTAAGCAGATCCGTGCAGATCTGGGACTCAATCCCGGAGTGAGATATCAGGGTATATAACAATGAAAAAGCCAGTATTACGTGAAGTAAACGACAGCATGGGCTTTTATGCCCTGCTCGCCCTGTTTGGTGCGATTATTCTCATCGCCCTGGGCGCAACCTACTACATGGAGCACAATGGCCACTGGGTTACCGGCATGAACAACCAGATCGTCTGGGGCATGCCGCATGTGTTCGCCCTGTTCCTGATCATCGCGGCGTCCGGCGCACTCAATGTGTCATCCATCGCCTCGGTGTTTGGACGTTATCAGTACAAACCCATCTCGCCGCTCTCCACCGTGTTGGCTGCGGCATTGTTGCTGGGTGGGTTGATGGTACTGGTGCTGGACCTGGGTCGCCCCGATCGCCTGATCGTGGCCATGACCTATTACAACTTCAAGTCCATATTCGCCTGGAACATCATCCTCTATAACGGCTTCCTCGCCATCCTGGTGGTCTACCTGTGGACCCAGCTGGATCAGACCAAGAATAAGTACAGCAAGCTGGCTGGTTTTGTCGCCTTCTTCTGGCGCCTGATACTGACCACCGGTACCGGTTCCATCTTCGGCTTCCTGGTGGCGCGTCAGGGATACGATGCAGCGATTATGGCTCCGATGTTTATCATCATGTCATTCGCCTTTGGTCTGGCGGTCTTCATGCTGGTCATGTTCGGTGCCTATAAGTGGACCCAGCGTCCGTTGGGCGATGCCATTGTTCGCCGC
This sequence comes from Gammaproteobacteria bacterium, assembly GCA_014762495.1. Taxonomy (GTDB): domain Bacteria; phylum Pseudomonadota; class Gammaproteobacteria; order Thiohalospirales; family Thiohalospiraceae; genus JABURT01. Next base: position 3,898 of record JABURT010000145.1, on the reverse strand, counting down.
CTCAAGAACCTGTTGGGTGTCTTCATCGGTGCCGTACTCTACTTCACCCTCGTCTTCCACCTGACCAATCTGTATGCCACAGAACATCATGGTGTTGAGCGCTTTATCCTCATGGATGGCGGTATCTACACGACGCTGTTCTGGTGGGGACACTTTGTGATTGGTGGTCTGGTACCGCTGGCCCTGCTGTATCTGCCTCAGACGGGTATGAAGCGCTCCATGATTGCACTGGCTTCCGTGCTGGTGATCCTGGGTGGTATGGCACAGCTTTATGTCATTATCATTGGCGGTCAGGCCTACCCGCTGGAAATGTTCCCGGGCATGGAAGTGACCAGCAGTTTCTTTGATGGCGTGGTTGGCACCTATAGCCCGACCCTCGCAGAGACCCTGCTCGGTATCGGTGGTTTTGCCATCGCCATGCTTCTGGTTACTTTCGTCGCCCGTGTGCTGCGACTGTTACCGGAGAGCCTGGCTGACGACGTGGTCGATCCACACCACAGTAAGGCAGATGCCTAATCAACTGTGCGGGCGGCTCATAGCCGCCCGTACTGTTTTGCGCAACGGTTAACGACTTCCTTTCTTGAATACCATGGCGCACTTCTATATCTCAGCCGCACACAAGTCCTCTGGTAAGACCACGGTCTCCATCGGTCTGACCGCGGCACTTACGGCCCGGGGTCATCGTGTACAGGCCTTCAAGAAAGGCCCGGATTACATCGACCCTATCTGGCTGAGCCAGGCTAGCGGCGGTCTCCCCTGTCACAACCTGGACTTCAATACCCAGGGACATTCCGAAATCCTGGACAACTTCACGCGCTTAAACGCGAACGCAGACGTGTCTCTTATTGAGGGCAATAAAGGTCTGTACGACGGGATGGATCTGCATGGCGAGGACAGTAATGCCGCCATGGCCAAGCTGCTCAAGGCACCTGTGATACTGGTGCTGGACACTCGTGGCACCATACGCGGTGTCGCACCGCTTCTCCTGGGCTATCAGCAGTTTGATACCGAGCTCAACATTGCCGGTGTGATTCTCAATCAGGTTGGCGGCAGCCGCCACGAAGGCAAACTGCGTGCAATCATCGAGGAATACACCGATATCGAGGTATTGGGAGCGGTACAGCGCAACGCCAGTATGAACATCGATGAACGTCATCTTGGCCTCATGCCGGGTAATGAGGATAAAAGCGCCTATGACACCATCGATACCATCGGCGCTCAGGTGGCCTCACAGGTCAATCTGTCGCGCCTCATGGAAATTGCGTCTATGGCCCCGGCCACCGAACCTGAGCGGCCCAGCAGGCCTCTCACAAGCCAACAATCGCCCACCGATGTGCGCATCGGTATCGCTCAGGATCCGGCCTTCGGTTTCTACTATGCCGACGACCTGGAGAGTATGCGGCAGCATGGCGTTGAGCTGGTTACGATCGATACACTACACGATCGCCAGTTACCGACAATCGATGCCCTCTTCATCGGCGGTGGATTTCCCGAGACACAGATGACGGCACTCGAGGCAAACAGCGCTCTGAGACGACAGATATACCAGGCTATAGAAGACGGCCTGCCAACCTACGCCGAATGTGGTGGCCTGATGTATCTGTGCCGCTCGATTCAATGGCAGGGTGAGAGCCGTGAAATGGTCGGCATCATACCTGCAGATGCCGTCATGCAGAGCAAGCCCCAGGGACGTGGTTACATACGGGTCAAGCCCACTTCCGCCTTCCCCTGGCCGGAACAGGAACAAGTTGAGATCTCCGCCCATGAGTTTCACTACTCACACCTGGAAGGACTGGAGGGCCAGTTTGATTATGCCTATGAGGTTTTGCGTGGGGTGGGTATTGATGGCAAGCACGATGGCCTGATATATAAAAACCTGTTGGCCTGTTATGCCCATATGCGACATACCCGCAGTCATGAGTGGGTCACACACTTCGTCGATTTCGTCCGTCGCCACAAGCAACAGCAAGATGCCGTGGCGGCGACCCAATAAAGCAACGGGAGAGAGTTGATGATTACCATCACACCTGAAGCAGCCGAGCAGATCAAAACATCTGCCGAACAAGGTAACCTGGCAGGCATGCCCCTGCGTCTGGCCGTCACCGAGCAGGAAGATGGCAGTTTTCACTATGCCATGGGTTTCGATGACCAAACCCGTGATGACGACAGTAGCTTCAACTCGGAAGGTATTACTGTCATCGTCTCGGCACTCAGTCTGAAACTGATTGAAGGCACAACGCTGGACTTCGTGCAGCTCGAAGACGGTGAATACAACTTCGTCTTCATGAACCCCAACGATCCCAACTATCGTCCCCCGCCCTCACTGGCCGGTGGCGAATTACCCGGTGGTGGTGGAGAGTAGACCGTGCAGTTTGACCTGGTCGTGATTGGCAGCGGACCCGGTGGCTACAAGGCCGCCATTACAGCCGCCCATCTGGGCGCCAAGGTCGCATTGGTCGAAAAAGGACTTCCTGGCGGTACCTGTCTGAATCAGGGCTGCATTCCCAAGAAGACCCTGCTCTATCTGGCCGCCCTGATCGAGGACGTCAATGCCTTGAACGGTCACGGCCTGATAGGCCAGGTGGATGGGGATTTCCCCGCCGCCATCGACCACAAGAACCAGGTCATAGAAGGGATCCGAAATAACTTTCCATTCTGGTTACGGCGCCTGGGCATACGCCTGATTAACGGCGAGGCACGTTTTATTGGTCCCAAGCAGCTTCAAATCAGCGAAGAGCTGGATAAGGTCCAGACCCTCACCGCCGAGCGATTCATCATTGCCACAGGCTCCGAACCGCGCGAGTTGAATGCCTGTCCCACCGATGGCACGCGCATCATCAACTCTCGTCACTTTATGTTCGAGCAGACGCAACTGCCCCGCTCGGTTCTGTGTCTGGGTGGCGGCGCCATTGGTGTGGAACTCGCCTATCTCATGCACCAGTTCGGTTCGCGTGTCACCATTGCCGAGCAGTCTGAACGACTGCTGGCTCAGGACAATATTCCAGAGCGCGCCAGCTCCCTGCTGGAACGCAAGTTCGATCGCCTCGGCGTAACGGTTCTCAAGGGCGTTACGGTCACTGATACCTGTCTCAATGACGACGATATTACCGTTACCTATAGCGATGGCACGCAGGGACACTTTGATCAAATACTGGTGGCAATCGGACGTCGTCCCAAAACACGTGAACTGGGGCTGGAAAATACCAATGTCGCGGTAGATGAAGAGGGCTTCATCGTCACCAGTGACTACCTGGAAACCACCCATGCGGGCATCTATGCCATCGGTGATGTCACCGAAGGACCCATGACCGCCAATGCCGCCCTGCACGGCGCCAAGGTCGCCGCCACCAACGCCATCACCGGCAATAGCCTGCAACGGAATTACCATACGGTTCCTATCGTTATAGACAGCGCCGTGGAAATCGCCGCCGTAGGGCTGACCGAAGATCAGGCAGAAGATGCCGGATTCGAGCCAGATACCGCCCGCTCCAGCTTTGGTGCCTCACCCAAGGCCCGTGGGCGCAACGATATAGAGGGCTTTATCGAGGTGGTCCACGACGAGGAGACGGGCCAGATGCTGGGCGGCTGCATTGCCGGTACCGAGGCCGGCGAACAGATCCAGATGCTCACCGCCGCCTGCCAGTCACCCAAAGGACTCTGGTTCCTCAAGGACATCAGCTACAGCCACCCCTCCTGGTGTGAGGAACTGGAAAATACCATCGATCCCTACACTTCCGAAATTATCCAGTCGGGTCGTGAGGTCTTTCAGCCCGGAATTTACTACAATCGCGACAAGTCGTGACATCGGTCCATTTCTGTTAAAATAAGCTATTGTTTTAACGACTGCTTTACGGTTTCTCGCGGCGCAAAATCTGGTCACAGCGGCCTGGAACACCAT
>JABURT010000038.1 GCA_014762495.1 Gammaproteobacteria bacterium | reverse complement strand
TGTTTTTAATGTCATAACTCACTCCTCGCTGCTTGATTATTCAATTGCTTAGCCTTTTCGCTTCCACTCGGGATAACCCATCCTGTAGTAATAAACCTTGCGATAGCCCCAGTCCACCGCCTTGGCACAGGCCTTGGAACTACGCATGCAACCGGCCGCATTACAATAAATCAGTACGGGTTGATCCTTGCCCACTACTGCAGAGAGAGTCTCTTCACTATAAACCTTCTTGAGTTCGATATGGACCGAGCCGGGAATACGACCTGCCTCCCAGTCGCGGTTGCTGCGAACATCGATAAAGGTAATCCCCTGGTCAAACAGTTTCTTGGCTTCAGCGGTGTTAACGGTAGTTGCACCATCGACGGTTTCGGGAGATACCTTCTTTGCGGCCAGGGCCACTGGTTGTGTGAGCAGGCCAATCATCAGTACTAGAGTACTGGCAAGGGCGGTTCGTGATACAAACATGTAACATTCCTCCGGAGCACTAGAGCCGTGTCGTTCGATATATATCGGACACTTACAATACAACTGTAATGTGCGTCATTTATATCTAGTTTAAAAACAGTTTTGTAGAGCCGATTGTTAACTCGGAGAAAAATGTCTGTTATATGTGTAAAAATAAGGCCCGATAGAATCATATCGGGCCTTTATATGTAGGTAGGGAGCTTACGACTATATTTTGAACTGTTGGACGTTCAGTTTTAGATCCGTTGCCAGACCTGCCAACTCGTCTCCAGATCGCGCCGACTGCCGGGTGATCTCCATTGTTTGCTCGGCCGCGTCGTTTATGTTGTTCACATTTCGGTCCATCTCCTCAACGACGCTGCTCTGTTCTTCCGCAGCACTGGCAATCATATTGTTCATATCCGTGATGCTGGCCACACTGGAAATGATCTCGGACAGGGCATTTTGTGCACCGGATGCCGTTTCCATGCTGTTGTTCGCGCGTGTACGACTCTGCTCCATAACTTCGACCGCGTGGTTGGCCCCGGTTTGCAGGCTTTCTATCATTTCCTGGATTTCCGAGGTCGATTCCTGCGTGCGGCTGGCCAGGGTACGTACCTCGTCGGCGACCACGGCAAAGCCGCGGCCCTGGTCACCCGCTCGAGCGGCTTCGATGGCGGCATTGAGGGCGAGTAGATTGGTCTGTTCCGCTATGTCCCGTATGACATCCAGAACGGTCCCGATAGCCTGACTGTTTTGATCGAGCTTCCGAACCACTTCCGCTGCGGATTCCACATCGGCGGCCAGGGAACGCATAGCCTCGATTGCCGAGTTGACGACGTTCTGACCGTTGTTCGCCTGTTGTTCGGCTTCGCGAGCCGCCGTAGCCGCTTCCGTCGCATTACGGGCAACATCGTTCACCGTCGCCACCATCTCATTCATAGCCGTCGCCACTTGCTCGAGCTGTTGCTTCTGTCGACTAATTGATTGGTCGGCCTGCTCAGTAATTCCTGTTAACTGTTCTGATGAGCTGGCCAGTTGGCTGGTGGAATTACTGACGTTTTGCACCATGCCCTGGATTTTTGCCACAAACTTGTTGAATGCATGGGCCAGTACACCTAGTTCATCATCGCGACTGTCGTCTAGTCTTCGAGTCAAATCACCCTCACCCTCGCCGATATCTGTCATCATGAGTGTGGTCTGATTAATGCGACGCAGAATACCCAGGGTTGCCAGCACCACAAGGATCACCCCAATGCCGATGGCCAGTACACTCAGAATGATGCCTTCACTCTTTGTCGAGAAAGCCTGATCGATGACCTGTGTCCGTAACTCCGCGTTGGCCTCACTCTGCTTCTTCAACAGGGCCTGAACATTAATGCGTATTGCTCGCCAGGCCGGATTTTCCACCTTGGCCAACATCTGAGAAGCCTCTTCCGTCCTGTTTGTCTGAGCCAGTTTGAGGACTTCCTCGCGCGTGTTGGCCACAACGCTCCATCGCTCGGCAATGGTATCCAGCCTTTCGTGCGATTCAGTGTCCTCGGCGGGTGTTAATTCACGAACCTTCTGCAACGCGCTCTCAAAATTATTCCGCGTCTTGGCGACAACCTTGGGAGGCTGTTTCAGAGAAGGATTAAATATCAGGTTACGAGTTGCCACACCAGACAACAGACCATCGCCATACATGGTATTGAGGGCGTTGAGTCGGACCTGATCCCTTTCCAGGTAACTCACAAAACCATCGGTCGTTGTACCGATGCCGTTAATCAAACGCAGCTGCGAAACCCCTAATAAAACAATGGGAATCAAAACAGCAATAAACAATTTCATCTTTATATTCATTTTAATTTTCATATGACACTCCTCCAGCTCGGCATGGCCATTAATGCCAGCGATCTTTATTCCATAGTAAAACTATCAGGATTATCGACAACAGAAAAGAAAATATGAAATAACGTTTGGATATGTAGTCAAAAGAGAGAAGCCTAAGTCACGACTGAGAAAGCTATATT
>JABURT010000136.1 GCA_014762495.1 Gammaproteobacteria bacterium | reverse complement strand
TGTGTTAGGCATGCCGCCAGCGTTCAATCTGAGCCAGGATCAAACTCTTCAGTTCAATCAAAGTGATTGTTTAATCTAACAATCAAATCTTGGCTCGACGGAAAACTAGAAATTTACTCTAGTGTTTACGTCGATATTCTTTGTGACAGAACATCAACGCAAGCACCCACACAAATTATCTGATTCTCATTGTTAAAGAGCGTTTCGGGTCTCACGTCTGGAGCGTCCGAGGGCTGCGTATATTACTTCGCCCTAATTTGACCGTCAAGTGCTTTTTTTCGACGGCTTGCGAATCATTTCGACCCGCTGTCTGCATATATATAAAGGTATCCTACACAGACGATAAACTTTCGTTTTCCAAACAACTGCTTAGCAGTGCTTGGGAGGCGCGTAGTATAGACTCATCAAACTCTCTGTCAATACTTTTTTTCGGCCTCTCTCGCCGCCACCGGAGTGTCGAGCGAGGCGCGCATTATAGAGCGCTGGCTCCCCGCGTCAAGCGCCTTGTTTAAGGCCTGTTCCGTAACGGGGAGCGCGCATTATAGAGGGCACGGGGGAATGATCAAGGACTTTGTCAAAATAATTCCCGGATTGCTCAAAGTGCCAGCAAAGCAGTGGCCACAACCGGCTTTAATTCACCGTGACACGGGCAAACTTACGCTTGCCCACCTGGTAGATGTGAGTGCTGCCGGTTTCCATTTGCAGGGCCTTGTCCTCAACCTTTTCACCGTCGATCTTCACCGCCCCCTGCTTGAGCATGCGCATCGCCTCGGAGGTGGAACTGCACAGGCCCGCCTCCTTGAGAAGGTTGGCGATTGGCAGGATGCCATCACGGCTCTCCAGTTCCAGTTCCGGCATCTCATCGGGCATGGCACCCTTCTGGAAACGGGCGATGAAATTTTCCCGTGCAGCGGTCGCAGCGGCCTCGTCGTGGAAGCGAGTGATGATCTCCTCAGCCAGGTGAAACTTGATGTCACGGGGATTGGTCCCTGACTCGATGTCGCGGCGGTACTGCTCGACCTCCTCCAGTGGACGGAAACTGAGCAGCTCAAAGTAGCGCCACATCAAATCGTCGGAGATGGACATAATCTTGCCGAACATCTCCTCGGGGGGCTCGTTGATCCCGATGTAGTTATTGAGGGACTTGGACATCTTCTGTACCCCGTCCAGCCCCTCGAGGATGGGCATGGTCAGGACCACCTGCGGCTCCTGGCCGTAGTGTTTCTGCAATTCGCGCCCCACCAGCAGATTGAATTTCTGATCGGTTCCGCCCAGTTCGACATCGGCCTTCATGGCCACCGAGTCGTACCCCTGTATCAATGGGTAGAGGAATTCATGGATGGCGATGGACTGGCCGGATTTATAACGTTTGTTGAAGTCATCGCGTTCGAGCATGCGGGCGACATTGTATTTGGCGGCCAACTGAATCAGCTGCGCCGAATTCATCTCTGCCATCCAGCTTGAGTTGAACATCACCAGGGTCTTTTCCGGATCCAGGATCTTGAAGATCTGCTGCTCGTAGGTGCGTGCGTTTTCAATGACATCGTCTCGGGTCAATGGTGGACGCGTGGCGGATTTACCGGTGGGGTCGCCTATCATGCCGGTAAAATCCCCTATCAGGAATAAAACCTCATGACCCAGGTCCTGAAACTGACGTAATTTATTGATCAGTACAGTATGGCCCAGGTGCAGATCGGGCGCGGTGGGATCGAAACCCGCCTTGATACGTAACGGCGTATTGCGCTTGAGCTTTTCAATAAGCTCATCTTCCAGCAGCAGTTCATCGCAACCGCGCTTGATCTGACTTAGGGATTCCTCGAGTGTTGCCATGCCTTCAAACCTCGTATGCACAATACTGTGCGCAACTTATCAAAACTACACCGCCAAAGCGTGCAAGATTAAAGATGAAAATAAATCGAACGTTAACTCTTAATATATTCCACTACAGTTGCACGACGGGGGGACATCCAGTAGCGTTGGGTGTTAAAGAGGGAGACATGGTACCAAAAGCAGCGGCACAACTCATTGCCCAACATCTATACCGGCACAGACGTCCGCACCTGGCAGGTGCCGCCGTGGGGGTTCTGCTTCTCTCCATAATCCTGATCCTGGTCAGCGGCTCGGCCAATGCCGTGCGCAGCAAGGCCCTCATTGAACGTTTCGAAGTCCCGCTCTATATCCCCGAAATCGGACTGGTGGACTACCAGTTACCCAGTGAACCGGTCTGGCAGGAACTCACCATCCGACCCGGCGATTCGCTCACCAGCCTGCTGCAACGCGCCAACCTGTCACCCCAGGTAGTGGCCAAGGTCATCGAGCACAAGACCGCACGCCGTCAATTACACCGCCTGATCCCGGGCGACAAGTTCCGGGTCCAGGTGGAACCGGGCGACAAGCCGCGCCTGCTGGGGATCGATTATAAACTCAAGGATGACCGTATCCTCAGCGTGCGCCTGGACGACGACGGCCATTACTACCCCATCCTGCAACAGCCCGAATACGAACACCGTATGCGTTTTGCCACCGGGACAGTGCAGACCTCTCTCTACGAGGCCGCACTCGCATCGGGCCTGAGCGACAATCTCACCATGCAACTGACCGAGATATTCGGCTGGGACATCGATTTCGCCCTCGACATCCGCCAGGGCGACAGTTTTTCGGTACTCTACGACGTGCAGTACCATCGCGGCGAGCAGGTCGCCGATGGCACCATCCTCGCCGCCGAATTCACCAGCCAGGGCCGAACCTATCAGGCCATTCGCTTCGTCGAAGACAATGGACGCAGCCAATACTACAGCCCCGACGGCCGCAGCCTGCGCAAGGCATTCCTGCGTACACCGGTGGACTTCCGTCGCATCAGCTCCCGCTTTGGCAAACGTTTTCACCCTGTGCATAAAAAAGTAAAACAACATTCCGGTGTCGATTACGCGGCCCGAGCGGGTACGCCGATCCGGGCCACCGGTGACGGTAAGATCGTCTACCGAGGCCGCAAGGGTGGTTATGGTAAGACCATTATCATCCGCCACGGCAATGTCGATACCACGCTTTATGCACACATGCGTCACTACGCCCGCGGCATGCGGCCTGGACGCTATGTCCGTCAAGGCCAGATCATAGGCTTCGTGGGGCAGACCGGGACCGCCACTGGTCCGCACCTGCACTATGAGTTCCGCGTCCACGGCGTACACCGCAACCCGCTTACCGTTCGCCTACCCGACGCGCGGCCGATAAAACGCCAATACAAATCCCGCTTTGCCGAACTGCTCCAGGCCCGTAATAATCAGATGGGCCTGTACAAGACCCGCCATCTGGCCATGACTGAGGTCCAGTGATTCCGGTAAGATGAGCCCACTCGGCGACGGAATCACGCATGAAGACTGAATCCCCACAACACTTTCTCGGCATTATGTCAGGCACCAGCCTGGACGGGCTCGACGTGGTCCTGCTCACACGCTCAGACGACCATATCCAAGTCGGAAACGGACACACCTATCCCTATCCGGTCGCCTTGAGACAGGATTTACTGAGACTTTGCGGCCCCTCGCAGGACGAACTGTCGCTGATGATGAGCAGCGATATCGCCCTCGGACAGTTTGTCGCCGATTCGGTGATGCGGTTTCTCGAGAAGGAAGGTTTGAACGCAGCAGACATCACCGCCATAGGAAGCCATGGCCAGACCATTCGTCACCTGCCCGACGGCAAGTACCCAAACACCCTGCAGATCGGCGATCCCAATACCATTGCCCAGCGCACCGGCATCACCACCGTCGCCGATTTCCGCCGCCGTGATATGGCGGCCGGCGGACAGGGTGCGCCACTGGTGCCCGCCTTTCACCAGGCCATGCTGCATGCCAAAACCGAAGACCGCGTGGTTCTGAATATCGGCGGCATCGCCAATATCACGGTACTGCCCGCCAATGAACATCACCCCGTGACTGGATTTGATACCGGACCTGGCAACGTGCTGATGGATATCTGGCACCAACGGCACCACGGCGGACACTTCGATGAAAACGGTGACTGGGCCAACCAAGGAAGCGTCGATGACGGCCTCTTGCATCGCATGCTGGAGGAACCCTACTTCGTCCGGCAGCCGCCCAAGAGCACCGGCCGCGAGCTGTTTCATTACAACTGGCTTCAACCCTACCTGGACGGTCATCATCTCGAAGCAGCCGACGTGCAGGCCACACTCAGCCAGTTCACCGCCACCACCATCATGCAGGCCATCGAACAACATGCACCGTCGACTCGCCGGGTACTGGTCTGCGGTGGTGGTGTTCACAACCTGCCCCTGATGCAGCGCCTCCGGTCCCTCGCCGGTGATAACAGAGTGGTGGAATCCACGGCGGCTCATGGCATCGATCCCGACTGCATGGAAGGGGCCTGTTTTGCCTGGATGGCGAGTCAGACCCTACGCCATTTGCCCGCCAACCTCCCCTCCGTTACCGGGGCGAAGGGTCCGGTGATACTGGGCGCCATCTATCCGGGGCACTAGTGCTTTCATGGTGTGAATCCAGATCCCCATAGACCGGCTAACGGAACAAGCTGGATTAGTGAAGTGCGGGGCGCTCAAAGAACCTCTTATTCGGGCATCCGCCCTCACCCCAAAGGGGCCAGCGTCGCTAAGCTCCGCTGTTCGCCATGTTCTTCGAACAGGCGTCGAGTTTCATTATGAGTAACCTAAAGGTCATAAATACCCTACCCATCTTTCAGATGGGTCAGGGCGCTCAAAGAACCTCTTAGAGTTTCATTATGAGTACCCTACCCATCTTTCAGATGGGTCAGGGCAAAAAACCGGGCCTGGCCCGGTTTTCTGTATTACTTGCGCTGGTCCAGCGGGACATAGTCGCGTGGTGGCTTTCCGGTATAGACCTGGGTGGGTCGGAAGATACGGTTGTCGTCCAGTTGTTCGCGCCAGTGCGCCAGCCAGCCTGCCGATCGGGCAATGGCGAAGATGGCGGTGAACTGGTCCGCCGGGATGCCCATCTCGGTGTAGAGAATGCCGGAGTAGAAATCGACGTTGGGGTAGACCCCTTTGTGAGAGAGTCTTTCATCGCAGGCCTTTTCGACGGCCTTGGCGGTCTCGAGCAGGGGGTTCACCGCGCCGCCGCGGGCCTCGATAAACTCGTCCACCATCTTTTCCAGGATGGTGGCCCGGGGGTCCTTGGTCTTGTACTCGCGGTGCCCCATGCCCCAGATCACTTCCTTCTTGGCCAGCCTTTCCTCTACATAGGCGTCGGCCTTGTCGGGCGATCCGATGTCCTCAAGCATCTCCAGCACCTTCTGGTTGGCGCCACCGTGTAGCGGACCGGAGAGCGCGGCAATGGCCGCGGAGATCACACTATAGGGGCTGGCCAGGGTGGAACCGTTAACCAGCACCGAGAAGGTGGAGGCATTGATGGTGTGCTCGGCGTGCAGGATCAGGCAGACATCGAGGATCTTGGCCAGTAGCGGATCCGGCTCGACACCGTTGAACATGTAGAGGAAGTTCTCGGCATATGTCAGGTCCGTACGCGGCTCGATGGGGTCATAACCATGACGGATGTGCTGCCACATGGCCACGATGGTACCCATGCGGGCGATGATCTTCACCGACATATTGTGGATGTATTCAAGGTCGTCTGCGCTGGCATCGCCACTCACTGTGCTGGGATAAAACATGGCCAGACTGGAGACGGCGGTCTGCAGCATTTCCATGGGATGACCCGAGGGCGGAAAGGTCTTCATCAGATCGGTGATGTGGTACTGCACGCGGCGATTGCGGCGTAGCTTGTTATCGAAATCCGCCAGCACTTCCGTGGTCGGCAGGCAGCCGTCCAACAACAGCAAGGTGGTCTCCTCAAAATTGCTGTTGGCGGTCAACTGTTCGATGGGGTAGCCGCGGTATGAAAGCAGCCCCTTTTCACCGTCGATATCGGAGATATTGGACTGCGTCGCCGGGACACCGGCCAGACCTGGCAAATATTCGTTCATCAGCTACTCCCATTCCAAGACACAGTCGGTCCTGGACTTGCTTTTGGAAACACCCAAACAGAAAAGGGGCGGGATAATACCCACCCCTTGGATACGTCTATTCTACTATGACTAGACGGAGAAGGAAGAGCCGCAGCCACAGGTCGTGGTTGCGTTGGGATTGCGGATAACGAACTGGGCGCCGTTGAGGTCTTCCTTGTAGTCGATCTCGGCACCGACCAGATACTGATAACTCATGGGATCTACCAGCAATGTAACGCCGGCATTTTCCACGCTGGTATCACCGTCGTTCACGCTCTCGTCAAAGGTGAAACCGTACTGGAAGCCGGAGCAGCCGCCACCGGTGACAAACACCCGCAACATCAGATCGGGATTACCCTCTTCGTCGATCAGGGATTTGACCTTGCCTGCGGCGCTGTCGGTAAAAACAAGTGGGCTTTCACTCATAACTCTCACTCCCATTAGTGGGCAAATTAAAACCGATTATCTATTAACCTAGTAAAATAATCAACTTTCTTCGGCAGAGCCTTTCTGCTCCGCTTCGGCCTTATCCACGGACAGCTTGGGCGGCTCACTCTCGGAGCGATGGACCAGGCTACCATTGACCTCGGCGCCCATGGCCATCTCGATCAGGCTGTAATAGACATTGCCTTTGACGCGTGCCTGCGGCGCCAGTTCAATATGATTTTCCGCATGCACGTCACCGATCACGGTGCCATTGATCATGACGTTGGGGACACGCACTTCACCCTCGATGGTGCCGCGTTCACTGAGGCTCAAAACCGACTCGCCGCCGCCCTCGGTAATAACATTGCCTTTGACGGTGCCATCCACGTGCAGGCCACCGTGGAATACCACGTCGCCGCGGATCTCGGTCTGCTGACCGATCAGGGTCTCGATCCTGGCCGTGGTCTTGGGCTTTTTCTTACCTCCAAACATTGAAATGCGCTCCTTAAAGCAAAATTCGTATCGCGGCGACTAGATTTCGCCAATATCTGTGAGACTGCCGACCGTCCAGTCAAATACCTTCTGGACCGACTTGAGGCGGCGGCTGGAAGGATCGACGGTCACTGAAACTCGAATGGGTACAAAACCATCGGGCATCTCCATGTCGCCTTCGAAGGCCTGGAAATACTTGAAACGGAAATTCATCGAGCGGATTTTCGGCACCGCGACCTCACTCAGGTTGAGGGTCTCCTGCTGACCGTCTTCGGCGCGTATGCCTTCGATCACCACGTCGACATCACCGCGGGCAAGCCTATCATTTTTCAGAACCTGGGTTAACACCAGTTTGTAGTGAAACGACCCTTCTTTGGCGTTCTTGGTGATGCTCAGGGTCTGGATGCGCAGGCCGTGTGCCGCCTCTTCCGGCGAGACGATACCTCTATAGAACGCCAGTTCCTCCTTGAGTTCCAGGTTTTCGTCCTGTTTCTCCTTAAGTTCCTGGCGCACCCTGTCGTAGGCCATCTGATCCACTTGCTGACTCTGCTCCAGGGCGGTCTTCTGTTCTCGCAATTGCACGATATGCCGCTCCAGCGAAAGCTTTTCCTTTTCCATGTGCTGCATTTCGGCACTGGCGCTCAGGCTATCGTAACCGGCACTGTAGCGACCATATTCAAATAGTCCCCAGCCCGCAGCAACGGTCACAACAAAGAGTGTAGCCAACAGTACCCAGCGGCGTTTCGGGTTGTGTGATTTAACGACTAATTGGCTCATGGCAGTAACGCGATCGTCTCCAGTCCCTGAGTCTCATCGAGACCGAACATAATATTCATATTCTGAATCGCCTGACCCGCAGCCCCTTTCACCAGATTGTCGATGACCGACAGCACCACTACGGTGTCACCGTCCTGAGGACGATGCAGGGCGATGCGGCAGACATTACTGCCCTTGACCGAACGCGTCTCGGCATGACTGCCGGCGGGTAACACGTCGACAAAGGGCTCGCTGGCGTAGCGCTGTTCATAGAGGGCCTGCAGGTCGGCCCCACGGTCTTCCACCTTGGCATAGAGCGTGGCGTGGATACCGCGGATCATCGGGGTCAAATGAGGCACGAAGGTCAGGGACACGGGCTGATCGGCCGCCCGCTCCAGGCCTTGCCGAATTTCGGGCAAGTGGCGATGACCGGGCACCCCGTAGGCTTTCATGCTCTCGCTGCATTCGGCCAGTAGAAAGGGGACCTTGGCACCGCGACCGGCACCGGAGACACCGGACTTGCAGTCGGCAACCAGACCATCCAGAGCGGCCAGGCCGTTTTCGATCAGCGGCAGGAAACCCAGCTGGCTGGCCGTGGGATAACAGCCGGGATTGGCCACCAGCTGTGCCGAGCGGATCGACTCACGATTGACCTCGGGCAGTCCGTAGACCGCTTCGGCTACGCGCTCCGGGCAGGCATGAGACATGCCGTACCATTGCTCCCACTCAGCGATATCCTGGAGGCGGAAATCGGCGGCCAGGTCGATGACGCGACAACCCTTGTCCAGCAACTCGGGCACCATCTGCATGGCGATGCCATTGGGGGTGGCGAAGAACACCACGTCGCAGGCCGCCAGGGCATCCACGTCGGGCTCGCTAAAGGCCAGGTCGATGTGGCCGCGCAGGTTGGGAAACAGTTCGGACACCGCCATGCCCGCCTCGGATCGCGAGGTAATTACCTTCAACTCTACCCCTGGATGGGCCGCGACCAATCTCAGGAGTTCGACCCCTGTGTATCCCGTGCCGCCTACTATGCCTGCCTTAATCATCAATCCCGTCGCCAGTTAAGCAAAGGCTAAATGATACGGATTGGCAGCCAGGATAGGAAGCGCAGAAGTGTCACTCGGTTCACAATTCCCTTAAGTACGGGTGGAGCAGGTGAGCTAAGGGCTGGGGGATCGTTTTAACGGCAAGGATTTTATTGCAGAAACAAAAAAGCGGCCATTGGCCGCCTAATTTTTATTATTATTTATAATTATTGGGTTTTCCCCTCCAAAACCTCCGTTTGAACGCACTCTATTATGATTGTTAAACCCATGTCAACACATTGTATTTATTAAAGTTTATTAGTGTTTACTTATAATCAACGCGCCGTACTCTCACATCCAGTCATCAGGGTCTAAATAATTCACTAACCGATCCGCCCGCTACCCTTCAGAGCGCTTGTGATACCCTGTATTCATTAACAAAATTATGAATCAGGTCAATGCTTGAGCCACTCCGACATCGACTCTCAGCCTCCCGCGCGCTGCCCTATCTTGCCCTGCTTGGCCTGATTGTCGGTCTTCTTGCCGGTGCCACGGTGATCCTCTTTCGTGAATCCATTGAGTTCCTGCAAGGTCTATACCTCAACCAGGATAATGAGTATCGCCCGCTGGAGCCCTGGATACGTTTTACCCTGCCGCTTGTCGGGGCTCTGCTAATCGGCCTGGTTTTTCAGTTACTTCCGACGGCCATGCGTCAGGTCGGGGTCGTACATGTGATGGAGCGACTGGCCTATCATCAGGCTCACTTACCCTACCAAAACGCAGTGGTGCAGTTTTTCGGCGCGATCGCCTCAATTGCCTCGGGTCACTCGGTAGGACGCGAGGGCCCCAGTGTGCACCTGGGTGCCGCCAATGGCAGTCTCCTCGGCCAGTGGTTAAAACTACCCAATAACAGCCTCACCGTGCTGGTGGCCTGTGGCGCCGCTGGCGCCATCGGGGCCTCTTTCAACACCCCTCTGGCAGGCGTCATCTTCGCCATGGAGGTGGTCTTGATGGAGTACAGCATGGTCAGCTTTGCCCCGGTCATCCTCGCCGCAGTCAGCGCCACCGCCCTGATGCGCCTCGTCTACGGCACCGAACCTGCCTTCTCCGTACCGGCCATGCACATGGGATCGGCCTGGGAGTTACCCCTGGTGGTTTTGATGGCGCTGGTGATCGCCGTTTTCGCCAACGGCTTTATCTATTTAATGCGTTTGTTCTCATCCAGCCTGACCCACTGGCCGATCTGGACCCGCATGACCCTGGGCGGACTGGCCACCGGACTGATCGCATTATTCGTACCCGAAATCATGGGCGTGGGCCACAACACAATTGATCAGGCCCTTACGGGGCAACTGGGTCTGACCCTACTCATAGCTCTGGCCTTGGGTAAACTTCTCGCCACCACGGCGGGGCTGGGGATGGGACTACCCGGTGGTCTGATCGCTCCTACCATGGTCATCGGTGCGGCGGTTGGCGGTGTGGCCGGCATCGTTGCCAACTACCTGTTCCCGGGCGATGTCTCCAACCATGGCTTTTACGCCATGATCGGCATGGGCGCCATGATGGCCGCCACCCTGCAGGCCCCGCTAGCCGCATTGATGGCAATCCTCGAACTGACCGCCAATCCCAACATACTTTTTCCGGGCATGTTGGCTGTGATCATCGCCACCCTAACGACCAGTGAACTCTTCGGTCGCCAGTCGGTCTTTCTCACTACGATGCGGGCACGCGGACTCGATTACCGTAACGACCCCATCTCGCAGTCACTACGCCGACTGGGCGTGATGACGGTACTGGACAAGTCTTTTCAGATATTGCCTGCCGAGGTGGAGCGCGATGCGGTGGAAAATGCCCTGGTCCAGCATCCACACTGGATCCTCGTAACCGAGGAGGGTGAACCGACGCGGATGCTGCCGGGCGCGGACCTGGCGCATGCACTGTCTTCCGATGTAGAGGCCGAACGCTTTGATCTGCTGAGTCTGCCGGCGCGGCGCATGGAATTAACCGCCGTCTCCTCTCGCGTCACCATGCAACACGCCTTGCGCCTGATGCAGGAAAATCAGTTGTTGGCATTGGCGGTCATGGAAGGCCGGCGCGTGCTGGGTGTGGTCAGCATGGAGAAAATCGAGGCATACTACCGCTTTAGCGCGTAGCAACATCCATAACTGAGGACTCACGAGTCAAACACATGAAAAAAAAGGACATCATTCTGGCGGGACTGGTTGTCGTCATCCTGGGCGCAGTAGGCTATGTCCTGTTCTCACCCAGCGGCCAAAAACCGGCCCCCGAAGTCACCTTGCAAACACTCGATGGCACAAAGGTCAGCCTCTCTGAGCTGCGCGGACGGCCCGTGCTCGTCAATTTTTGGGCCACAACCTGTCCCGGCTGCGTCAAGGAGATGCCGCATCTGGCCGAACTCTATGAAGAACTGTCACCGCAGGGTCTGGAGATCATTGGTATCGCCATGTATTACGATCCACCCAACCAGGTGGCGGCCCTCAGCGAAGCCCGTCAGATCCCCTATACCATCGCCCTCGACATCGATGGTGCAGCCGCCCAGGCCTTCGGCAATGTGCGTCTGACACCCACCAGTTACCTCATGTCCCCCGAAGGCCGCATCGTGCAGCAGAAAATAGGGGAACTGGACATGCAGCATGTCGAGCGTGTGATCCGGAACATGCTAAAGCAAACCCAACAGGCCAGGCTCGATACACATGCTCTGGGTTAAGGCATTTCACATCATTTTTATGGTGACCTGGTTCGCGGCCTTGTTCTACCTGCCGAGGCTGTTTGTCTACCATGCAATGACCGAAGACCGAGACGGTATCGAGCGCTTTAAAGTGATGGAACGCAAGCTGTATCGCGGCATTATGACGCCGGGCATGGTACTCACGGTGGTTTTCGGCCTCTGGCTGCTGTTTGACTACGCCTGGAGCGCCTATGCCCACAGTGCCTGGCTGACAGTAAAGCTTATGCTGGTGCTGGTTCTGCTCGCCTATCACTTCTATTGCGGTCGTCTGGTCAAAGCCTTTGCTGAAGATAAAAATCAACACGGGCATGTGTTCTATAGATGGTTTAATGAATTCCCCGTATTGTTGTTGGTCGCCATCATTATATTGGTCGTTGTCAAACCATTTTGAAGACCCGCCTTCTTGTAATACGGCCGAAACCGGACTTCAATAGTAAATAACGGCGTCGAGTTGGTTTTTGATGGCGCCGAACTCAAACATAACGACCTCGACTCAGGGACATTTTGTCCACATCTGATTTTCACAGACTTGTGACAAACAGAGAAAGATCAGAGTGTATTATCTGAGAGCTGTTAACCCGTATAAAATCCGGCAGAGGCACGCGCCGATTCAATGAAACGATATATCGTCTCCCTCATGACACTAGTCATGATCATATGCATCATTATCGCCTGGTCGCACTATACCCGTTACCTTGAGTTCAACCGCTATCACAAGATAATTGCAGAGCACTCAACTCATACCGTTAGCGGCAATATAAATGAGCTCATCAATCAACGAGAGCGGCTGATGACCGTATTCGTAAAGCATCATAAGAATATCATTGAGCGAATTATCAAAGAGCCGGCAAACGAAGACCACATACACCTACTGGGCGAAGAGATAAGACAATACTTCCCCAGCTATTTCACCTATACAATTAGCGATGCCAATGGCATACCGATACTGGAAGATATTGAATCGCTGGTTGGAACGGTATGCATACAGGATCTGAGACGCTATATGCAAACAGGTGAACATTTGCAACGTGTTCATCCAAGCCCACATGCCTATCATTTTGATATCGTCGCACCGTTTCGGGTAAACAATCGCGAGTACATCTTTTTTGTCAGCTTTCACACCAGACTGCTTGGCGAGATACTGACAATTTCCCAGGACCCAAGCCACCGCCTCTATCTGGCCATGCAGACCGGTGACGGGGATCTACTACTTGAAGCCATGAGCAGTGGTGCCCGCAACACCGAGATACGCGACAGTTATATCCTCACCGACGAGGAACTATCAAGAACACTAAGCACCCGCTCGATCAGCAATACGCGCTGGATGGTAATCGATACTTATACAGAAGAACTTTACTCCGGTTTTATTCGCGGACTGATTATCGATGCGCTGCTGTACCTCAGCAGTTTTCTCATCGTCATTATTATTCTTTCCGTCTACCTAATTCGTGCAGAACGCAGAAAACAGGTTGCAGAGAAACATAAAGATGAATTTCTATCTATTGTCAGCCATGAACTACGGACCCCCTTAACCGCGATTAATGGGTCTCTGAGCCTGATATCCAATCTCGGTGACAAAAATGCCGACAAAAAGTCCGAGTTGATGCGCATAGCGATCAGTAACACCAGCAAATTAACATTATTGGTGAACGACATCCTCGACCTGCAAAAGATGGAGTCGGGCAAGATGGTCTACCAGATGGCGGCCATCGACTTGCATGCATTGATTAAAGATTCCGTGAAGGATCTTGAATCCTTCGCTCGAGAGGCCGGCACTCAGCTAAAAACAGAACTATTAGACGAGAAAATCTATATCCATGCCGACAAAATCCGCCTGACACAGGTGATGTACAACCTTATCTCGAATGCCATCAAATATGGTGCGAGTGATGATGCCATTCTTGTCACTACCAGCATGCCTGACATCCATCATGTTCGTGTTTCCGTCATCGACCATGGTCCGGGAATTTCGGAAAAGTTCAAAGCACGGCTATTTGATAAGTTCACCCAGGCTGACTCCACTCCATCTCGAAAATACAGTGGCACCGGCCTGGGACTTAGCATCGTAAAACTTATCATCCATGAGCATCACGGGGATGTCGGATTTCATAGCGAGGAGGGAAGTGGCTCAATATTCTACTTCGACTTACCTCTTATTCTCGCACCAAACCCTAAATAACCGAGTGTCTTACATGTTATTTAAGTAGGACATAAAGAAATCCAACACATATGTAATCTTCGTCACACTAAATACCAAAGTGAGCACAAGCATGCACCAAGATAGCAAGGCGGACCTTATCCAGTATTATCATTGGCTTCGACAGTACGGCCTCAACGATTCACATAGTGGAAACCTGTCGATACGCCATGGTAAAACCATATGGGTCACGCCAAGTGGTGCCTGTGCCGACACGTTGACCGAGGATGATCTGATCGCCTGCGACATTGAGACTGGCCCGGGAAAAGGCGCCTCACTGGATGCCCCGCTGCATATCCAGTGTTATAGAAACAACCCCAACATTAATGCCGTGATGCACAGTCATGGTGTGCACACCGTGGCCCTGACCATGGACGTCGATAAATATGTTCCGGTCGATTTTGAGGGACACTACTATTTTGGTTCTGTACCTGTGCTCAAGATCGATTATGATAACTATGTCAGCGAGGCCCCGCAGAGGGTCGCCGAGACACTGCAAAACACAAAAATCACAGTGGTCGGTGGACATGGTGTTTATGCGGCAGCGGAAACACTCAACCTGGCCTATAAGTGGACCTGTTCACTTGAGTTGTCGGCCAAGACGGATTTCATACGCCGCATGGCACTGCAAGCATCAAACTAGAATCAATATAAATAGAAACATCCAAGTGTTTAAAAATAGATTGATAAAAAAGAAACGACAATCAACGATGAGAGAGATAGCTGATGATCACACAACCTGTTATGGGAGGGGCTCAAGGCTCAACTCCCTTCCCTGATCTATTGACGCTGGATGATCCGATCTGGCATTCCATACTGGATACCGCCACCGAGCTCAAATCGGAGGCCGGTACGGTATTGCTGGAAAGCGGCGAACGCGTCAACAATTTCATGTTCCTGAAAGACGGAGCAGTACGAGTCTATGAGGCTGCCGACGATGGACGCGAGCTGTTCCTGTACAAGGTCACGCCAGGCGATGTCTGCATGCTTAACCTCATGGCGATGCTGGAACAACCTCCCTGCCACTTCAAAGCCATCGCCGAGACCGATATCACTGCGTTGAGCATTAATGCCAATATGTTCCAGAATGCCATCGATAACTCGGCACCGTTTCGAAACCGTGTTTTCTCCGCCCTGGCCCAGCGTATGTATGGGCTAATGAACCTGATTGACAACCTTGCCTTCCAGTCACTGGGCGACCGCCTGATGAAACGTCTCTATGAAAAGTTACAAGAGCAAAACTCCAACACGATACAAACCACTCACCAGGAACTGGCCTCGGAACTGGGTACCAGCCGGGAAGTAGTCAGTCGTCTGTTGAAGAACTTTGAAAGCCGGGTTGGAGCCATACGCCTACGTCGCGGTGCCATTGAAGTTCTGGACAATCAATGTCTGCGCCAGTATGCCGACAAGGGGATACAGGCCAATCAGATAATGTAATAACCGTTACAGACAATTGACCCATCGCG
>JABURT010000099.1 GCA_014762495.1 Gammaproteobacteria bacterium | reverse complement strand
TCTGCCTCATGATCCATGGCCGCCTCGCGCAGGTCGCGCACCAGTTCATCGGTCAACCGCTCCGTGGACAGGCCCAGCTCCAGCTCCATGGCCTTGACGATGACGGCGCGCTGTACCGCGCGCACAATGGAGTCACCCTGCTCGCGGCTGAGCTTGTCCAGCAACAGGCGTGTCACCGGTTTTTGCGGATGCATGCGATGACGCCAGCGATTGTATATACGCGGTGCCACGGTCTTGCCCACCATGTCGAAACCGAACAGCAGACCGATGGCCTCGACCGTGACAAAGGGGGTGAGCACCGACTCCTTGAGCGAATGCAGCGCCTTCTCCAGGGCACCCAGGGCCTGCGGCTGCAGATTGTCCATGGACATCTCCATCACCACGTTCTTGGGCGTTAGCAGCACCGGGCAAAGATGAGTCTCGCTGCCCTTGCCGAGCTCCATGAAGCTGACGGGCACACCGAAGAAGCCGGCGATGCCAAAGGTCTGGTAATCGCCCATGCCCTCGAGCTGGCGCCGGATGCGCTCGGAGCGTGTATCGATGCAGAACAGCGCCTGGGCGAAGGGTCGCTTCTCGCGCGCTGCCGGGCCCTCCAGGCTGATGCCCTGCATCAATTGATCGATGGCCTGCGACTCCATGGCCTGCAACCAGATCATCCCCTCGGCACGTTCGAACTTGCGCAGGGCCGCCAGCAGATCACCGAATTGCGACTCGCTGAGACCTCCGAATGCAATTCCGGCTCGGGCCTCCAGTTCGCGTAGCGCCTGCGCCTGGTGCATCGCCTCCTGTCGCCGTTTTTTCACCACGTAGTCCTGGTAGGTCTTCTCTATCTTGCGGCCCTTGCCCAGCAGCAGGGATGACTCGACCCGGTGCGCCATGGCGGGCAAGACCGTACCGCCATAGAACTCATGGCGCAGGTAGGCCTCCTGGGTGCGTGAGCGGATCATGGCCGCCAGGGCATCCGAGCTATAGGGCAGATTCCGGTGACCGCGCTCGCTCAACAACGCCAGGGCCAGGGTCAGGCGCACGGCCATGTAGTCCACCAGGTCGGCGGGATATTTTTGCGCCCAGTAATAATGCTTGGCATTGGAGCGCCAGCGTATAAAGCCGGCCCAGCCGTGCAGGCGCGCCAGCTCACGCGTGAAGTAGGCCATCCAGTCCTGCTCCGGGATGTCGAGGGCCTTCATGACGTAGTCGATAATGCCCTCGGCGCTGTCGTCCGCCTCCAGGATACGACCGATATGCAGACCGCGTAGCGGCAGGCGCAGGTTGCGCAGGGCCACCTGTCGCCAGGCCGCAAAGAACCCCTGCTCACGATTGGGCATGCCCCAGACCGACTGGCCCTCGTCGAAGAAATCGAGACAGCTCTTGATCACCAGTTCATCCAGGGCCTCGGCGATATCGGTGCCGCACAGGGCATCCACGGTTTCATACAGTGGGCGGTCACCCAGTAACTCGCTCTGCAGGCGTTCGGCCACCACCTCATTTGAGGGCAGGCCGTCGGCCTCGAGGGGGCGGTTATGAAAGGCGGCATGGATATCGGCATCATCGAGCAGCGTGGTGGGCAGCATGACCGGGCGCTCGAGCCGGGTCAGTAACTGCATCAACAGCTCGCTCAGGTCGATACCGTCGAGACGCTCCTGGCCTTCCAGGTAACGCACCACCTCCGCCTGCAGCGCTTCCCGCGAAAGCTTGCCGTGCTGCAAATAGTCCTGGTAGCCGGTACGCGGCAGGAAGACCCGGCCGTGGAACAGCCGCGATCCGGTCTTCACCGCCACCTCGAAGGGCATGTCTTCGAGACCGTGCAGCGGATTGTGATGGATGAATTCACGCATCGGCCAGAAATAGGGCACCGGCTCCGCCGCCACGTATATCATGCTGCGAATCTTCAGCTTTTGACCCAGTGCGATACTCATACTATTGCCTCCAACCAGTACCCACTGCTGGCAATCAACGCGGCGAGCAGGAGGATGTACAGTCCCAGCCCGAGTCCGCCCAGGTCATCCACCGCCTGCGTCTTCGGCCCCACGATCAGGCCCTGCAACAGGCGCGCACCGGCCCAGCTCCACAATAACCAGATCACACCGATGGCCACCGCCAGCAGCGGTGCCGACGGCATCGTCGCTATCATCATCGACAGCATGGCGAAAAAGCCGGGGAACAGCGGGGTGGCGATCACCGCCAGCACCACCAGTACCAGCATGATGGCGAAGCGTGGCATGGACTGCGCCAGGCCTCCGTACAGCCCGAGATAGGCGGCACCGAAACGACGTTCCAGGCCCGCAGCCAAGATCGACAACATCACCAGCGGCACGCTGATGCCCAGCGCAACCCGGGCCAGACGTTCGGCCCCGAGCCCCTGGTCAAGCATGAGCCAGATCAAGGCCCAGGAGGAAGTGGCCAGAAAACCGATCCACATGCCAACCTCGCGTAAGGCCAGGGCGCGCAGCGCGTACAGAAGTGAACTGAGCACGGCCCAGGCCAGTAGCCAGCCCGGCGGCGTCAGGCCATTGTGGTCAATGATCAACAGACCCACCTGCGGCCATAACAGTAGCAACAGGGCCCGCAAAATCGGCGGTCGCAACCCACTGTGCAGGGCATTGAACAGCATGCTGAAGGGAAACAGTGGCAGGAATACGGCAGCGACTAGGATTAACATATCGTTCATATCACACCCACCTCAGCCAGATATTGAGGCGTTCGGCCAGGCGAAGTAGCTGGCGCGCAAACCAGGCGTAGATATCGGCCACGTAAAACTCGCGCGAGATGAGCGTATAGAAACTCAGCCAA
Source organism: Gammaproteobacteria bacterium (assembly GCA_014762495.1). GTDB lineage: Bacteria > Pseudomonadota > Gammaproteobacteria > Thiohalospirales > Thiohalospiraceae > JABURT01. Next base: position 12,544 of record JABURT010000099.1, on the reverse strand, counting down.
AGACGACCGGCCAACAATCCGCCGCGTTTGCCATTGCGCTGGGCGTAATAGGTCCGAAGCCAGCCCACCACGATAACAATGGTGGTGATGACAATCAGGATGTCGAACCACAGCACGTCGATACTGGAGGCGCTATGGATGAGACTGCGGAAGGCCGCATCCGGATACAGGAACAGCTCGAACACGTGACTGATGAGGGTATAGCCCACCACCACCACGGTGAAGGAGAACAGGATCAGGGCCAGCAGGCGACCACTGTTTTCGCTGCGCATGCGATAGGTGGCGAAGATCAATTGCGCACCGGTGACCCAGCCGAAGAATAACAGCACCACCGCGCCCTGCTGATGATAAAACTCACTGGAGACCGCCCAGTGCGCCACGAACAGGACCAGGGCCGGGATCGCCAGTGTAATGATCGCCATGATCAACCAGGGCGGACGGCGCCGTGCCGAGCGCCGCTCGACCACGAAGGTATAGATATCGTCCTTGGGCACCCCATCATCACGTCGCGCATCGCCGATGACACCGCCGGCACCAAGGAAGAGGGTGCCCTTGAACAGGCCATGGGCGATAAGGTGGTAGATAGCCAGCGAGAAGGCGCCGACCCCAAGCTCCATGATCATGAAGCCCATCTGGCCCATGGTGGAATAGCCCAGGGCCTTCTTAATGTCATTTTGCGTCAGCATCAGCACCGAGCCGATGACCGCGGTCACCAGGCCAACGATGAAGAGCAGGTGCAGGATATCGCTGCTGTGCACGAACACCGGCGCGAAGCGGTTAATGAGGAAGCCTCCGGCATTGACGATGCCCGCATGCATCAGTGCCGAGACAGGGGTCGGGCCGTCCATGGTATAGGGCAGCCAGTTGTGCAATAAAAACTGCGCCGAGCGCGCGAAGGCCCCCAGGGCGAGGAAGCCCGCGGCGACCGTGGTCGCCGACAGGCCAAGCAAGCTCATGACCTGCGGCTCGGCCTGGATGGCGGCAAAGATCTCGTCCAGTCGCCAGCTGCCGTAGGCGTGGTAGAGCACCGCCGCCGCCAGGATCAGGGCAATGTCGCCGAGACGATAGGTAATGAAGGTCCAGAAGGCATAGCGAAAGGTGCTCTGACGCTGGGTATCGAATCCGAGCAGGAAATAGAGCAACACGCCAATGGCATGCCATGCCATGAGCAAGCTCAGCAGGTCGGCGGCGGCCACCAGTACCAACAGGCTCGCCGTCATCAGGTCGAGTAAAACAAAAAACCGGGCATAACCCGGCTCTTCTGACATATAACGTATCGAGTAGAGGTGAACGATAAAACTGATGCCGGCGATGAGCACGCCCATGATGGCGCTCAGTGGGTCACTGATCAGTATGCCCCAGCCATCGGCGAGACTGAGCTGAAAACCGCCCTCACCGGCCAACTCCAGGGCCAGGATGACGACAGTAATAAGAAAGGTGAGCGCCGTGGCCAGCACACTCAGCCAGGCCATGCGTCGTTGCATGCGACCGGCCATGAGTTGTATCAAGATCGCCGAGGCCACAGGAATAGCCGGGACGAGCGCGATGAGTTTATCCATTGTTATTATGCCTAGCATTTATTATATGTGACCCATCCACGCGCATGGTGACCATGCCCGCCCCCCTGATGAGTCTAAGCATCATGCAGATGCCAAACGGTCTGTCCCCTTAAGGCCAAGACATTTGTCTAACCAGCACATCGGGAACGACTTATCGATAATACAAACATCTATAAAGGAGGAAAAGCCATACAGGACATTCCTCGACACCAGCCTGAGCCAACGGCACGTATGCAGGCTGTAAATCAATACTAAAAGCTTGCCCTACTGCAGTGTCTGCCCCTGGCGCTCTGTTTGGACCGGTACCAATGAACTATGGTGCTCGGTCATCAACCAGCCGCTGGGAAATTTCTGATAAACATTGGTTGCCAGCACCACCGCCGAGGCCTCGTTACCGGTGGCGATCTCCTCGGCCACGATGTGTACGGCCAGGTCATCGGTCATCGTGCGCTTGGCCACGGTAAAATTGATCTCCGGCATGCGCGCATTGGTGAAGATGTGCGACCAACTGCGCACCACCGCTTCGTGTCCAACAATGGCGCCCGAGCCAGGGTGTATGCAGATCACATCACCGTCTGCCCACAAGGCGGCCATCACCTCCTTGTCGCAATGCATAAAGGCCTCGTAATAGACCGCCTCGGCCTCGTCGGGCGTTCGAAGTTCGAGCTTATTGCCTATCATGATGTATTAACCACTAATTGATTAAGGGTTATGGCTGCACTTGCCTTCTGTCGAGTATATACAACCCATAGACCCGATCAATTCCCATTGGCAAGGCCAAACACCAAGCCCTGACCCTATCCACCGGTCTCATAAAAACCGCTTCGTTTTTATGGAAACCGCTCCATCAGTAAACCGAGATGATGAAGATTTAAGGCCGCCCAATGAATTCTAGTCGCGAGGGACAGTGATGATGCACAAGTGCCAGGCCGCTCATTGAGGAATTATTGCTGGTATATAATGTAACCCGGTCGACTTGAACCAGGGGAAGCTAACAAAAGCCATGAAAAAGAATATCTTTGTCACGGGAAACAGCAGTGGTCTTGGCAGGGGGCTTAGTGAGTACGCGCTTGAACAGGGCTGGGATGTCTACGGTTGCAGTCGTCGCGGCTGTGATCTGGAAGGTGCGCATGACGTGCCTTGCGACCTGTCCGATTTCGAATCGTTGCCCTGGGCACTCAACAAGCTCTTGAACGGAGTCGTCAGGCTCGACCTGGTGGTGCTCAATGCCGGTAGTCTCGGCGAGATCAAACCCATGCACGAAACTTCACTGCTCGAACTCAAGAGCCTCAATGATATCAATGTCTGGTCCAACAAGCTGATACTCGACTGGCTACACGACTCGGGCATCGAGGTCGGCCAGATTATAGCCATCTCCTCAGGTGCCGCCGTCATGGGCAACAAGGGCTGGGGTGGGTATGCGCTGACCAAGGCCTCGCTCAATATGCTGATGCGGCTCTACTCGCACGAGTTTCCCAACACGCATCTCGCCGCCCTTGCACCGGGGCTCATCGACTCCGCTATGATGGATTACCTGTGCAGTAAGCCGGACCCGAACGAATACCCGGCCCTGGCCCGTATTCGCGAGGCACGCGGGACAGCTGCCATGCCCAAGCCACGCCAGGCGGCCGAGCGGATCATGAAGGTCGTCGAGGGCTTAAGAGAATTTGAAAGTGGCAGCTTCATCGACATCCGCCAGATTGATGCGCCCGATGAATACGCCGCACTGATGGCGACGAGGAACAAGAGCTAGCGGTTTGCCTAATATCAATTCGTGCGATTCATGAACAGGGTCTGTGTCGGGTAGGCAAACTCAATACCCTCATTCTCGAACTGCTCATGGATATAGAGATTTATGGCCTGCTGGATATCCATATACTGGTTATAGTCCGGCCCCTTCACGTAATAGACCGATTCATAATTCAAGGAAAAGTCGCCGTATTCGAAGAAGTGTGACCGATCAAAGCGGGTATTGTCCTGCTGTTCTACGGCCTTACGGATAATCGCCGGGATCTTGATCAACTTATCGCGCGGTGTTTGGTAAGTCACCCCGATCTTGAATACGACACGGCGTTCATACATACGCCCGAAGTTGCGTATGCGACTGTTGAGGAGATCGGAATTGGAAAATACCAACTGCTCACCGGACAGGCTACGCAGACGTGTTGTCTTAAGGCCGACGAATTCCACGCTCCCGAGCAGGTCATCCACGATCAGGAAGTCACCCACTTCGAAGGGTTTGTCGAGCACGATAGAGAGCGAGGCGAAGAGGTCACCCAGCACTGTTTGCAGGGCCAGGGCCACGGCGATACCGCCCACCCCGAGGCCGGCAATCAATGTCGTGATGTTGACGCCGATATTGTCGAGTATCAACAACAGCACCAGCGACCAGATGACCACACGGCCAAAGAACTTCAACAGGCTGAGGGTGGTGACCTCTGATGGGTCTTCGAGCATCTTGCGTTGATGGTAACGTTCGACCGAGACATGCAGGGCGATGCCTAGCCATAGTCCGATCTGTACCAGCAGGGCAATGGTGATAACAGACTGCATCACCTCGCGAATGTTTTGCGGAATGTCGAGCACCAACAAGCCGGTGAACAGCGCGACGATCAACATGAACAATAAATGGGTTCGCTGTACGATGGCCTGCATCACCGGCCAGATATCCGACTTCGCCTTCTCACTCAGTCGCTTGAGTTGCGCCGACAGCAAAGATCTGAGTACCAGTAACACCAGCAGTACCACCGCCGTGATACCCACGACTAGCAAGCCGGGCGCCAGGGTAGCGCCATTCAAATGAGTCAATACTGTATCCATTGTCTAACCAAGCCGTGTTGTTTATGTGGTCTTCACTATCATACAAACTATGACGCAAACTTAAACAGGGGTTGGACGCTCCAATCACTTATTAGCTGTTTGTCATAAGCTGGGGCCAATTAACCGGTACTCTCTAGCGCTGCGCATCGCCCATCAAGCCCTGCAAGATGCTTTGCAACTCATCTTCGCTCATATCCATATGCTCAAGCACACGTCCATAGAGCATAGCCGTCGGCGCATTACGTCCTCCCAGCTCTTCTTGTAGCTGTGCAATACAGGATAGGACCACCCGTTGCTTGCGTGTCAGGCCGTCGCGAATATCGGGAAGTTGTGCCGGATCCAGATCATAGTGATGCATGATTCAATCTCATTAAATCGATAGTTCTCGCACAAGATTAGTGCAATTACGAGAGATTCCCTGCGAGTCACTGCAATCAAATTGTGACACCCAAGGATATGTGATACATCAAATCAATACTCTTTCATATTACACAAGGGCTGTCATCCCGAACCAGGGTGATCAATGCAGGCGATGTCTACAGACAAACAGATCATAGGCGGTGGTTTTAAGAAGGTCCTCTATACCCTCAACACGGTGCGCCGCATGGGGGTCAAAAACGCGGCCAAGGCATTGTCGGCAAAGAATGCCTGCAAGGCCTGCGGACTGGGTATGGGTGGACAGCGTGGCGGTATGGTCAATGAACTGGATGAATTCCCCTCGGTCTGCAACAAGAGCATCCAGGCCCAGTCCACCGATATCCAGGGACCGATCCCAAACGAGGTCTTCAAGCACAGCCTCAAGGAATTTCGGGAACTGAATGCCTATGAGGTCGAACACCTGGGGCGTCTCGGCTCACCGCTCTATAAGGCCGCGGACGCGCAATACTTCAGGCCGTTGAGCTGGGACGAGGCGATGGCAATCGCCATCGAGCGTTTCAAGTCGACGTCGCCAAGGCGCAGCTTCTTCTATGCCTCGGGACGCTCCTCCAACGAGGCCGCCTATGTACTGCAAATCCTGGCGCGCCTGTACGGCAGCAATAACATCAACAACTGCTCCTTCTATTGTCACCAGGCCAGCGGTGAAGGACTTGCCCCCACGCTCGGTACCGGCACCTCTACCATCGAGCTGGCGGACCTCGGCAAGTGCGACCTGGTCTTCGTGCTCGGCGCCAACCCCGCCTCCAACCATCCGCGCTTCATCCATCAATTAAAGAACTGTCGCGAACGCGGCGGCGAGGTCATCGTTATCAACCCGGCCAAAGAGCCGGGATTGGTAAAGTTCGCCGTGCCCAAGAGTCCCAAGTCCATGTTAAAGGGCGGGCACGAGATCGCCTCGGCCTATCTGCAACCGAAGATCGGCTCGGACCTGGCCGTGTTCAAGGGCATTGCCAAGGCCATTCTTGAGGACCAGTCGCAAGACCAGGCCTTTATTGATCACTACACCGAAGGCTTCGAGGCCTATCTGGCCGACATAGAAACCACCTCGTGGGATACGATCGAGTCGGCAAGCGGACTGATGCGCGCGCAGATCCAAGACATTGCCAAACGTTACGCCCGCTCGAAGGCCAGCGTCTTCGCCTGGGGCATGGGTATCACCCACCACCTGCACGGAGTGCAAAACGTGGAGGCCATCGCCAACCTCGCCATGTTGCGCGGCATGGTGGGCAGGCCCGGCGCCGGCCTGCTGCCCCTGCGTGGCCACAGTAACATTCAGGGTGTCGGCAGCGTCGGCGTCAAGCCCGCTTTGGCGGTAGAGGTGGTTCGCAAGATAGAAGAGCGGCTGAAGGTGACTCTGCCCACGGACCAGGGTCTGGACACACTGGCCTGCCTGGAGGCGGCACATCGCGGCGAGATGGACGCGGCCCTGATGCTCGGCGGCAATCTTTACGCCGCCTCGCCGGACAGCCGATGGGTGGCACAGGCGATGGACCGCATCGGCTTCAAGCTGTTTCTTAGCACCACGCTGAACCTCGGTCATCTAAACGGTTGCGATCACAGCGAGACCCTCATCCTGCCCGTGACCGCGCGCGACGAGGAGTGGCAGCCCACCAGTCAGGAGTCCATGTTCAATTATGTACGACTCAGCGAAGGCGGTATCGATCGCCTGGACAACGTACGCCCGGAGGTATTGATTCTCTCAGAGCTAGGCATGGGACTGGTGGACAAAGGGCAATTTGATTTTGCCGCCTTCCGGCAACATGGCACGATCCGCGAGGCCATCGCCCACACCATGCCAGGTATGGAGGAGCTCGCCGATATCGAGGGCGAGCAACAGGAGTTCTATATCCGTGATCGCATTAAGCATGAACCCAGCTTTAACACCGAAAGTGGCCGCGCCGGCTTTGTCGTGAACCCCTTACCCGATCAGCCTGCCACGCCCGAGTATGACTTCACCCTGACCAGCGTGCGCAGCGAAGGGCAGTTCAACAGCATCATCTACGAACAGAACGACTCCTATCGCAAGACCCCGCATCGCAACTGCGTGCTCATGAACCGGCAGGACATGGCGGATCGTGGTCTCAACGAAGCGGACAAGGTCTCCCTGCGCTCGCTGACCGGCGAGATGAGGGACCTGAGTGTCTACCCCTTTGACCTGCCGCCGGGCAATCTCATGGCCTATTACCCGGAGAGCAATGTGCTGGTGGGTCGTGCGGTGGATGGACGCAGCCAGACCCCGGCCTTCAAGTCGATCCCGGTCTCGCTGGTGGCACAATCGATCTGACTGAGCCTTCTTTACAGCAAAAAAAACGGGCCGGAAAATCCGGCCCGTTTATATCCATATACGAGTAAAGATTTAGTCGCAGCCCTTCTTGCAACGGCCCCTGGCATCGAAGTGCATGGTGCGACCGCTCAATGGCAGATAGGTCGAGACCTTGCTCTCCTGCATAAAGAGATCGGTGCGCGTGCCCGCGATCACCTTGCCACCCTTGGTGGCGGCTTCGTTGGCGTGCGAGGGGATCACCGACTCGGGCTCGACCATTTCATTGATGACATAGGCCGCCTCCCTGGGACCGGTGGTATAGGTATCGCCGATGTTCATCACCGCCAGCTTGGCCTCGTAGTAATCGTTCACCACCTCTTCCTGCTCGGCGGTCATACCGGTATCGCCGGACAGATAGACCACCAGACCATTGGAGAAAGTCAGTACGTAACCGGTGGGCGGTCCGGCATAGCCGGACAGACCGGCGGCATGGAGCATGTCACCCAGCTCACCGCCAATCATCCCCGGTGCGATGCCGTTGGAATGCACCGCGGGAACCGTGGTAATGGTGACACCGTTCAGTTTGTGTGAGGCACCGAAGCGTACCAGTTGGGAATCCTTGGGATCACCGCCCAGGGCCTTGAGCTTGCTGGCGAAGAACTTGGGCATCTCGCTGCCGGTGATGATCTTGGCCTTCTTGGCCATGGCGATGTCGACACTGCTGGTATTGGGCAGGGCCTTGACCGTGGCCGCGGGGCTGCCGCACTCACCCTGGTTGACCGAGGCGATGTGTACCGCGCCGACGTGGTCACCGTGCATGTGGCTGACCAGTACCGCATCGATCTTGCCCAGGCGCGGGTCATTGGGCCCGGCCACGGTCATGCCGGCATCATACAAAATGCGGGTTCCGTCCGGGTCCTCGAAGATCATGGCGCGGTCACGGGCACAGAACTCGCCGTCATGACTGCCCAGCGGGGTGACCTTGACGGTATCCGCCAGCGCCTGCGAGGCAAAAACGGTCGCGAGTGCGAGCAGTGAGTATTGCACAAAGCGGAACATAGCGTATCCTCCATCTCATTATTGTGAGCCGGGAACGGGCCGACACTTCTTGTCGCTTCGGTCCCGACTCTCCAGTGATCTCTTGTCAGCCAATTAATGGCATAAAGCGCGACACCATCCGATAAACAGACCGCCGACTATTGCGCGCAATCGGCTAGGGGGACTCCTCGCGTCCATCGGCGAAGCGGGCAAAGCGTCCCTGGTCACGCGGGTGTACCTGGTCCATCTGCGCCCAGGGCCAGCCGCCAAACTGCGTGCGTTGATAATCACGGAAGGCCTGCTGGATCTCCTCGGCGGTATTCATGACAAAGGGCCCGTATTGCACCACCGGCTCGTTAATGGGTTTGCCCTGTAGCACGAGTATCCGCGCGGCCTGATCGCCAGCCTGTAGACTCACCGAGACATCGGGCTGCAGCGCGGCACCGGTCTTAACCTTGAGCGCCGTCTCGTCCACGCTCAGCGAATCGCCCTCGAAGAAATAGAGCATACGGTTAACACCCTCGCTTGCCGCGGGCAGTGTCCAGCGGGCATGGGGTTCCATGTCGATGATCCAGATCCCCACCTCGTTGGCGGGATCGGCGGCCCAGGATTCGGGAGGCGGCGACAGCGGGGTCATGTCATCGAGCGCACCGGCCACAACCTCGACCTGGGTCTTGTTGCCCGACTCGTCCTGGTAGACCTTGCGCGGGGTCTTCTCCCCCCACAGCATGACGAAATGCGGATCGACGAACTTGCTCTTCTGCGGCAGGTTGATCCAGATCTGGAACAACTGCATGGTGTTGGCCTTATCGCTGTGGATGAGCGGAAACATCTCGCTATGCTGCACACCCTTGCCCGCGGTCATCCACTGCGTGTCACCGGCACCGTATCGTCCGGCGGCCCCCATGGAATCGGAGTGATCGACAATACCGTCCTGCACGACGGTCACGGTTTCGAAGCCGCGATGGGGATGCACGGGAAATCCGGGCACGGTATCGCCGTGGTACATGCTCCAGCCGTCCTTGGAATCAAAGTCACTGCCGATATTGCGCCCCACCAGAGATTCGGACGGCGGCGCCATCTGCTCGTTGCCTTGCGGATAGGCATCGTGGTGATGCACGCAGAACAGGAAGGGATCGGCGGTCTGCCATTGGAAATCGAGGGGGATGGTTTTCAGAATAGCGCCCTGTGTCATTGAGGTTCCCTTTACTATGCAGTTCGGTGTCTCACTAAATGGGGTGGCGACACTCCGTTTCAATGGAGACACATCTTAGGATTCAAACAATGTAGATAGCGATGCGTAATAAGTCGAATAGTTCCGCAAGGTTTTGGCTTTAACCTTATTAGATGCGTGGCAATTACTGGTAAAACCATCTTCAAGCAACCTGGCCCACTGAACAAAGGGAGAAGTTTATGGTCTTTGCAACACAGAACCCTCCCGTGACGCGGTATACTGCAACAAAATTTATATAACCAAGACGAGCCCCATGAAAAACGACACCCCTTCAAGTGACAAGGCAATCCCCACGCATAAGCCAAGGCCGATGGTCGACCTGCTGGTCAGCATCCTGATCCCCTCGTTTATCCTCATGAAGTACAGTGGTCCGGAGGACCTGGGCGCAAGCGGCGCGCTGATCATCGCACTGGCCTTCCCGCTGGGATGGGGCCTGTTCGAGGCCATTAAGTACCGTAAATTCAATTTCATCGCCCTGCTCGGCCTGCTCAGCGTCCTGCTCACGGGCGGCATCGGCCTGATGCAACTCGATGCCAAATGGCTGGCGGTGAAGGAAGCGGCGATCCCCGGCATTATCGGACTCGCGGTGCTCATATCCACCTATACCCCTTATCCACTCATCCGCACCATGTTGTTTAACCCCAAGGTGATGGATGTGGAGAAGGTGGAAGCGAAGCTCAATGAACTGGGTAATAAAGCGAAATTTGAAAGGCGGCTGCTCTACGCCACTTACTTTTTAAGCGGCACCTTCCTGTTCTCGTCGGTGATGAACTACACCCTGGCCAAGCTGATCGTCACCAGCCCGTCCGGCAGTGCCGCCTTTAACGAAGAGCTTGGACAAATGACACTATTGAGTTACCCGGTAATTGCTATCCCCTCCACGGTGATGATGATCGGCATCCTGGTTTACCTGTGGCGAACCATTCGTGTGCTGACCGGGTATAAACTTGAAGATATTCTGGCGGCGAACCTGAAGACGGATTAGGGGTCGTCAGACCTGTCTTGTTCGATGAAAGGACATGGATTGATATAAGGGCGGGGGAATAATTCCCTGCCCTTTGTCGTTTAATTACTCCTGCTCGGAGAGCTTTTCGCGGATATCCATCAGGATCTTGCCATACATATTCTCTCCGCGACCATCACGCCCGCAGCCCCAGTAATAATCGAACTGCGTGTTTTCCACGATACGTTTATCACCGGTTTGCATCAGCGCATCGGCCACTTCCTCATGGGTCCGACACTTAATATACATTCCACGCTTCATTACCGTTGTCTTAATGGCCTTCCAGTCCTTGCGCATTTGTCGCTTATGCTTCTTGGCAAGTTTTGCAGCCTCCTTCGGGTTCGGCGCCTGGCGGATCTGTTCGCGGATCGCATCATCCTCGAATTTCATCGCCTGATAATAATGTTCCGCCGAGGGCCATTCGGCATCATCCAGTTCAAACTTGTGTTTGGAATAGGTCGACAGGGGGTTGGTCGCGTCCTGGCGTGAGACAAAGGCATCATTTCTGACTGTGGTGTTAAATATCACTTGCGTGTACTCAGACTCGGGAATGGGATACAGGACATCATATTATAGTTAGTATGACAGCGATAGCTGCGCATCATGGACGGTGCCGCACGTGATTCAGTGCTGTAAGCTCGTGTATAGTGGATAAGGGAAATGACAGAATACACTCGCGACAACATCACAGGTGCCAAGTGACGCAACGATCAATGCTCTCTCCCTCTGTTGTACAGAGCTTGCTGATACTCAACGCGGCTTCCTTTATCTTTTTGAGTCTTGCGACCGGCAAGATCTTCGAGTCCTTTGCGCTCTGGCCACTCGGGCTTACGGGCGAAGAGATCTTTCGAGATGTCGCACCACGCTTTCATTTCTGGCAACTGATCACCTACTCCTTCCTGCACGGCGGCATCTTTCATCTATTGCTCAACATGTACGCGCTGTGGATGTTTGGAACACGCATCGAAACCGCCTGGGGTTCGAAGGCCTTTGCCATCTATTATTTTGTCTGCGTAGTGGGCGCCGGCCTGGTACAGCTCTATGTTTCCAGCCAGGGCGTGGATGAAGGCGACATCTATCCCACGGTCGGGGCCTCGGGTGGTGTCTTTGGTCTGCTACTGGCGTATGCCCTGACCTTTCCCAATGAACGGCTGATGTTGATCTTCCCGCCCATCGTCCTGAAGGCGAAATGGTTTGTGTTCATCTTTGCCGCCGTCGAATTGTACCTGGGCGTCACCGGGACCCTGGCGGGCATCGCCCATTTCGCCCACCTGGGCGGGATGTTATTCGGCTTTCTACTGCTGCTGTACTGGGGCAAACACCCCCTCAAACTCTGAGCCAGTAAATACGCGAACAGGTTATATGGAGAGCATACCGGGGCTTAGGGATTTAACAGGCTACGAAGCAGGGTGCCCTGTACCAGGCCGTCTTGCCTGGCCTCATCCTCAGTGAGGACCCGCTCCTCGAGCAGGCGCCACTTGCCGTCTGCCTCCCGCTCCAGCATCACCTCGATGCCATGGGCATTGATGGTCGCATCCGATGCCTCCACCACTTCGAAGGTCTTGAAGCGCACCTGGCTCTCGGACGAGTCGAGCATCTTCAAGCCATCATAGCGAACACTTTTCAAGATCCCTTCGGCAAACTCTTTCTCACTGACCCGGTACCAGGCATCGTAATCGATGCTATCAAAGCCCTCGACGCCGGTAACCGACACCCGCTTTGATATAAGATCCATGTGCTCGGTGAATTGTTTATCGGTGGCCGTACGGGCCGAGGCCTCCAACCACTGCCTGGCGATCGTCTCTGACATACTCCATCCTCATTTATCTTTATGATGACAATTATTCTTTATGTATCGTGGCGAGCAACGTGCGCCTGTTGGGTTTATGCCGGTCGCCGGGCAAACCAGATCACGTGTCGTGGACCGCGCTTGCCGTGGCCGCGCACGGTCATCTCCTCCACCTCGAATCCCGCCTTGTGCAGTCGCCCGACGAAGTCGGGTGACGGGCCGGCCGACCACACCGCCAGCAATCCTCGGGGACGCAGCGCGGCATAGGCGGCATTCAATCCGTCCCGACCGTAGAGCCAGTTGTTCTGCCGATGGGTGAAGGCCTCCGGTCCGTTGTCCACATCCAGGAGGATGGCATCATAGGCCGCGCGCGCCTGTTTTAGGATCTCGGCGACGTCAC
>JABURT010000083.1 GCA_014762495.1 Gammaproteobacteria bacterium | reverse complement strand
GCGCCCAGTCAACGCTGGCCCGCTATGTCCCCCTTGCCACAAAGCCAGAGCCATCAGGCCTATCGCGAGGAACAGGCCAGTCGTCAGGGAATGATCTACATCGGTGGTAACGATGGGATGCTACATGGCTTCAATGCCGATAACGGTGAGGAGTGGTTTGCCTACGTCCCGGCTACCCTGTTCGACAGCGGCAGCAGCGATGGCGGCCTGCACAAGCTTACACGCGGCAACTACCGGCATAGATATTATGTCGACGCCACGCCCACGGTCTCGGATGCCTATCTCAACAACCGTTGGCGGACGATACTGGTGGGGGGACTGCGAGGTGGCGGACGCGGACTCTATGCACTCGACATCAGTTATCCCGAGTCCTTGCGCGATGAGACCAATGCGGCGGACGCGGTTTTGTGGGAATTCACCCACCCCGACCTCGGCCACACCTATTCCGAACCTGTCATCGCCCCCATCGGCGATGAAACCGGCATCGAATGGTATGTCATCACTGGCAACGGTTATAACGACCAAAGTGGTGGCTACCACGATGGCGAAGCGCAACTGTTCCTGATCAAGCTTGCGGGACCCGGCGCGGACGGCAACTGGGATGAGGGCAGCGATTACTACATCGTCGCCACGGGGGCCGGCGATGCCAGCGAGCGCAATGGTCTGGGCTCGCCCCAGGTGACGGACTACACCGGCGATTACATTGCCGACCGCGTCTATGCCGGCGACCTGTTCGGTAACCTGTGGGCCATCAACCTGCCGTCCAGTCTCGCCAGTGCCAGTGCACGCCGCCTCTTTACCACCGTCGACAACCAGCCCATTACCGCCAGGCCGGTCGTGGCCTATAACCCCAATGTGCCCTATAACGCCGACAGTAAACCCAACCTGCTGGTCATGTTCGGCAGCGGCCAATACCTGGTGAACGGTGATCGCAGTACCACGAGTACGCAATACTATTACGGTATCTGGGATAACTTCGGTGACTTCAGCGATATCAGCGAGGTCCTGCTGTCTCAACTGGTGGAACAGGGCCCTATCACCTCGGTCACATCGGCCGGCAGCAGTGGCTATCGTGTCATGCCCGATCCACAATCGGTACGCTATGCCGATCCCGATTCGCCCAAGCGTGGCTGGTACCTGCCCCTGCCGGACAGTGGCGAGCGGGTGGTAAACGCCGGCCTTGTACTGGGTGATGTGATCTACTTCACCACCCTGGTGCCTTCATCGGATCCCTGCGGCGTGGGTGGCAGCGGCTGGCTCATGGGGCTCGATCTGGCCACGGGTGCACGCAGCCTCGAATCGATTTTTGACATCAATAACGATCAGTACATCAATCAAGATGATACAGTAAGCGTGGGTGGCAGCTCGGTCGCGGTTTCCGGACAACAGCTAAGCGGCGGAATCTCAAGCGCACCGCTGGTGATGGGATCCAGCCTCTATACCCAGAACAGCAGCGGTACGGTTCAGGGACGCGCGGCGGGAGACGGATCCAATGGCGAAGAAAATAAGCTCAAGCGTCAATCCTGGCGTCAGCTCTATTACGATACCTTGAAGTAAATCGCATGCGGTACACATATCAGGGCACGAACTCCATCGCACCCCAGTCGGCAAGGGGACTGACACTTATCGAACTCATGGTAGTGGTCGCCCTGATCGGTATTCTCAGTGCCGTTGGGTGGGCGCAATATCGTGATCACATCGATCGCGGCATTCGCGGTGAGGCGGTTGAGGCCCTTACCCGTGCCGCCACCGAGATGGAACATTGCCACGCACGCAATATTCCCAATTCCTACAGCGATTGCACTCTCGAAAATAAGGGCACCGGACCCTGTAGTTACAAGGCCCTGGCCAATAGCGACGCCACGGTCTACTCGCGACAGTGCAACTGGGTCATCACGCTAAGCAACCTTGGTGATAACACCTATACACTCAATGCGACACGCGACTATCGCGACAGTGATAACCAAAACGTTAGCGAGGTGCTCACACTGGATCACCTGGGGCGCAAAACCGGGCCCTGGCCCAAATAGTCCAAACAGGTCTCAGTTTGAATCATGCTTCATTGTCCTACTCACGTCCGAGCATTACGCTATTCCCCATGAGTATGCAGTCTCGTTCCATCATACATGTGCTTTTCACCCTGGCACTGTTAACAGGCCTGATGCTGAGCGTGCCCGAAAAAGCCACCGCCAAGACCTATAAGGCCCCTGATTTCAATCTACCCACCAGTACGGGCAAGAAGGTAAAGCTGTCCAGTTATCGCGGCAAGGTGGTCTACCTGGATTTCTGGGCCTCATGGTGTGCGCCTTGTCGTGAGTCTTTCCCCTGGATGCGTGAGATGCAAAGCCGTTACTACAAACAGGGCCTGCGCGTGATCGCCATTAACCTCGACAAGGACCCGGACCAGGTTCGCGAATTCCTGCGCGAGTACAAGGTCAATTTCCCCATCGCACTCGACCCCAAGGGGAGTGTCGCAACGAATTCCGGCCTCCGAGCCATGCACAGCTCCT
>JABURT010000191.1 GCA_014762495.1 Gammaproteobacteria bacterium | reverse complement strand
TCGGCAGCGTCATAGTGGTATAAGAGACATGTCCTTGTTGACGTAAACGGCCAGGGCATCAATGGCAACCGGGATGGCGGTGGGCTTGTAGCCGTGGCGCTTTTCAAAGGCCTCGATTTCCTTGCTCTTCATCTTGCGACTCATGGGGCCCAGGCTTGAAGTGCCCTGGGTCAGAGCGGGTGGCGCAGTGGAGGAACCGGCTGCCTGGATCTGGATGTTGACATTGGGGTAGACGCGCTTGAATTCCTCGGCCCACAGGGTCATCAGGTTGGCCAGGGTGTCGGAGCCGACGCTGGACAGGTTACCCGAGACGCCACTGGCCTTTTTGTAGGTGTCTAGATCGGGGTCGACCTTGGCTGCGGCGATGGCGTTGCCACTTGCCAGCATGGCAACGAGGCTGCCCGCCAGGATGCGTGAAACAGGTTTCATGGTGCTCTCTCCTTATGCTGAAAGGCATGCGTAAAATGCATGCACTGAGTCTGTCTTCGTCAGGTGACAGTTCTATGAAATATAGATGACAGTTTTATGACAGCTCGTCATGTTTTATGACAGCCTTGGCCGGGAAGGTGATGCGAAACAGGCTGCCGTGGCCCAGGCGACTCTCGATATCGAGCCTGGCATGGTGGCGATTGGCGACGTGTTTGACGATGGCGAGGCCGAGACCCGTCCCCCCCTTTTCGCGCGAGCGACCGGCATCGACCCGGTAAAAACGTTCAGTGAGACGAGGAATGTGCTGTCGTGGGATACCCTCGCCGGTATCTTCCACCTCGAGTACGGCATTGCCCTCATCACTGACATGCCATCGTATCGAGATCATCCCACCTTCGGGCGTGTAGCGGACGGCGTTGAAGATGAGGTTTGAAAAGGCTGTACGCAGTTCGTTCTGGCTTCCCGTGAGATTCGTCTGTGGGTCGCATTCAAGTCGGATGTCGTGTTTGCCCTGGCTCAGGGCCTGCGCGTCCTCTCGTATCGAGACGAGCAGGGCCGAGACATCGATATCCTCGTCCTGGCGACGGTTGTCCGGGTTCTCCAGTCGAGACAGAAACAAAAGGTCGTCATTGATGTTCTCCATGCGCCGGATCTGATTGCCCATGGTCTGCAACGGTTCACCCCATTCATCGGTGAGCGCAATATCGTCCTGCATGCTTTCCAGATAGCCACGTAATACCGTCAACGGCGTACGCAACTCATGCGAGAAGTTGGCGATAAAGTCGCGGCGCATCCGCTCCAGTCGCTGCAGCCGTGTCATATCACGCGCCACCAGCAGGCGACGAGACTTTCCGTAGGGAATGATACGCACCATCAGTGTGTTGCCCGGCGTGGTGGGCGAAGGCATCTCCAGTGGCTCTTCGTACTCACCATGTTGCAGATACTCGACGAAGACCGGGTTTCTCACAAGGTTCTCAATACGGTTGCCCATGTCGGAGTTTTTCAGGCCCAGATATTCACGCGCTCGCTTGTTGAGCCATTCGATGTTGCCGCGCTTGTTGAGGATGATGGTGGCGTCGGGTAGGGCGGTGGTCGATTCCTGGAAGCGTGCCAGCCGACGCTCGCGTTGCTTGATGCGTGAGCGGTAGCGTTTTTCACGCCGATACAGGGTGTTAAAGACGTGCTCCCAGATCCCGTGTGCCTGCGGCGGTAGTTCTTCCGGATTGTCCCTCAGCCAGGTGACCAGGCGATTGAGGTTCAACCATTCTCGAATGATATAGATGCCCATGGCCAGTGTGAGCCAGAGAAAGGGATAGCCGAACAACAGGCTATTGAGGACAACAATGGCCAGTAACAGCAGGATTCGGGGAAGTTCGTATGACCAGGGTGACACACTACACCTGTGTTGAGAAACGGTAACCGCTGCCTCGAACGGTCTGGATAAAGTGGTCGTAACCGGCTGGGTTCAGGGCCTTGCGCAAACGTCGTATGTGCACGTCAACGGTACGGTCCTCGATATAGACATTACCGCCCCAGACCCGGTCGATCAACTGGTCGCGAGTATAGACCCTTTCCGGGTGTGTCATAAAGAATTGCAGTAGCTTGTATTCGGTAGGGCCCATAATCACCGCGTCTCCGTTGGCACTGATGCGTTGGCCTGCGATGTCCAGTTCCAGTCCCTTGAAATTCACGGTGCTTTCACGTTCCGGTTGGGTGCGACGTAATACGGCGTTGATACGTGCCATTAGTTCACGTGGTGAGAAAGGCTTGGTGACATAGTCGTCGGCGCCACTTTCCAGACCGCGTATTTTGTCGTCTTCCTCGACTCGGGCAGTGAGCATAATGATGGGCAAATCGCGTGTCATCTCCTCACGCTTCCATTGCCTTGCCAGCTCGACACCGCTGATATCGGGCAGCATCCAGTCCAGCAGCACGATATCCGGGCGTTCATTGACCACCGAGGCCATGGCCTCAGTGGCATCGGCGGCAGTGGTCACACGGAAGCCTTCGCGATGCAATGTTTTCGAAAGCATGTCCCGAATAGCGGACTCGTCGTCTACGACCAGTATCGTGATCTCTGTCATGGGCACATTCCCTTAACTGAATGGCCGGTATTGCATCAATGTAATATGACAGAAAAATGACAGGGGGTGAATGTTACTGTGCCGGGTCGAAGTCGACGGGGTGTAGTGCCTGAGACGCCTTGTCAAAATCGCGCCATAATTCAGCGATGGTCTTGCCCTCTGTCGGGTGGAGGGTATCGGCGGCCACCTCCGCCAGGGGCCAGAGTACAAAGGCATGTTTGGTGATTTCATCACGTGGCAGCTCCAGCTTGCCTTCTTTCATGACCAGGTCATCGTACAGTAACAGGTCGATATCCAGGGTTCGTGAGCTAAACCGTGGACCGTTACGGTCGCGTCCGTATTGATCCTCGATATCGTGAAGTACCCGGTTGACCTCGAGTACGTCCATGTCGGTGTCCAGCCCGACACATAGATTATAGAAATCCTCACCATCGAAACCGACAGCGGTACTCTCGAATACGCGTGAGACGGTGAGCTCGCCGAAGTGTTCACGCAAGTGAGTGATGGCGCCGCGCAGGCTGCGTTCGCGATCGATATTACTGCCGAGACTTAAGTATATCCTTGCCATCAGTCTCTGCTGCCCCGTTCGATGATAATGCCTACATCGCGTGAGCCGCGCAGTGCGCCTTTCTTGTTCAGTTTGATCTTGACCCAGGGCACATTGAATTCATCCATGATGATTCCGGCGATGCGTTCGGTCAGGGTCTCCACCAGCTGAAACTCACTTTGTTCGACGAAGGCGATGATGCGCTTGGCGACCGATTTGTAATCCAGGGCGTCCTTGATGTCATCCGAGGCGGCTGCCTTGCGGATGTCTGTGGCCATCTCGATATCCAGACTAATGGTCTGCTTAACGCGCCGTTCCCAGTCGAAGATGCCGATGATGGTGTCGATGCGCAGGTCGCTGATGTATACGATGTCCATGGAATCCCCTTTGCCAGGGCGTGACTATACCATAAAGCGCTGATGGGGCTCAGGCCTGCCCATTTCTGTATAATGACGCAAAATTACGGAGACAATAACAATGACCGTCATCGACATCGCCCTCATCATCGCCTCGTATCTACTGGGGTCCATCTCATCGGCCATCATCGTGTGCAAGATCCTGGGCTTGCCCGATCCCCGCTCTGGTGGTTCGGGCAACCCCGGTGCGACCAATGTGCTGCGTCTGGGCGGCAAGAAGGCGGCCCTGGTGACTCTGGCCGGTGACTTCCTCAAGGGCCTGATCCCGGTATTGGTGGCGGTGGCCATGGAGGTGGACGACACAGTGCTGGCCCTGGTGGCGGCGGCCGCCTTTCTCGGCCACCTGTTTCCCATCTTCTTCGGATTTAAGGGTGGCAAGGGCGTGGCCACGGCACTGGGCGTGCTCATGGGTATCGCCTGGCAGGTCGGCCTGGCGGTAATCGCGACCTGGATCGTGGTGGCGGTGATTACCCGCTACTCCTCACTCTCGGCCATCATTGGCAGCGTCCTGTCACCTCTTTATATGCACCTGCTGGTGGGATCAGAAGTGTTGGTGGGTATGAATGTCATTCTGAGTGCCATCCTGCTCTGGCGTCACCGCGGCAATATCTCGAGACTGCTCAGGGGGACCGAGAGCAAGATTGGCAGCAAAAAGTCAGGATGAACTCAGACTGAACTGATCCACCGACACTTGCATTTCACTACTCAGTCGCTGGAGTCGGGTACCGGCCGCAGCGGTTTTATCGGCGCCCTGTGCCGTCTGTGTAGAGATGTCACGTATGGAGACCAGATTACGATTAACCTCCTCGGTGACATTGCTTTGCTGTTCCGCCGCCGTCGCGATTTGGGCGTTGAGATCACGGATATTGGATACCGCGTCTGTAATTGCGCGAAGCGCATCTCCCGCCTCAGCCGCCTCGGCCACGCTTCGATCCGCCTGTTCTCTTCCCCCCAGCATGACCTCCGCTGCCTGCCGCGCGCTGTCCTGCAATCCCTCGATCAGTGAGCGGATCTCTTCAGTGGAGTCCTGGGTCCGGACGGCAAGGGTCCGCACTTCATCTGCGACGACTGCAAATCCCCTGCCCTGATCCCCCGCACGCGCCGCTTCAATCGCGGCGTTGAGTGCCAGCAGGTTGGTCTGTTCTGCGATGTCACGGATGACTTTCACGACCGTACCGATGTTGTCACTTTCCTGTTCAAGCCGCTGTATCACCTCGGCGGCCCCCTGGACCTCGTTTGCCAGTGAGCGTATGGCGCCAATCGCACTGCTGACAACCCTCTGTCCATTTGCCGCTTCCTTATCGGCAACCTGGGCCGCATCAGATGCCTCCGCCGCGTTGCGAGCTACCTCGGATACCGTTGCGGAGAGCTCGTTAACGGCGGTACTGACCATGTCGATCTCACTGTTTTGCTGGCGAATACCGGAGAGAGTCTGATCGGTGACGGCGGCCATCTCTTCGGCGGAGCCGACAAGCTGTTGCGAGGCACCCGCCATGTTCGAAACCAGAGTGGCGATTCGCTCGGCCATGTGATTCAGGTTCTGGGCGATGGCGTTGACTTCATCACGGGAATCCAGGCTGGCACGTTCACCCAGGTATCCCTGTGCAATTCGTTCCAGGGTATGGTTAATCACCTCTATGCCCTGTTTCATGGAGAGATAAAAGCCCGTGAAAAGATAGACCACAAGCAGGGTGATAATCAGGCTGATGCCGATTACCTCGAACATGGACCATCGGCTTTCTTCGATACGCATACTTTGTAATTGGTACAGGGCTTGATGAGTGGACATATAAAGTCGATCCAGATCATCAATTGCTCTCGTGCCTTGTTGGAAATAATCACTAGGAGGGATGAGGATAGTGTCAGGCTCAAGCACTCGGCTGTGAGTTAGATCGAGAAATCGTCTCGCCGCTTCAATGACTGCCTGGACATGTTGTAACTCAGCTTGTATTGCTGGACTATCTGTCAGTGCAGCCTTATATGCGTAGTGCAACACGCTTAACTTTCCGTCCAGCTCATCAGCGAGAGAGGAGAGGCGGATATAACTGTCGGGGGTGAAATGGCCACGCTGTATGATGCCCGTGCCTATCCCACGCATACTACTGATGAGGTCGGTGGTGGCCGACAATTGATTGACTACGATGCGTGAGAGCTGGTATCGCATGCCATCTCTGCCCAATGTCAGCCCGTATTGTTCCGCCATACGCAAGCGCAACTCACGCAGTGCCATGGCCGTTTGCGAATAGATAATATTCTGTTGCAGTGGTTCAAGTTTAGAAGTTTGCGCGATTTGCAATTGCTCTCGTGCTCGCTTGAGCTGATCCAGAGCCATGCCCTCTGCATATGAGTCAATTTGCTTGAATGCGTTTTCCAGTTTCTCTATCGAGTCACGGGTGTCAGGGCTATTGGGTACATAGCCATGTGCCTTGGCATATCCCTCATCACGAATGGTATTGAGATGGATTAAGGCCTCGGTCACCGGTTGCAAGGCTCTCAATCCTTGCTGTTGCATTTGGAAGAATTGAATATCACGTTTTTTCTCGATGACAGCGTTATAGCTGAGATAGACCAGTGGGATAAGAAAGATAAGTAGAATGACGCTGAATTTTCTTGGGATCGCCATGCGTTGAAGAACTTTGATCGCAGGGGTAAAAAGGCCCATCTTGCTGCTCATAACAAATCCTTTGTGATGTCATATTTCGAGTGTCTGTTTCAAGAAAATACGAAATTGGCTCCGACTTGGATGTTTTTTTTCTTAGTTAAGGCGCATAGGTGTGAACCAATAACGGTAGAAAATGCACACCTGGTATCAAGCGATTTGAGACGAAGTCTTCAAAGTTGTGATTTAAAAGCCAATAACAGTGAAAGCTTGAAGCGATTCACAATACAAGAGGCCTTGGGCTTTCATCCTGAGCATATATCCATAAATGATGGAGCCTTCCATGTGGACCGGTCTACTGCCCTATCTGGGCTATATCGCTATAGGTTTGGGCTGGCAATATTTGAAACCCTTCCAAATCACGGCCAACCTGTTAAGACGATACCTCAATGCCATCATATTCAGTATCTTAGTGCCGGCCTATTTGTTGCTATTCCTCTGGCAGGTCAAATTCAGTGCCCACCTTGGGCGTCAG
Organism: Gammaproteobacteria bacterium; assembly: GCA_014762495.1. Lineage (GTDB taxonomy): Bacteria > Pseudomonadota > Gammaproteobacteria > Thiohalospirales > Thiohalospiraceae > JABURT01. The sequence continues at coordinate 8,827 of JABURT010000191.1, read as the reverse complement.
TTATTGATGTTCCTGGTGGTGGTGACAGGGATGTTTGCGGTGAGCTGGCTGTTGCTACATCGCAAGAAGTGGAGCGGTGCGGTAAAGGCTTCATTGATACTGGCCGCCTCAATGCCAGCCGTATTCGCCCTGGGCATGCCTGTGGTAGGCACGACTACCGGTACCTGGGCTGTGGGTATGGCGGTTGAGTTCGGAGCGCTGGTGGTGCTGCCACTGATGTTCAGTCTGGGTTCTTTGCTTGCCTATCGACTGGCAGATAAAAGCCAGCCCTTACCACCACCGATCATGTTGCATGAAATGCCTGCCATCTGGGCGGCCCTGGCGGGACTGGTACTGAATGTGTTCGAGATTCGCATGCCCGACGGTTTTTCCCTCTGGCTACGACAACTGACCGATGGCATGTTGCCGCTCCTTCTCATCACTGTCGGTACCTCTCTTATCTGGCGTAAGAGCTGGAACCGTATTGCGATCAAGTTACTGCCCTTATTATTGATCTCGGTGTTCATGCCACCGTTAATGATATGGGGTATGGCCCAGGTGTTTGGCGTGCGTGGCCCACAGACCCTGGCCACTATGATGATCTTGTCGATGCTGCCGAGCATGGCCCTGGGTTTTACACTCTGTGAACGATATCGCCTGGATATTGTTGCCTACAATATTATGTTCACTGCCACCACGGTCCTTGCGCTCCTGAGCATTCCCTTGTTGCTCGCTGCGATGGGGCGGGGTTGGCTGCCGCTGGTGTGACGTTCAAACCGCGGTCAGGGTTTCCATGGGCCAGCGCGCGCGGGCCTTGATGGCGACAGATTCTTGCTCGCCGTGTGCCAGGCGCTGGTGGCCGGCGTAGGCGATCATGGCGCCATTGTCGGTGCAAAATTCCGGCCGGGCGTAGAAGACCCCGGCACCTTCTTTCGCAACCATGGATTCCAGTTGTGTCCGCAGGCGCGTGTTGGCGCTGACACCGCCAGCGATGATCAGGCGCGTGAGTCCGGTTTCGCGCAAGGCGCGACGGCATTTGATGGCGAGGGTATCCACCACCGCATCCTCGAAGGCACGGGCAATATCGGCGCGGGCCTCGGGGTGTTCATGGAAGGTGTTGAGGGCAAAGGTCTTGAGCCCGGAGAAACTGAAGTCGAGGCCGGGTCGGTCCACCATGGGGCGTGGGAAATTAAAACGGGTCGGATCGCCCTCGGTAGCGAGTTTCGCCAGGGCCGGTCCGCCGGGGTAGCCCAGGTCCAGCAGCTTGGCCGTTTTGTCGAAGGCCTCGCCGGCGGCATCGTCCAGCGACTCGCCCAGCATCCTGTACTGACCGATGCCATCGACCTGTACCAGCTGAGTGTGGCCACCGGAGACGAGCAGTGCGATGAAGGGAAAGGCCGGTGGATTGTCTTCCAGCATCGGCGCCAGCAGGTGCCCCTCCATATGGTGGACCCCTACCGCGGGTACATTCCAGGCCCAGGCCAGACTGCGGCCAATGGCCGAGCCCACCAATAGTGCGCCGAGCAGACCGGGTCCTGCGGTATAGGCGACGCCGTCGATGTCGGTCTTGGCCACCCCGGCCTCTCCCAGCACGTGATGCACCAAGGGCAGTGTTTTTTGCACATGGTCGCGCGAGGCGAGTTCCGGCACCACGCCACCGTATTCGGCGTGCAGCGCGACCTGGGTGTGAAGCGCGTGCGCAAGCAGGCCACGGTCGCCGTCATAGAGGGCGATCCCGGTTTCGTCGCAGGAGGTTTCAATACCGAGTACCAGCATGGCAGGAAAGATAACGGCGGCGGCGGTCCCAGGCAAGGAAAATCACGACAATTTCGGCGAAGATCCTTTGCAAATAGGCGGCGGGGCGATTAGAATTGCGGGTTCCGATTTTTAGGCACCAACCGAGGTAGATTGAATGCCCGCTGTTCGAGTCAAAGAGAACGAACCCTTCGACATCGCCATCCGTCGCTTTAAGCGCGCGTGTGAGAAGGCCGGTGTACTGTCCGACATCCGTCGCCGCGAATTCTACGAAAAGCCCACCGCCGAGCGTAAGCGCAAGAAGGCCGCGGCTGTTAAGCGTTACCAGAAGAAGCTGGCTCGCGAACGCGCGAAGACCGTGCGTCTGTACTAATTTATTCACTCCTATTGCGGAGGCGGTGTTGCCATGAGTGAGCTCAAGGCAAGGATCACAGAAGAGATGAAAGCGGCGATGCGCGCCAAAGACAAGGAGCGCCTCGCCACCATTCGTCTCATCCAGGCCGCCATCAAGCAGAAGGAAGTGGACGACCGCGTCGAACTCACCGACGCCGATGTCCTCGCGGTGCTCGACAAGATGGTCAAGCAGCGCCGCGAATCCATCGCCCAGTACGAAAAGGCCGGACGCGACGAACTCGCCGCCAAGGAGCAGGTCGAGATCGACGTCATCCAGGATTACCTCCCCGAGGCCCTCAGCGACGACGAGATCGACGCCATGATCGCCGAGGCCATAAACGCCACCGGAGCCGCCGAGATGAAGGACATGGGCAAGGTCATGGGCCAGCTCAAGCCCAAGCTCCAGGGACGCGCCGATATGGGCGCCGTTAGCGGCAAGATCAAGGCCAAGCTCTCCGGCTGATTGGCTGGAAGTCGCATCCCGCGGCTTCCCGGCATACACTCCCCCCATGGCAGGCAAGATCCCCCGCGAATTCATCGATGACCTTATGTCCCGCGTCGACATCGTGGACGTTATCGATGAGCGCGTGCCCTTGAAAAAGGCGGGCAAGGAATACAAGGCCTGCTGCCCCTTTCACGACGAAAAGACCCCATCCTTTACCGTCAGTCAGTCCAAGCAATTCTACCATTGCTTTGGTTGCGGCGCCCACGGCACCGCGCTGGGTTTTCTCATGGAATACGACCACATGGGCTTCGTCGAGGCGGTGGAGGACCTGGCCTCTCGCGCCGGTATGGAGGTGCCGCGCGAACAGGGTCCCGCCGGCGAGCGTGAACAGCAGGGGCCGGATCTTGGCTCTTTATATGATGTACTTGCCCGCGCCGACGGCTTCTACCGCAAGCAGTTGCGTGAACACCCGCAGGCCGCCCGCGCGGTGGACTACCTCAAGCAGCGCGGGCTCACCGGCAACATCGCGGCCGAATTCGGTATCGGCTATGCCCCGCCGGGTTGGGATGCCCTGCTTGCGCTGCACGCCAACAAGTCCGAGCAGGTGGAGTCGTTCATCACCGCGGGCATGTTGATCAAGAAGGACAGCGGCGGCAGCTACGACCGTTTTCGCGATCGCATCATGTTCCCCATCCGCGACGTACGCGGGCGCACCATCGCCTTTGGTGGCCGGGTCCTGCCCGACAGCGGCGAGGCCGAAAAGGGTGCCAAGTACCTCAACTCCCCCGAGACCCCGGTATTTCACAAGGGGCGCGAGCTTTACGGCCTGTACGAGGCACGCAAGGCGGTACGCAAGCTGGAGCGGCTGGTGGTGGTGGAGGGCTACATGGACGTGGTGGCCCTGGCCCAGCACGGCATCCGCTATGCCGTCGCCACCCTCGGCACCGCCACCACCGCCGAGCATCTCAACCGCCTGTTCCGTCTCGTCGACGAGGTGGTGTTTTGTTTCGACGGCGACCGCGCCGGGCGTGAGGCGGCCTGGCGCGCGTTGGACAATGCCCTGCCGGTGATGCGTGAAGGTCGCCAGCTGCGCTTTATGTTCCTGCCCGAGGGCGAGGACCCGGACACCCTGGTGCGACAGCAAGGTGCCGAGGGTTTCGAGCAACATCTGAAAAAGGCGCTATCCTTTTCCGAATATTTCTTTGAAGTTCTGACCGCCGATGTCGATATAGGATCCATAGACGGGCGCGCCAGGCTGGTGGAGAAGGCCCGCCCCCTGATGGCACGGATCCCTCAGGGCGTGCTGCGCAGCATGCTGGGACAACACCTGGCCAAGCTGAGCCAGATGGAACCAAACCAGTTGGGGGCTGTCCTCGGTAGTGGAGCATCCACGAGCCCGGCGTCACGGCCGGTGCCTCCCCGGGCGGGGCGACGCAAAGATGCCCCCTCCCCGGTCAGGACCATTATCAAGGGATTGTTGAATCATCCCGTGTTGGCGCTGCACGCCGGTCCGGCGCAACGCTTCGTGGAACTGCAGCAGGCAGGGGTGGAGCTGATGGTGGAAATGCTTGAAATGGTGCAGGCGGATCCCAATGTTAATAGTGCGGTGTTGCTGGAGCACTGGCGCGACACCGAGCACGAACGAGCCCTCTACCGCCTGGCCGCGGACGAGACCATCCTGGATACGGAGCAGATGGAGGCCGATTTTCTCGGCGCCCTCGCCCTCCTGGATCGGCAACGACTGGAACAGCGGCGCGACTTCCTCATTCAAAAATCCATCCACGGTGGCTTGAATGAGGAGGAAAAAGAGGAAATGCGCCGGCTGTTCACGGACCAGCGCACGACATGACAGGCCTCACAGAAAGAGGCCATGAATTTGAAGCGAAAGCCCCAAATATAGTATGATGCTGGGTTTTCTCTTTTCGCTTATTCACTGCAATTTGGGTTTCTAGACCATATGGATCAATCACAGCAGGCGCAACAGGAATCTCGAATCAAGTTATTGATTGCAAAGGGCAAAGAGCAGGGTTACCTGACCTATGCCGAAGTCAATGACCACCTTCCTGATGACATTGTCGACCCCGAGCAGATAGAAGATATCATCGCCACCATCAACGACATGGGGATCGTGGTGCACGAGCAGGCGCCCGATGCCGAGGCCCTGTTGATGTCCGATAATGCCGTGACCACGGATGAAGACGCCGCCGAAGAGGCCGCCGCCGCCCTGGCCAGTCTGGATGCCGAGTTCGGCCGAACCACCGATCCTGTGCGTATGTACATGCGCGAGATGGGTGCCGTCGACCTGCTGACCCGCGAGGGCGAGATTGTCATCGCCAAGCGTATCGAGGAAGGCACCCGCCAGATGCTCTCTGCGCTGGCCGACTATAGCGAAACCATCGGTATGGTCATTACTGCCTTTAACAAGATCGAAGAGGGCGAGGGCCGTCTCTCCGATATTATTACCGGTTTTGTGGACCCCAACGAAGACGATGATTTCATCGCCAACGCTGCGCCGCCGCCCGTCGCCGATCAGTCGAAGTCCGATGACTCTGATGACGATGACGACAGCGATGAGGAAGAAGCGGTCGATATGGGGCCCGATCCGGAAGAGGCCCGTGCCCGCTTCCAGGAGATCGAAAAGCTCTACATCAAGGTCCAGAAGCACATCGCCAAGCATGGTACCGATGGCGACAAGCTTAAGTCCATGCGCACCGAGCTGGCGGAAAAGTTCCTCGAATTGAAACTGGTGCCCAAGCTGGTGGACCTGCTGGTCTACGAGATGCGCGACCTGGTGGACCGTATCCGCACCCAGGAAAAGATCATCATGGACATCTGCGTCAACAAGGCGAAGATGCCGCGTAAGGAGTTTGTCACCTCCTTCCCCGACAACGAAACCGACCTGACCTGGCTGGACAAGCACCTGGACTCGGATGAGACCTATGCCAAGATCCTGGTCCAGTACGCCGAGGAAGTGCGTCGCGCCCAGAACAAGCTGGCCACCATCGAGATTGAATGCGGCATGCCCATCTCCGAGATCAAGGAGATCAACCGCAAGATGTCCATCGGCGAGGCCAAGGCCCGCCGTGCCAAGAAAGAGATGGTCGAGGCCAACCTGCGTCTGGTTATCTCCATCGCCAAGAAGTACACCAACCGCGGCCTGCAGTTCCTGGACTTGATCCAGGAGGGCAACATCGGCCTGATGAAGGCGGTGGACAAGTTCGAATACCGCCGCGGTTACAAGTTCTCCACCTATGCCACCTGGTGGATCCGTCAGGCCATCACCCGCTCCATCGCGGACCAGGCCCGTACCATTCGTATCCCGGTGCACATGATCGAGACCATCAACAAGCTCAACCGTATCTCGCGCCAGATGCTGCAGGAGATGGGTCGCGAGGCGACCCCGGAAGAGCTGGCCGAACGTATGGAGATGCCGGAAGACAAGGTGCGCAAGGTTCTCAAGATCGCCAAGGAGCCCATCTCGATGGAGACCCCCATCGGCGACGACGAGGATTCGCACCTGGGCGATTTCATCGAGGACCAGAATGTCCTCTCCCCGGTGGACTCCAGCACCATGGAGGCCCTGCGCGAGGCCACCCAGGACGTCCTCGAAGGACTTACCGCACGCGAAGCCAAGGTTCTGCGTATGCGCTTCGGTATCGACATGAACACCGACCATACCCTGGAAGAGGTGGGCAAGCAGTTCGATGTCACCCGCGAGCGTATTCGTCAGATCGAGGCCAAGGCCCTGCGCAAGCTGCGTCACCCCAGTCGTTCCGAACAGTTGCGCAGCTTCCTGGATGCCGATCAGGCATAAGGCTGAGCACTTCCAGAAAAAAGGCGGCCCACGGGCCGCCTTTTTTGATGGATGACGCTAGGTTGTCATCTGGCTATAATGCTGACTCTTTTCAGGGCCTGTAGCTCAGTTGGTTAGAGCAGTGGACTCATAATCCATTGGTCGAAGGTTCAAGTCCTTCCGGGCCCACCACATACTCGTTGCACTCGTTGTGCTGGTCCACGGCATTGCGCCTGTGCCCGTTCTCTTCTCCAGCCCCCTGGGTCCCGAGAGCGACCCGTAATACCAATCAGGGCTGATACAACATCCCCAGTTCAATGGCCTTTTCCTTGCTAAAGGGCAACACCGTCTGATCATCGAAACGTGCGCCCTGTAACTGGGCACCGGTGAGCCTGGCCTTACGAAGATTGGCGCCGCGCAGATCGGCATCACGTAGGTCGGTCTTGTATAGCTTCGCCTCATGTAAATTGGCGCCACGCAGATCGCTGCGGCTTAAATTCCCACGGTGCAAGTCGACAAACTGCAATCCGGCCTGTCGTAGATCACTGGCGGAGAGATCGGCCTTGCGCAACTCGGAACGTAACAACTGAATCCCCTTGAGATCACGTCCTGAAAGACGGGCACCGTTGAGTTCGGCACGCTCGAGCCTGGCACAGGCCTGGACGGTGTTGCCCTTGGTTACCACGCCATTGCACATCGATGCGGGTGCCGCCGGCACGCCCTGTGAGACAGTCAACAGCAGGATGGAATAGATAAATGTCTGTAGCTTCATGCCCTAGTTCCCAATGTTGGCAATGGCGTTTTGATAGACCGAATAGCTTTGCTTGAGCTGTTCGCTGTAGTTGCCCAGTGGTGCATCCCATGTCATCCATGCATAGCGTTCGCTCTCGCCCTGCAGTATGCCGTTAAACAGAATGGTCTGGGCGATACCGTTGCTAGTGCGTGAGTCCTGAGTGTCGGTGGTAGCGGGGTCATCGTGGTAGACCTGTAACTGGGACGGATCGGTGAACTGAAGCAGGGACCAGGGCAAACGGATTTCAATCTGTGAGCTGTCCATGAGTATGGCATCCCTGGAGCTAGCACTTGCACCGATGGCACGCACCTTCAGAGCGCCCGCGTTGAATTCGACATTTTCCGCTTGCGCATAAAATGAGGTATAAGCCGACACTGAACTGTAGTCACCGTAGTTGTTCTTCCATTTGACCTTGTTCCACACACCTGTCGGCGTGGCGGGAGAGCGCAGGTTGGAGCTGTGTTCATTGCCATACAGGCCATAGAGGTCATAGTCGCTGCCGACATACAGTTGCGCCTGCCAAGTGCTGCCATCGTGGTAGAGGTGGAGCAGGAACTCATTTCGTAAGCCAGTCGTGACCGTACTCGCTATCTGGTTGGTAGGCGTTGTACTAGAACTTGCGAGGCTGTCCTCGCCCAGGCTGTCATCATAGGTATCGAGGGCGATGAGCAACTCATCACCATTGCCAAGCGGTGCAGCCAAGCCCAGCCTGAGCCTGTAAAAACTGGTGTCGGTGGCGGCCTCGAGCGAGGTGATTTGACTGCCTGCCCAGGCTGATATGCCATCGCCTTGTCGCAGGGTGTGGAAACTGGGTGCCTCTGGCTTGAAGCCGAGCAGCCCATAGTTTTGCTCCGGTGCCATGATGTTATGCCAGTGGGCACGGCGGGCAAAGGGGAAATCGAATTCGTTGGTGAGCCAGGTGGGCTTCCACCATTCGTCGATCCAGGCGAACAGCATGCCACCGCCCATGCCCGTGTCGGCCAGGTTCTGCAGCATGCGCGCGCCGTATTCGCCCTGGGTGGTCTCATCGTGCCCCCCGTGGTGCATGCCACTGTGTGCGGTATGTACATTGCCCCAGCTGGAGGGAACGCTGAACTCGGCGATGATGACCGGCCACCCACTGTAATGATTCTTAAGTTCACTCAGGTAGCCTACGTAGCTATTACCGCCTACGCTGTCGCTGTATGTCCGGTAGCCCGGGTCTTCGCTTATGAAGTCGGGATAGTAGGGGTAGGCATGAAAGCTGTAGAACACACCGGCCGGGGCCTTGCTGCTGTCGAGGTTGGCCAGGTCGATCTGTTCGCTGTCCTCCCAGGGTGGTGAGCCGAGCTCGGTGCTGTGGTTGAGCGGGTCCAGCGTCGGCCAGGAGGAAAAACTGATAGGACGGGTGGCCTGGTACTGGGTTCGTTCGTATACCAGGGCTTCGTCCATGCGAGCCGCGATCCAGGCCTCGGCGGGGCTGCCCGAGGGCAGAGAGAGCATGCTGCCCGTGTAGCTGTTTTGGCTGGGGTTGTCGTCATTGGTCAGGGCGATTTCGTCGGGATGCACCTCGCGTCCGATAATCCAGGCCAGGACCCAGGGTGAGACATCCGAGGTATAGGTTCCATAGCCCTTGCCGGGACGTCCTACGTCTGTCTCTTATCAACATCTGACCCTTCCGCCGAATAGA
>JABURT010000053.1 GCA_014762495.1 Gammaproteobacteria bacterium | reverse complement strand
GCGACCGCCTGGTTCGTAGCCAGGTACTCTATCCAGCTGAGCTACGGGCGCTTAAAACTTTTTCAGCAACCTATTGAGATTCATTCACTGGAAACCACGAGCAGGTTGTCGCTCAGCCGCTCCAGCCGCGGACCCATCGAGCAAAATGCGAGGGCCTCTGAAAAGGAGGGCATTATCCGTTTCGAGCCTGATCCTGTCAAGCCTTATCGCCTTCCTAGCCGATGAAATCGTACAGTCCAATCAAGCGTAAAATCACGAGAGAATCTATTTCGCTGGCACCAATAAGAAGGGGTCGCCTATGCAACCCCTTATTATTATATGGCGGAGAGAGAGGGATTCGAACCCTCGATAGAGTTACCCCTATACACCCTTAGCAGGGGTGCGCCTTCAGCCACTCGGCCATCTCTCCACAAATTAACGTGCGAAAGGATACCCTGCCCGCACGTCGGCGTAAAGTCTGGATCAGGAATTTGCAGGGGAATCGTCTTTTTCCTGCTGGATGCGATCGTAGATTTCTTCGCGATGAACGGAGACGTCCTTGGGAGCATTGATGCCGAGGCGCACCTGATTGCCTTTTACACCCAGTACCGTGACTTGGACATCATCACCGATTACGAGTGTTTCACCCACTCGCCTTGTCAGTATTAACATTGTGTATATTTCTCCATAAATTTCATTGACAGCTCAGTCCGTGCCAATACTAGGTGTTTTCCACTTCCTTGATCCTAGCCGCCGGCCCATGGCAATGAAACTGTTTCCGGCAGATTTTAAGAACTATTTACATAATTAGGACTATTAAAGCTAAAAACCGTTCAAATACATGCGCGGTTATTCAGCTTCTTGATCAAGTCCAAACGACGAGTGAAGTGCACGAACACCAAGCTCAAGATACTTTTCGTCAACAACGACCGAGATCTTGATTTCAGATGTGGAGATCATTTGAATATTGATGCCTTCATCGGCCAGTGCCTTGAACATGGTACTGGCGATCCCAGCGTGAGAACGCATGCCGACACCTACCAGGGAAATTTTCACGATGTCTCTATCGCCTTCGACCTTGCGAGCCCCGAGGTCCTGGGCAATCTTGCCCAGTACAGACTGCGCCTTATCGAAGTCGTTGCGGTGTACGGTGAAGGTAAAGTCAGTGGTCCCATCGGCACCAACGTTCTGGATGATCATATCGACTTCAATGTTGGCATCACCGATAGGTCCGAGGATGTGATAGGCCACACCGGGCTGATCCGGCACACCCAGAATGGTGAGCTTTGCCTCGTCACGATTAAATGCGATTCCAGATATTCTGGCCTCTTCCATACCCTCTTCCTCATAGGTAATCAGGGTGCCCTCGCCCTCTTCAAAACTGGACAGGACACGCAGTGGAACATTGTACTTGCCCGCAAACTCGACCGAGCGAATCTGCAGGACCTTGGATCCCAGGCTGGCCATCTCCAGCATCTCTTCAAACGTGATGCGATTCAGACGTCGGGCCTGGGCGACCACACGCGGGTCAGTCGTGTAAACACCGTCCACGTCGGTATAGATTTGACACTCGTCAGCAGACAGGGCGGCAGCCAGGGCCACAGCGGTGGTATCGGAACCGCCACGGCCGAGGGTGGTGATATTGCCGGCCTCATCGACACCCTGGAAGCCCGCGACGACCACGACATGACCCGTATCGAGGTCGTGAGCCATACGCTCCTTGTCGATACCGAGGATACGCGCCTTGGAGTGGGCGCTGTCGGTCAGAATGCGTACCTGTCCACCGGTGTAGGAGCGGGCGTCCTGACCGAGCTTGTGCAGGGCCATGGACAGCAGTGCGATGGTGACCTGTTCGCCGGTGGAAACCAGAACATCCATTTCACGAGGAGCAGGTTCATCTTGGATGGCCCTGGCCAGCTCGATGAGACGGTTGGTCTCACCGCTCATGGCCGAGACAACGACCACGACATCGTCACCCTGTTCACGGAATCTGGCAATTTTCTCGGCCACCTTCTCGATACGCTCAACGCTACCGACGGAGGTGCCGCCATATTTTTGTACGATTAACGCCATAATTGGGAACCTTGAAGAAGGCGCAAATTAAACACTATTTTCGATAAAAATTAAAGGCTTGCTAAATCAGACGGAGTTCAGGCGGAGCCATTTTGCTCCACCCAGGCCGCAACGGAAGCCAGCGCCTCGTCCAGCTTGTCCGGCTGTGAGCCGCCTGCCTGGGCCATATCGGGACGACCACCGCCGCGTCCCCCGACCTGTTGTGCCACGCTATTGACCAGTTCCCCCGCCTTAACGCGATCGGTGGCGTCCTTGGTCACACCGGCCACCAGACTGACCTTGTCGCCATCCACCGCGGCCAGCACCACGGCGGCGGTGCCCAGCTTGTTCTTGAGCTGGTCGAGGGTGGAACGCAGGGTCTTCACATCGGCCCCCTCAAGCCTGGCCGCCAGCACCTTGATGCCGCCAATGTCCACCGCCTGGGAGGCCAGATCACTGCCCTGGCTACTGGCCAGCTTCGATTTGAGCT
>JABURT010000153.1 GCA_014762495.1 Gammaproteobacteria bacterium | reverse complement strand
GGTATTACATACTGAAATGAACCCCGGGGCACGAGGCCCCGGTCAATCGGTCTTACATGTCGTCTAGGGCCTTCTGGAAACGGTTAGCGTGGGAACGCTCCGCCTTGGCCAGGGTTTCGAACCAGTCGGCGATTTCATCGAAACCTTCGTCGCGAGCATCCTTGGCCATGCCAGGATACATGTCGGTGTACTCGTGAGTTTCACCGGCGATAGCAGTCTTAAGGTTGTCGGCGGTGCCACCGAAGGGCATGCCGGTGGCGGGGTCACCAGAGGCTTCGAGGTATTCCATGTGGCCGTGTGCGTGGCCGGTTTCACCTTCCGCGGTTGAACGGAATACAGCAGCGATATCGTTGAAGCCTTCGATGTCTGCCTTGTTTGCGAAGTAGAGGTAACGACGGTTGGCCTGTGATTCGCCAGCGAAGGCATCTTTCAGATGCTGTTCTGTTTTGCTGCCTTTCAGATCCATGGATCTTCTCCTTTACATTGGTTTGACTTGCCAGGATGGCACCCTAAGGATTTAGACTACTTCTAAATCATGGCAATAATCTAGAACGATTCTAATCCAGTGTCAAGCACGGATGCCGGTGCCAGAAAAACTCGACTGTGACCCAGTCATTACTCAGCATATATGGGGGCGTATGTAAGCGTTCCAAGGCCCCACGAACAAATCCCACCTATAGCATAGACCGGCAAGCAGACAAGCCAAGTCAATTGACCCTTCTTGCCCGGCGAGGTTATGGTAGCGTCCTCTTAAAAGAGTCACGGCCATGGCAAAGAAGAAACAAGACACTGCGGATCTGGATTTCGAGAAGACGCTAGAAGAACTGGAGGGGCTGGTTCAGCGCCTGGAACAGGGCGATCAAAGCCTGGAACAGTCGCTCAAGGATTTCGAGCGAGGCGTCACCCTGACCCGCGCCGCGCAGCAGGCCTTGAAGCAGGCCGAACAGAAGGTCCTCATGCTCAGTGGCGAAGGCGATGACGCCGAGCTGACACCCTTTGAGGACAAGCCCGAATGAGCCTTCAGGAGCTGATGCGCGACTACCGTGAGCGCGTCGAAACCGTCCTGGAACATAATCTGCCCGCGGCCAGCATCTACCCCCCCTCCCTTCACCAGGCCATGCGCTACGCCGCGCTTGACGGCGGTAAGCGAGTTCGCGCCATGCTGGTCTATGCCAGCGGCCAGGCCCTTGGGGTATCGCTGGAACAACTGGACGATCCGGCCTCGGCGGTGGAAATGATCCATGCCTATTCCCTGGTACACGACGACCTGCCCGCCATGGACGACGACGACCTGCGACGCGGCAAGCCTACCTGCCACAAGGCCTATGACGAGGCCACCGCAATCCTGGTGGGCGATGCCCTGCAGACCCAGGCCTTCTACGTCCTGGCCCACAGCCCGCGCATACAGGCCCCGGCCGAACAACGGCTACGCATGATCGAGTGCCTGGCCCTGGCCAGCGGTTCACGTGGCATGTGCGGCGGCCAGGCGGTGGACATTGCCGCCGAGGGCCAGGCCCTGAGCCTGCCCGAGCTGGAAGAGATGCATATCCACAAGACCGGTATGCTGATACGCGCCAGCGTCACGCTGGGCGCGCTCTGCTCCGAGCAATTCGATGAAGATGTCTTAAAGCGCCTGGATCACTACGCCAAGTGCATCGGCCTCTCATTCCAGATCCAGGACGACATCCTCGACATCGAGGGCGAGACCGAAGAACTGGGTAAGCAACAGGGGGCGGACGCGGCCCGTCAAAAACCGACCTACCCCGCTCTGTTGGGTCTGGACGGGGCCAGACAACGCGCCCGTGAACTGCACGAGGATGCCCTCGCCAGCCTGACAGGCCTGGACGAGGCCGCCGACCCGTTGCGCTGGCTCTCCGAGTACATCATCAATCGACGCACCTAGGCTCACCAGCACTGGCAACCGCCGCCCATTAAATAGATAATAGGCGGTTTTCTCTCAACAGATTTAGACAGACTCCAAATGGCCCATTCCTCCCGTTACCCATTGCTGTCCCGCATCGACTCCCCCGAGGATTTGCGCCGACTCGAGGCGCGCGAACTGGAACCACTGGCCGCGGAGTTGCGCGAATTCCTCATCGAGTCGGTCACACAGACCGGTGGCCACCTGTCGGCCGGACTGGGCACGGTGGAGCTGACCCTGGCCCTGCATTACGTCTACGAAACTCCTGAGGATCGCCTGGTCTGGGACGTGGGTCATCAAAGCTATCCGCACAAAATCCTCACCGGCCGCCGCGAGGCCATGACCAGCCTACGCCAGCACGGCGGTCTATCGGGCTTCCCCAAGCGCGACGAAAGCCCCTACGACACCTTCGGCGTCGGCCACTCCAGCACCTCCATCAGCGCCGCCCTGGGGATGGCCCTGGCGGCGCAGCGCCAGGGCGTGGAACGCAAGGTGGTGGCGGTGATCGGCGACGGTGCCATGACCGCCGGCATGGCCTTTGAAGCCCTCAACCACGCCGGTGACCTCGATGCCAACCTGCTGGTGGTACTCAACGACAACGACATGTC